>NZ_CEEDEK010000004.1:0-300071 GCF_979253875.1 Rathayibacter sp. AC182 | reverse complement strand
ACTTCGTTCAGTTTCAGATTGGGTGTTTAACCGTTTTCGCATTTATCGTGAAACGCTTTCGCGTTTTTCGTGCGCCGCTTCAGCCGCTCGGTCGCCGCTGCCGCCGCGTGGACCGTCCCAGTCGTCGCGGTCGCGGTGGCCACCCCGTCGGCTGCCGCCTCGATCACGGACGTGGGCCCGTTCATGCTCCCGCGGCACCTGCAGGGCCACCTCGGGCTCCTGGGCCCCGGCTTCGCTCCAGGCCGGCCCGACGACTCCGCTGCCGGTCGGCACGACGGTCGTCGTCACGGGCTCCAGGTCGCCGGCATCGGGGTCTTCCGGAGTGTCGGGCGGAAGCGCGGACATCGCCCAACTCCTCAACGGCACGAGCCGCCTGATCACCCTGACCGCGGCGGTGCCGGCCGGAGCGACGATCACGTTCCGGACCACCCTGTCGATCTCGGTCGCGTTCCGGCTCACCGCCGTGGCGACCCTCCCGAGCGGCTACGGCGGATCGGGGGCCAAGACCGCCGGGTTCGTGTCGTCGGCGCTCATCCTCTGCTCCGCGAACTGACGCTCCCGCCGCCCCGCCCTCCCCGGGGAACGGCGAAGGCCCCGCTCCGATCGGAGCGGGGGCCTTCGCGGCGTTCGCGCGGCTCAGCGGCCGTAGGCCGAGGCGGCCGGGCAGGTCGGGCGGGTCGCCGCCGGCCGAGGAAGGCCCCACGCGGTTGAGGTAGCGGACGACGATGCCGTACGACTCGAGCAGCGAGGTCTCGGTGTAGGGGATCTGGTGGGTGGCGCAGTACTCCTTCGCGATGACCTGGGCGCGGCGCAGGGCCGGGCGGGGCATGTTCGGGAACAGGTGGTGCTCGACCTGGTAGTTGAGGCCGCCCATGTAGAGGTCGGTCAGCCAGGTGCTCTTGATGCTGCGCGAAGTGAGGACCTGACGGCGCAGGAAGTCGACGCGCGCTTCCTTGGGCAGCAGCGGCAGCCGCTGCTGTGGTTCGGGGCGAACGAAGCGCCCATGTAGAGGCCGAAGACACCCATCTGGACGCCGAGGAAGGCGAACGCCATGCCCAGCGGCAGAGCCCAGAAGATGACCGCGAGGTAGAGGCCGACACGGGTGACGAGCATCGAGATCTCGACCCAGCGCTTGTCGACCTTGCCGCGGCCGAAGACAGTTGCGGAAGCCGTGGATGTGGAGGTTGATGCCCTCGAGCAGGAGGAGCGGGAAGAACGCGTAGCCCTGGCGGCAGGTCAGCCAGGCGTACAGGCCGCGCGAGCGGGCCACGTCCTCGCTCGTGAACGAGATGACATCGCGCTCGATGTCGGGGTCCTTGCCGAGCACGTTCGGGTTGGCGTGGTGACGGCTGTACTTCGTCCATCCACGGGGAGTAGCTGATGCCGACGAAGAGGTTCGCGAGCGTGCGGCCCGCGACGTCGTTGGCCTTGCCGGCTCGAACACCTGGCGGTGCAGGGCCTCGTGGGCGAGGAAGGCGAACTGGGTGAGGACGATGCCGAGGGCGGCAGCCCATGCAGCAGCTGGAACAGGAGTCACCCAGCAGGACGAATCCGGTGACGATGCCGCCGAGGGCCAGCACCAGGGCGGCGAACATCGTGTAGTAGAAGCCGGTGCGGCGGCGCAGCAGCAGCCCCGCATCGCGGACGGTGCTGAGGAGGCCCGAGGCGCTCGGTCGTGGGGTTGATGCGGCCGTCGGCGCGCGGACGCGTGCGGACGACTCGGGAGCGGCTGTTCGCTTTCGCCGCCGGGCTGCGCGGTCGCGCCGCCGTCGGGCAGGGTGTCGGAGATGCTCACGGGGTGCCTCGTTCTTTTCGGGGCGGGCCATCGGCGTCGACGGCCTCGTGGAGAGCGATCCCCGGCTCCCGCCTGCCGTGAGCAGCGCCTGGTCCGCTCCTGGCCCTACCGCGCCGGTAGGGGCCGGACGCGGCGTGCGGCGACCGGTTTCGGGGGCTACCTCTTCGAACATTAGGGGGAAGGGCCGTCCACCGCACCATGAGGATTGCCAGCCTTCGCGGCTCGCGTACGTCGGCGCGGCGGCCGCGATCGCAGCCACCGCGCCGATCCGGTGCTCTCAGGATCCGATCGAGTCCTGCGGGCGGCCGGACTTCAGTGCGGCCAGTCGCGCCTCGACCTCGGTCATCTCGCCGAGGTCCTCCAGCGATTCGAACTGGGCGTCGAGGCTCGAGGAGGCGAGCTCCTCGGCGCCGCGGACGCGCTGCCTCCTCGCGGCGGATCTTCTGCTCGAAGCGGCTCACCTCGCTGGTGGGGTCCATGATGTCGATGCTCTTGATGGCGTCCTGGACCTGGGTCTGCGCCTCGACGGTCTTGGAGCGGGCGATCAGCTCGTCGCGCTTGGACGAGAGCTGGTTCAGCTTCTCGCGCATCTGGTTCAGGCCCGACTTGAGCTTGTCGACGACCTCGGTCTGCGAGGCGATGGTCGGCTCGGCGTCCCTCGCCTCCTTCTCGGACTGGATCTGGCGCTGCAGTGCGACCTTCGCGAGGGCGTCGAACTTGTCGGCGTCGCCGGTGCTGCCGGAGGAGCGGAGGTCGTCGGCCTTGCGGCTCACCGCGAGCGCCTTGGCGCCTCTGCGCACGTTGTCGACGTCCTCGCGGTAGTCGTCCTCGAGCAGGCGCAGGTTGCCGATGGTCTGCGCGATGGCGGCCTCGGCGTCGCGGATGCTGTCGGTGTAGTCCCGCACCATCTGGTCGAGCATCTTCTGCGGGTCCTCGGCCTGGTCGAGGGCGCGTTGATGTTCGCCTTCGCGAAACTGCGCGATGCGTCCGAATGGACTGTCTCTGGGCCATGCTGTCTCTCCTTGCGTGGTGGATGGATGCGTCGTGGAGGGTGGGGAGCGGGGTCGAAGCGGCCGCCACCTCCGCCGGCGACCACCGCCGCCGCCGAAGCCGCCGCCGCTGGACCGGCGGGAGCCTGCCGAAGCCGCCGCCGGACGAGCCGCCGAAGCCGCCTCCGCCGAAGCCGCCCCGAGCGGTAGCCGGAGCGCCGGCCGCCGCCCAGCAGGGACTCGACGAGGATCCCGCCGAGGAACGCCCCGGTGTTCCCGCCGAAGGGCTGCCCGCGGCGCTCGGCGACGCATAGCCGCTCGTGTCGAGCGGGCCTGCTGCAACGCCTGCTCGGCGAGGGCGGGCGCGCTGCGCGGAGGCAGCGCCTCGCGCGGTCGGTCGCGGCGATCTGCGCGGCGTACTCCGAGGCGCGGGCGGCCTCTCGGCGAGGCGGAATGCGCGCGAGCGAGCCGACAGCTCCGCGACGCGCGGCGATGAAGTCCTCGGCCGCCGGGCAAGCCGGGCGGTCGTGAGCTCGGCGGCGAGGGCCGCGCGCTCGCGCTCGCGCTGCGCACAGGCGTCGCGGTAGCCGCCGACGGCCGAGTCGATCACGGCGTCGGCGGCGGAGAGGGCAGCCAGCAGCGCCAGCGGATCGTGCGGGCGCACAGCGGCGGCGCGCTCCACCTGAGCGAGGGACGCCTCCGTCTGCGCGACGGCGGTGCCGACGCTCTGCACGAGGCGGTCGTCGGGTCGGAGGCGTCGGACGCTGCGATGAGCGCGCGACCCTGGGCGACGTCGGCCCGGATCTCGCCGACGCGGGCCGCGAGCGTCCGCTCCGCCTCGCGCAGGTCCGCGGCGCGGGTCGCCACCGCCTCGAGGGAGGCCCGCCGCCTGCTCGGCGCCCTGCTGACCCGCCTGCAGCAGCACGGCCGCGCGTCCGGTGTCGCCGGCGGTGAGCGCCGCGCGGGCCGACTCCACTCCCGTCGCGGGCGAAGCGGGCGGTCCTCGGCCTGGTCGGCGTCGTCCTCGACGTCGTCGATCGCGGAGGGGGAGTAGGAGACGGCGAGCTCGCCGGATCGCGCGGATCCGGCGCGACGCGGACCGCGACCGCCTCGATGCGCGCGGAGAGCTGCGTCGCCACCTCCGGAGCGTTCTTCTCGAGGTCGCGCAGCTGCTCGAACGCCTCGGCCTTCTCGTCCAGCGCCTGCTCGGCGTCGGCGCAGAGCTGCAGGATCCGGGAGTAGCCGTCGCGGCGCTCCTGGTCGGTGTCGGGCTCGGCGTCGTCGAGGCGCTGATGGAGGCCGAAGGCCTCGCCGAGCAGGCGCTTCGCGGTCACGAGCGCGTCGCGGAAGGGACCCGTCGCATCGAGGCCGAACTGCGCCTCGCGGCCACCTCCTGCTCGCTGGTGCGCACGGCGTCGTCGGCGTGCACGAGGGCAGAGCCGGCGCGAATTAGCAGCTCGTCGATCGACGCCTCGGCGGCTTCTCCGCGGCCTTGCGGCGCGAGCGGCGGACGAGGAGGAGCACCACGATGCCCAGGACCACGAGGACAGCGAGGACCGCGAGGACGACGGTCGCGCCCCGGCCGAGCAGCTCCCCGGCGGTCGGCGCGTCGAAGCGCTCGCCGATCCCGGTGGCCGCGGCGACCGCGGCCCCGGCCCAGTCGCCCTCGACGAGCTGCGGCTCGATGTCCTCGCTCTGCAGCGAGGAGAGCTGCACGTCGTCGAGCAGGGCTTCCTCGCGACCGAGACCTGGTACTGGCGGGCGTCGACGGCGACGGCGAGGAGGATCTCCTCCTCGCCCAGCCCGTTGAGGTCGGCCGTGGCGTCGGACCAGCGCTCGTCGCCGGAGACGCCGGTGAAGTCGTCGACGTAGGTCACGAACAGCTGGACGCGGTGCTCGTCGTAGAGCCGCGCGACGGCCGACTCGATCTCGGCCGAGTCTCCGGGCCGAGCGCGCCGACCGAGTCGAGCACCGGGGAGGAGCCGAGCGTCACGGGATCCTCGGCGACGGCGGCGGGGGCGCCGGCCAGCGCTGCTCCGGCACCGATCAGCAGGGCGGCGACCGCGCCCAGGAGAGACCGTCGCGCGGCCGGGCGCCCGCGGACGTCGGACCGGTGGTTCGCTGACGCGGTCATCGCGCACACTCCTTCGTCGTTCGCCTCCCGAGTGTAGACAGGCGAGTCGACGCAGGCCCTCAGGATCCCGGGCGGATCGCCGCGGAGCGCGCCGGGGGAGGGCGGCGCATGGGGCTGCCGGGAGCAGGAATGTGCGCGCCGCGGGCGCGGTTCCCTCCCGCGGTGCCACAGCACTAACCGCACGACCCCCGACGAAGGCCCTCCGTGGATCCCTTCTCCCCGCTCACCGCCGGGTGACCTCGAGCTCCCCAACCGCGTCGTCATGGCACCGATGACGCGCCTGCGCGCCGGCCAGAACGGCGTCCCGCACGGCGCCCTCATCGCCGAGCACTACGCCCAGCGCGCGAGCCTGGGCCTGATCATCAGCGAGGGCGTGTTCCCGAGCGCCGAGTCCAAGGGCTACGCCGGGCGGCCGGGCATCGCGACCGCCGAGCAGGCCGAGGGCTGGCGCGCCGTCGCCGACGCCGTGCACGCCGCCGGCGGCCGCATCGTCATGCAGGTCATGAACGCGGGCCGCGTCTCGCACGCCGCCATCACCGGGACCGACCGCATCGTCGCTCCCAGCGCGATCGCGATCGACGGAGAGGTCCGCGTCCCCGGCGACGACAAGGCCCGCTTCCCCGTGCCGCACGCGCTGAGCACCGAGGAGCTCGCCGTCGTGCGCGACGAGTTCGTCGCCGCCGCCCGCCGCGCGGTCGACGCCGGCTTCGACCAGGTCGAGGTCCACTCGGCCAACGGCTACCTGCTGCACGAGTTCCTCTCGCCCGTCTCGAACGTGCGCACCGACGCCTACGGCGGAAGCCCCGCCGCGCGCGCCGCGTTCCCGATCGAGGTCACCCGCGCGATCGCCGACGAGATCGGCGCCGGTCGCGTCGGCATCCGCATCTCGCCGAGCCACAACATCCAGGACGTCCGCGAGACCGACGCCGACGACGTGCGCGCCACCTACGAGGCCCTCGTCGACGGACTCGCGCCGCTCGGGCTGTCAGCCACCCTCAGCGTCCTGCGCCGAGCCCGCGGGCAGGCTCGTCCAGGACCTCCGCTCGCGGCGGCGTGCTCATCGCGAACAGCGGGTTCGGATCGCCGACCACGCGCGACGAGGTCCGCTCGCTGATCGCCGACGGCCACGCCGACGCCGTCGCGGTCGGCCGGCCGGTCATGGCCAACCCCGACCTCGTCGAGCGCTGGCAGGGCGGGCACCCCGAGAACGAGCTCGACCAGGCCACGGTCTACGCGAGCGGAGCCGAGGGCTACACCGACTACGAAGCGCCTCTCGGCGTAGTCGCACCGACGACGAAGGCCCGCTCCCTCTCGGGGCGGGCCTTCGTCGTGTCCAGGGTAGCCCGGTGCTTGAGCTCGTCCTCGATCGCGGCGTCCTCCTCGGGGGACAGCTCGTGCTCGACGTCCTCGGGGCCGGCGGTCTCGCCGATCCGGCCCTCGCCCGGTGTAGATCGACTCGATGTCGTCGGTCAGCGCCGCGTCGTCCGGCGAGCCGCTCACGAGCCTGTCCCGATCTCTCCGGCCGAGACGGCCTCGGCGGCCTTGCGGAGGTCCGGCCCGGGCTCGAAGTCGATGAAGCGGTCCTTCAGCCGGGCGTTCAGCTCGGCGAAGACGTCCTCCCGGAGCTCGCCCTTCTTGCTCTGGGCGAGATCGAGCACCGCCTCGCGGAGGACCCGGTCCGAGTCCTCGAGGATCTTGCTGCGGGCTTCGTCGTTCCAGCGGATGTCCTGTGCGTCCATGCTCCGACCGTAGGCGGGGGTGCGGGGGCGCCGCAGGGACTTGCGGAGTGCGGATCGGAGGCGTAGGCACCGCCTCCGATCCGCGCTTCCGCCAGGGCCGGCAGGACCTCGCGCTCGAACAGCTCGATCCCCGAGCGGTCGTACGCCGCGTCCGGGGAAGTAGAAGATGCCGTAGTCCATGCCGCGCGCGGCCATGTCGGCCCGAGCAGGTCGACGACGATCTGCCCGGGGTGCCGACGGCGAGCGCCTCGGGCGAGCGGTACTCCGCGACGAACGACGCGGCGGCCTCGGCGCCGAGGAGCAGGGCGACCCGCTCCTCGAGGCGCTGCAGGCCCCGCTCGACCTCCGCCTCCGTCTCGCCGATCATCACGTTGTAGTTGGCGCTCCAGGTGATCGCCGAGAAATCGGTGGGCGCTCCTGGTACCCGCACCGGCACCTCGCTCTTCTGATCGAACGCCTCCAGCGCACCGGCGAAGTTCGTGTACTGCGCGTACTGCGCCGCGATGCGCAGGGTGACCTTCTCGCCCCGCCCGCGACCCAGAGCGGGATCCCGCCCTCCTGCAGCGGCAGCGACCAGTTCTGCGCGCCGTCGACGGTGTAGCGGCCGTCGAGGGTCGCGGACCCGGTGGTCCACGCCTGGCGCATGATCTGGACGCCCTCGTCGAGCCGGCCGAGCCGCTCCCCGATGCGGGGGAACCCGTAGCCGTAGGCGCGCCACTCGTGCTCGTACCAGCAGCCGCCGCCGATGCCCATCTCGACGCGGCCGCCCGAGACCACGTCGACGGTCGTGGCGATCTTGGCGAGGTGCGCGGGGGTTGCGGTACGACATGCACGTGCACATCTGGCCGAGGCGGACGCGCGAGGTGGTGGCCGCGAAGGCCGCCATGAGCGTCCACCTCGTGCGTCACCTCCTCGGTGACCACCGGCACGGTGTGGGTAGTCATGCGGATCGACTCCCAGGCTGCCGGCATCGGCGTGCCGGGCGAGGTCGTTCATGGTGCGCCGCTGGTCGGCGGGGTCGATGCCGACGAGGTCGTGGCGCCAGCCCTGGGGGATGAAAGGTCCGAATCGCATGCCGCCGACCCTAGGGCGGCCCGGGCGGGAGTCGAGGGGGTGGGAGCGCTCCAGTACGCTCCGAAGCGATGCTGGACTTCACCTCGGACCTCGGTCTCCCGATCATCGCGCTGATGGTCCTCGCGGCCTTCGCGGCCGGCTGGATCGACGCGGTGGTGGGCGGCGGAGGCCTCCTCCAGGCTGCCCGCCCTGCTCCTCGATGCCCGGGATCTCGCCCGTGCAGGCGCTGGCGACCAACAAGCTCGCGTCGATCTTCGGCACCACGACCAGCGCGATCACCTTCTTCCGGCGGGCCCGACCGACCTCCGCACGGCGCTGCCGATGGCGGCGGTCGCCCTCGCGGGCAGCTACGGAGGTGCGACGCTCGCGGGGCTGCTGCCCTCCTCCGTCTTCAAGCCGATCATCGTCGTCGCGCTGATCGTCGTCGCCGTCGTCACGATCGCACGACCGACGATGGGCAGCGTCACCGCGCTCAACGCCGGGGCGGCGGCACCTCGTGACCGCCGCGGTGCTCGGCCTCGTGATCGGCTTCTACGACGGCCTGATCGGCCCCGGCACCGGCGTTTCCCTGATCATCGCCCTGATCACGGCGCTCGGCTACGACTTCCTGCTCGCGAGCGCGAAGGCCAAGATCGTGAACGTCGCGACGAACCTCGGGGCGCTGCTCTACTTCATCGGCGGGCACGTCGTCTGGGTGCTGGGCCTGTTCGTGGGCCTGGCGAACGTGGCCGGGGGCATTACCTGGGCTCGCGGATGGCGGTGGCGAAGGGCCGCTTCATCCGGATCGCGTTCCTCGCGGTCGTCGGCGCGCTCATCCTGAAGCTCGGGTTCGACGTGTGGACCGAGAACCTGGCGCCGCTGCTGGAAGCGATTCGCTCCTCGGGAGCGACGACCTCGGCGATGATCGTCGATCTCGCCCAGGTCGCGCACTTGTCGCGAGTGCGGCCGACTCGCCGTCGCCGGCGGCCAGCGCGTCGAGGATCCTGCGGTGGCCTGGCGAACTGCGCCCGCGGTCCTCGAGGTGGGAGTAGATCCGCGCCTCGACGGTCCACGGGTGGTCAGGTCGCTCATCGTCACCGAGGGCGGGTTGCCGGTGAGTCGAGCGACGACGTGGAACTCGACGTCGAGGCGCACCGACCGGTCGGGGTCGTCGCGGCCCGCGGCGCGGTCGAGCACGTCCTCGAGCGTGCGCAGCTCCTCCGGACCGGCCCGCAGGGCCGCGAAGCGCGCGATCTCGGGCTCGAGGACCCGCCGCGGCTCGGCCGAGTGCTCGAGCTCGGACCGGTGGGGCTGCAGACCGGAGGCGAGCAGCCGCTCGGCGGGGGGCATGGCGCTGACGCGGGTGCCCGAGCCCTGCCGGCGCTCGACGAGTCCCGCCGCCTCCATCCGGGCGAGTGCGTCCCGCACGGCGGTGCGCGGACCGCGGGCTCGGCGGCGGTGCGCCGCTCCGAATCGAGCCGGGCGCCGGGGAGGAGCCTGCCCCGGGCGATCTGTCCCTCGAGGTGCCGGACGACGACGGCAGGAACCGTCTCGGCGGCGGGGTCTCGACCACGGGCTGCCCTTCCTGCGCCCCGGGACGCGGGGCGGACCCTCCGATCATCACACGGGGCCGGCGGCCGTCACGCACTCGAAACACAGGCGAAGCGCGGGCGCAGCACCGGTGCGCTTGATTGGTCCGCCTGACCCGGCCGTCCGCCCTCGTCCTCGGAGTCCTCATGAAGCTCAGCGTCCTCAAGAACCCGGCGACCCGGATCGGCCTCGCGGCCGTCGCCGGGATCGTCTTCGGCCTGATCGCGGGGGAGTGGGCGGGGGAACCTCGGATTCGTCGGCCAGATCTTCATCCGTCTGATCCAGATGGCGATCGTGCCGCTCGTGATGGCGTCGGTGATCGTGGCGACCGGCTCGATGGGCGGGGTCGGCACCGGCGGGCTCGCCACCGCCCGCACGTTCGGCTGGATGATCGGCTTCTCGGTCGTCGCCGCCTCGGTCGCGGTCGGCCTCAGCCTGCTGCTGCAGCCCGGCGCGGGCGCGACCTTCTCGGGAGAGCTCGACCCGGCGCTCGAGGAGTCGGCGGCCGAGGCCGCGGGCTGGCAGGACCCGCTGCTCGGTTCTTCTCGACCAACATCATCGCCTCGATGTCGACGGCGACGATGGTGCCGATCATCGTGTTCTCGCTCCTGTTCGGCATCGCCCTGAACAGCTACGCGACCTCCACCGGCAACACCCTCGTGCTGAAGGGCCTCGAGCAGCTGCAGCAGATCCTCCTCGTCCTCATCCGCCTCGTGATGCGCATCGCGCGCGATCAGGTGTTCGCCCTGCTCGCCGCGCTCACCGGCGAGGTCGGCCTCGCCGTGGTCTCGACCGCGCTCGCGTACCTCGGCACGACCCTGCTGGGCGTGCTGATCTCCACGGTCGTGTTCGTCGTCGTCGTCACGGTGCGCCCGCCTCGACCCGCGCCGCCTGCCGCGCAAGCTCGCCGAGCAGACGGTGATCCGCGTCGACCACCAGCTCCGCCGTCACCTTCCCGACCGTGCTGCGCAACACCGTCGAGAAGGTCGGAGTGAGCCGCCGGGTGGCCGACTTCACCCTGTCGATCGGGCTCACCATGGGCTCCTACGGCGCGGTGCTGAACTACACGATCGTCGTCCTCTTCCTCGCGCAGGCCGGCGACGTCGCGCTCTCGCCCGGGCAGATCCTGCTCGGGATGGGCCTCGCGATCCTGCTGAACATGGGCACCATCACGGTGCCCGGCGGGTTCCCGATCGTCGCGCTGTTCCTCGCGACGACCTCGGCCTCCCGATCCAGGCGGTCGGGCTGCTGATCGCAGTCGACTGGTTCACCGGGATCTTCCGCACCTTCCTGAACGTCAACGGCGACACCTTCGTCGCGATGCTCGTCGCGAACGCCGACGACGAGATCGACCGCGAGGTCTACGCGGGCACCCGCGAGGCGGAGCGGGCGGACGTCGCGGTCTAGGGCCAGCCGGTCTCGGCGGGGCCGGCTGCAATGCTCCTCGACTCGGTGCGCGTGCGGACCGGGATCTCCGCACCCGCCGGGACCGTGTGGCGGTTCCTCGCCCTGGAGCGGGCCGCCTGGTGGCCGGACATGCATTTCGAGCCCATCGCCGGGTCGCCCTCCTCGAGACGTGGATCGAGAACGGGGCGGCGCCGGAGCGCCACGAAGTCGTCACGCGGTGCCAGGAGCCGGAGCTGCTCGCGTTCCGGTGGAGCGAGCCGGAGTGCAGGAGCACCCGCTCGACGTGGTGATCCGGCTCGCCGGGGACGAGGTCCTCGACCTCGACGCTCGCCGAGACGGGGTTCCCGAAGGCGGGGACGCGACCGTCCCCGGCGCCGCGGAGCACGACGACGGCTGGCGGTACCACCCGGCGCGGTTGACGCACGTTCAGCGAGCGCCGCGGCCGCGGATCCGCCCGCTCGCTCGACGTCGGAGCCCATGCCGACGACGTCCGCCGCCGGTGCTCGGCTCCCGCACGGCAGACCTCAGCCGGGAGGGCCCGGTCAGCCTGCCGATGGTGCGCGACGAGTCGTTCCGGCCGAGGTTCTGCGCGGTCCTGCGGCGGATCGGCCGGAGCGGAGCGCTCCGACCAGCACCGCCGACCGCCAGCATCACCAGCGACACGATCACCGCGCGCCACAGCACCTTGCGGTGGTGGTCGCCGAGGTTGACCGCGGCGAGCGAGACGAGCAGCAGGATCGCCGGGACGAGCGGGCTCTGCAGGTGGACGGGCTGGCCGGTGATCGAGGCGCGGGCCATCTCGACCGGGTCGATGCCGTAGTTCGCGGCGCTCTCGGCGAGCACCGGGAGGATGCCGTAGTAGAAGGCGTCGTTCGACATGAAGAAGGTCATCGGGATGCTCAGCACGCCGGTGATGACGGCGAGGAACGGGCCCAGCGCCGGCGGGATCACGTCGACGACCCACTCGGCCATCGCGTCGACCATGCCGGTGCCGTTCAGCACTCCGATGAGCACGCCGCCGCGGCGAGGACCATCGAGACGACGCCGACGATGCTCGGCGCGTGCTTGACGATCTCGGACGCCTGGTCCTTCATCTTCGGGAAGTTGATCAGCAGGGCCACCGCCGAGCCGACCATGAAGACGTAGGGCAGCGGCAGGATGTCGGCGACCAGCAGGGTCATGACGATCAGCGTCAGGGCGAGGTTCACCCAGATGAGCTTCGGCGAAGGGTCTCGCGCTCGGGGTCGAGCATGGTGTCGGCCATGGCGGTGTCGGCGTCGTCGGCCTGCACGCGGGCGGCGACGGCGACCTGGGCGCCGCGCAGCAGCTCCGGACCGCGGAGGAACGAGAACCTCTCGCGGGCGACGGTGCGGATGCCTCCGGTGAGGGCGGCGAGCCGCCGGCGCGGCCGGCGCCGACCAGCTCCTGCTCGACCATGGGCTCGGCCAGGGCGAGGCGAGCCGAGACGGCGGCGCTCGCCGAGTCCGAGCATCCAGGCGAAGACGAGCGTGACGGCCAGGCCCACCGCGAGGAGGGGAGCATCGGCACGAAGATCTCGCTCGGCGAGACCTGCAGGGCCGCGGCGGCGCGGACGGTCGGGCCGCCCCACGGGACGATGTTCAGCGTGCCGTTGGCCAGACCCGCGACGCAGGTCAGCACGACCGGGTTCATGCCCAGGCGGAGGTAGATGGGCAGCATCGCCGCGGTGGTCACGATGAAAGTGGTCGATCCGTCACCGTCGAGGGAGACCGCGCCGGCGAGCAGCGCCGTGCCGAGCACGACCTTGGCCGGGTCGTCGCCGAGGGCGCGGACGATGAAGCGGATCAGCGGATCGAAGAGGCCGACGTCGATCATGATGCCGAAGTACATGATCGCGAACATCAGCAGGGCGGCCGTGGGGGCGAGGCTGCCGATGGCCTCGATGACCATGTCGCCGATGCCCAGGCCCGCGCCCGCGAAGAGGCCGAAGATCGTGGGGACGACGATCAGCGCGACCATGGGCGTGAGCCTCTTGGTCACGATCAGGGCCATGAAGGCCGAGGATCATCGTGAATCCGAGTACTACCAACACTGCTGACTCCTTCGTCGTCGTGCGTCCAGCGCCTCCGGCCGAGGCGGCGCTCTCCGGGTCCTGGAGAACCCCAGGGACGCTCGGCGGCGGCACCCGGGTATCGCTCATTAGCGCGTGATCTGCGCATAGTGTGGGTTCTGCGCATTCTGCGCAGTGAGGAGGCGGCGCATGCGCTTCGCGACCCACGTGCCGTGCTGCAGCTCGCGACCTGCGGCCGCGGTCCTCGTCTGCGCCGGGCTCGTCACCGCCCTCAGCGTGCAGCAGCTGCGCGGCGAGGCGGAGGACGGCGCTCGCCATCGCCCGCACCGTCGCCGAGATCCGGACGTGCGGGCAGCCGTCGGCGGCTACTCCGCCGACCCGGGCACGCCGGACGCGGTCGACCTGCGCTCCGGCCCGCTCGAGGACCTCGCGGCCGGAGTGGAGGAGCGCACCGGAGCGCTCTTCGTGGTCATCACCGACGACCAGGGGATCCGCCTCGCGCACCCCGACCCCGACCGGCTCGGCGAGGTCGTCTCGACGAGCGCGACCGAGGCTCGCCGGACGGGAGAGCGTGTCGTGGGGCACGGGCACTCTGGGGAGTCGGCCCGGGCGAAGGTGCCGGTCTTGCTCCCGCGGGCGGCGGGGTGGTCGGCGAGGGAGCATCGGCTTCGCGCGCTCGAGCGTCTTCGACGACCTGCCGAGGGCGCTCCTCGGAGTCGTCGCGGCGGCCGTCGCGGCGCTGGCGCTCGCCGTGGTCGCCTCCGTCTTCATCCGCCGTCGGCTGCTGCGGCTGACCCTGGGTCTGGCCCCGGAGGAGCGACCGCGCTCGTGCAGGACCAGGCCGCGGTGCTCGACGGGGTCGACGAGGCGTTCTCGCCTTCGACCGCGACGGGCGGGTCGGCGTCTGCAACGCGCGCGCCGCCGCGATCCTGGGCTCGGACGATCCGTCCGGGCACGCGCTGCAGGGGCTGACCCTGGCCGAGCTCGATCTCCCGACGCCGCTGGCCGACGCGATCGCCGCCGCACTGCGCTCGCCCGAGCGGGCCCGGTCGGCGGGAGCGGAGGGTTCGTCGTGCACCTCGCGCATCGTCTACGTCGACATCCGCCGGGTGACCCGCGGCGACCGCGACCTCGGCGTCGTCGTCGTGCTGCGCGACCGCACCGATGTCGCGGCGCTCAGCCGCCGCCTCGACGCGGTCGGCTCGATGACCAACGCGCTGCGCGTGCAGCGGCACGAGTTCGCCAACCGCCTGCACGTGGTGGCGGGCCTGCTCGACGCCGGCCGGACCGAGTCGGCGCGCGACTACCTCGACGAGGTGCTGACCCGCGGACCGCTGAAGTACCCCGTGCAGCACGCCGACCGGCCGCAGGAGCCGCACCTCCAGGCGCTCGCGGGCGCGAAGGGGATCGAGGCGGCCGAGCGCGGCGTGCTGCTGACCCTGGGCGACGAGACGCTCGTGCGCGGCGTCGTCGTCGAGCCGGAGGACGTCGCGACGGTGGTCGGCAACCTGGTCGACAACGCGGTGCGGGCGGCTGCGCTCGGCGCCCGCGACGTGCGCTTCGTCGAGGTCGAGCTGCTGGACGACGGGGACACGCTGTTCGTGACGGTCGCCGACAGCGGCGACGGCGTCGCGGATCCGGAGACCCTCTTCGACCGCGGGCCCGCCGGGGACGACGGGGACGACGACCGCGTGCACGGCCGCGGATTCGGGCTGCCGCTCTGCCGCGAGGTGGCGGCGCGGCGTGGAGGAGCCGTCCGGCTGGCGACGCCGGGGGCGGCAGCGGAGGCGCCGTGCTCTGGGCGCGCGGCTGCCGGGCGCGGTGCGTCCGCCCGGGACTCAGGAGGAGCGATGACCGACTCGCAGGAGCGCACGGTGCTCGTCGTGGACGACGACTTCCGCGTCGCGCAGCTGCACGCCGACCTGGTCGACGGTCGGCAGGGGCTGCGCGCGCTGCCACCGGTGCACACGGCGCGGGCGGCGCGGGCGGTGCTCGACTCCGCGCCGGATCTGCTGCTGCTCGACGTGCACCTGCCGGACCAGAGCGGGATCGCACGCTGCGCGAGCTCGACACCGACGCGTTCGTCGTGAGCGCCGCCTCGGACGGGGTGCGACCGTGCGGCGCGCGCTGCACGCCGGGGCGCTGGGATACCTGATCAAGCCGTTCGACGCGCGACTGCTGGGCGAGCGGCTCGACGCGTACGTGCGGTTCCGCAACGTGCTGCGCGAGGACCGGGCGGCCGACCAGGAGGCGGTGGAGCGGGCCCTGCGGATCCTGCACTCGGGCGACGACGCCGCGGCCGGGCCCTCGCGCTCGGCCACCGAGCAGCTCGTGCTCGCCCGGCTCACGGAGTCGGCCTCCGAGCTCTGGCGCTGGAGGTCGCGGAGCGCGCGGGGATCTCGCGGGCGACGGCTCAGCGCTACCTCTCGGGGCTGGCAGGCCGCGGGCTGGTCGAGATGACCCTGAGCTACGGCTCGACGGGCCGACCGGAGCACCGCTACCGAGCCAAGTGAGTTCCCGCTCTGGAAGGACGAAGCCCCCCGGGACTCGTGGTCCCGGAGGGCTTCGTCACTGGGTGGAGCTGAACAGGTGATCCGCGTGCCAGCGGATCGCCGTAGGCGGACGCAGGACGCTCTGCGGATCGTCCGCGCGTGGAGGCCGACCGCGGTGCGACGCTGCGCGGTGCACGAACGGATCGGTGTCCTGCGTCGGCCTGCGCCGCGACGCGGCGGCGCTCGGCGGCCTCCTTGGCCATGCGGCGGCCCTTGGGGCTGACCAGCGAGGCGATGACCGTGACGGTCAGCACCCCGACGATCACCGTGAGGGAAGGCCGGTGCCGATCTCGAAGACCTCGACGTGCTCGCCGTTGTTGATGAACGGCAGGGTGTTCTCGTGGAGCGCGTGCAGGATCAGCTTCACGCCGATGAACGCGAGGATCGCGGCGAGGCCGTAGCTGAGGTAGACCAGGCGGTCGAGCAGGCCGTCGATCAGGAAGTACAGCTGGCGCAGGCCCAGCAGCGAGAACGCGGTCGCGGTGAAGACCAGGAAGACGTCGTTGGTGAGGCCGAAGATCGCGGGGATGTCGAGGGCGAACAGGATGTCCGTGCCGCCGATCGCGGCCATGACCAGGAGCATCGGGGTGCAGGACGCGCTTGCCGTCGACAGTGGTGTAGAACTTGTCGCCGTCGTAGGTGTCGCTCGTCTTGAAGATCCGCTTGGCCAGACGGACCATGATGTTGTCGCCCGAGTGCTCGTCGCCCGGCTTCACCAGGTTGAAGGCGGTGAGGAGCAGGATCAGGCCGAACGCGTAGAAGACCCAGGCGAACGAGTTGATCAGCGCGGCGCCGAGGAAGATGAAGCCGGTGCGGGCGATCAGGGCGAAGACGATGCCGAAGAGCAGCACCTTCTGCTGGTCGGCGCGGGGCACCTTGAAGCTCGCCATGATGATCAGGAAGACGAACAGGTTGTCGACCGAGAGGGCCTTCTCGGTGATGTAGCCCGCGAAGTACTCGACCCGGGGGTCGGTCCGCCGAAGACGAGGACGCCGAGGCCGAAGAGCACGGCGATGCCGACGTACAGGGCCGACCAGAGCGCCGACTCCTTCAGCGGGCTCGTGCGCCTTGCGCACGTGGAAGAAGAAGTCGAAGAGCAGGAGCAGGACGATGAAGACGATCGTCAGGGTCCAGATCAGGGGCGATACGGTCATCAGTGGGGGAGGCCTCGCTCGAGAAGGGGTGGGGGGACCGGCGTCGGAGGCGCCGTGAGTCGATGAGAACCGTAACGATCCGCCGACGGCGAGGCGGTGGCTCCGCCTCGATCGTGAGTAACTTCTCAGTTCTCCGGTCCGCCGTGGCGCTGAGCGGCCGGTGGGCCACACTGGTGCCATGCCGGACACCGCGGTCGACAGGACCTTCGACGACGCCTACGGCGTGACCATCCACTACCGCTGGTGGTCGCACCCCGCGCCCCGCGCCCTCGTGCAGATCGCGCACGGCGTCGGCGAGCACTCGGGCCGCTACCTCGAGCTCGCCCAGGCCCTGGTGACGGCGGGCTACGTCGCCGCCGACGGACCACCGCGGGCACGGGCGCACGGGCCTGCAGCAGCACGGCGGCGACGCGTCGCAGCTGGGGCGCCTGGGTCCGGGCGGCCTGCGGGCGACGGAGGAGGCGATCAACCGCCTGACGCGCGAGCTCGCCGCCGAGAACGCCGGGCTGCCGATCGTGCTGCTCGGCCACTCCTGGGGCTCGCTGATGGCGCAGCGGATCGTCGACCACCCACTCCTCCGACTACGCGGCCCTCGTGCTCAGCGGCACGGCCTACCGGCTGCCCGGCTTCATGAACGGCGGCGACCTCACCCGCCGGCACCGGCAGCCCGGCGGCCTGGCCTCGAGTGGCTCTCGCGCGATCCGGCCGTCTGGCAGCTGTTCCACGACGACCAGCTGACCTTCACCGATCCGCTGGCGAAGCGGGTCGGGGTGATCGAGACCCTGCGGCTGGTCGGCCGCCCGCGCGGCGGATGCACCTTCCGCTGCCGCTGCTCATCGTCATCGGCGCCGAGGACACGCTGGGCGGGGAGCGGTCCGTGCGTGGCCCTCGCCCGCGCCTACCGTCGGCGCTCCGGGCTTCACCGACGCTGTCCGGTCCGGGTGTACCTGGAGGCCCGGCACGAGCTGTTCCAGGAGCTCAACCGGGTCGAGGTCACGGCGGATGTGGTCGCCTGGCTCGACGAGCGCTTCGACGCACCACCCGCAGCGCCGCCGCAAGTCGCGCCTAGGCTGGCCCCATGCATGGCGAATACAAGGTCCCCGGCGGAAAGCTCTGTGGTCGTCGACCTGGAGGTGGTCGAGGGCCGGTTCGCCGACTTCCGCCTCGCGGGCGGCTTCTTCCTCGACCCCGACACCGCGCTCGACGACATCGACTCGGCGCCGTCGTCGGACCGTGCCGGAGGAGAAGCGACGCCAACACGATCGCCGCCGCGATCCGGGCGGCGCTGCCCTCGGACGCCGTGCTGCTGGGCTTCACGCCGGGCGGTGGCGGTCGCGATCCGCCGCTCGCTGCAGAAAGTCGACCGTGAGCTGGCGCGACTACGGCTGGCGGATCGTGCACGCGAAGGCCGTCTCGCCGGCGATGCACCTCGCGCGCGACGAGGTCCTGACCGCCGCTGTCGGCGAGGGCCGCCGCGAGCCGACCCTGCGGATCTGGGGGTGGGACCAGCCCGCCGTCGTCATCGGCAGCTTCCAGTCGCTGCGCAACGAGGTCGATCTCGAGAACGCCGAGAAGTACGGCGTGGAGGTCGTGCGGCGCATCTCGGGCGGCGGGGCGATGTTCATGGAGGCGGGCAGCGTCGTCACCTACTCGATCTACGTGCCGGGCGCGACCTGGTGCAGGGCCTGACCTTCGCCGACTCCTACGCGTTCCTGGACGAGTGGACGATCAGCGCGCTGCAGTCGCTCGGCATCGACGCGGTCTACCAGCCGCTCAACGACATCACCTCGCCCTCGGGCAAGATCGGCGGAGCCGCGCAGAAGCGGCGCTGGGCTCCGGAGCGGTGCTGCACCATGTGACCATGAGCTACGACATGACCGACGCCGAGAAGATGGTGCAGGTGCTGCGGATCGGCCGCGAGAAGCTGTCCGACAAGGGCATCGCCTCCGCCGTGAAGCGCGTCGACCCGCTGCGCAGCCAGACCGGGCTCAGCCGCGCCGAGATCATCGAGCGGATGAAGGACACCAGCGTGCGCCTGCACGGCGGGACGCCGGGAGACCTCACCGACGCGGAGTACGCGGAGGCGGAGAACTGGTGCGGACGAAGTACTCGACCCCTGAGTGGCTGCGCCGGGTCCCGTGAGCGGGGCGCGACGCCTCTGCTTTTCGACGCGGACGAGCGGGGCGCGCCTCCGCCGACGCGGGCGGGCGGATCGAGCGGGCTCAGCTCGCGAGCAGCTCCTGGTAGTCGGGGTGCGCGGCGATGAACTCGGCGACGAAGCGGCACGTCGGCACGATGTGGGCGCCGAAGCGCTCTGTGCGCGTCGTCGAGCGCCGCCTCGACCAGGCGGTCGCCGAGCCCCTCGTGGCGGTGCTCGGGAGCGATCTCGGTGTGCAGGAAGACGATGTCGGCCCCTCGGACCGCGCAGTCGGCGACCCCGACGTTCTCGCCGTCGACCCACAGCGTGTACCTGGACTCGTCCTCGCGTCGCGACGCACCTCGGAAGTCATCGCAGCACTTCGCCATCGCCGGGGACGTCCGCCCAGGGGCCGCTCAGCGTCCTCCCGGGCGGGCGGGCGTGTCGGGAGCGCTCCCTCGCCCTGGCAAGGGTCGCCGGATGCCCCCGACCACTCCCGATCGCCGACGGCGTGCCGGAGTCGCGAGCGCGGTGATCCACGCCGACAACCTCGAGGTGCTGCCGCAGCTGGCCGACGGGGCTGCCCACCGTCGTCTACCTCGATCCGCCCTTCAACACCGGGCGCGCGCAGGTGCGCACCTCGACGACCTCGGTGCGCTCGGCGACGGGCACGATCGCCAGGCTCAGGGGCCGCAGCTACGAGCGGATCCGCGGCGACCTGCTCCGCTACGACGACCGCTTCGACGACTACTGGTCGTTCCTGGAGCCGCGGCTGGCCGAGGCCTGGCGCCTGCTCGCCGACGACGGCACCCTCTACCTCCACCTCGACTACCGCGAGGCGCACTACGCCAAGGTGCTGCTCGACGCTCTTCGGCCGCGAGTGCTTCCTCAACGAGATCATCTGGGCCTACGACTACGGGGCCAAGGCGACCCGGCGCTGGCCGACCAAGCACGACACGATCCTCGTGTACGTGAAGAACCCGCGGCTACCACTTCGACTCCACGTCGCGGTCGACCGCGAGCCCTACATGGCGCCCGGACTGGTGACCCCCGAGAAGGCCGAGCGGGGCAAGCGGCCGACCGACGTGTGGTGGCACACGATCGTGTCGCCGACGGGCCGCGAGAAGACCGGGTACCCGACGCAGAAGCCGGAGGGGATCCTCCGGCGCATCGTGCAGGCGTCGAGCCGCGAGGGCGACGCGGTGCTCGATTTCTTCGCCGGCTCGGGCACGACCGGGGCGGTCGCGCACGCGCTCGGGCGGCGCTTCGTGCTGATCGACTCGCACGCGGACGCGGTCGCGGTGATGCGCCGCCGCTTCGCGACGCTGGACCCGGCGCCGCTGTTCCTCTGAGGGGCGCGGGCGCCGAGTCCGCGAAAGTTGTCGTACTCGAGCTCGAGTACGACAGCTTCTGAGGACTCGGCAGGCCGACCAGCCCTCCCCAGTGTGACGACAACGGAGTTGTCCGCAGGGGGTGGTGCCGGGCGGTGGGACGGTCGGGCAGGCGCCATCCTCGGGGGCATGAGATCGAATGACCTGGGTGCCTTCACCCGACGCACCGCGCTCGCTGAGGGCGCGACCGACGCGCAGCTGCGCTCACCTCTCTCTCGCGCAGCCGTTCCACGGCGTGCGGACGCGTGTTGCACCGGTCACGCACGAGGAGCGCGCTCGCGCCTACCTTCCGCGGTTGAGACGTGGACAGTACTTCTCCCACCTCACGGCGGCGGGGATCTGGGGTGTTCCGCTGCCCTCGCTCGCCCTCGCCGACGACCCGATCCACGTATCGGCGCCAGCGCCTCGCCGGCCGCCGCGCACCAGGGGAATGGTCGGACACGTCCTGCGTCCGGAGTGGACACGAGTGCTGGTACGTCGTGGTCTTCCCGGTCACCGATCCCGCGACGACCTGGATCCTGCTCGCCGGGCTGCTACGCGCGAGACCTGCTCGCCGCAGCGGATCACCTGCTGTTCGTCCCCCGGTTCGAATCGAGGACCGATCCGCGGCCCTACGCCACGATCGCAGAGCTGGAGGAGCGGCTCGACCGGTACGCCGGTCGGGGAAGGTGCTCCTGCAGGAGACGCTGCGGCTGGCTTCCACTGCATCGGCATCCCGGCGCGAGACGTGGCTGCGCTCGGTGGCGCTCGAGGCGGGATTCCCACCGGCCGAGACGAATGTGGAGATCGTCCACGGAGGCCGGCTGATCGCCATAGGCGACCTGGGCTTCGTGCGCTGGAAGGTACTGGCCGAGTACGACGGCAGCCACCATCAGAGCGACGACGCCCAGTACGCGCGCGACCGGGAGCGAGGCCTCGCTCTGCAGCTCGCGGGCTGGATTCAGGTCGTGGTCAGAGCCGAGGGTCTCGGCCGGGGCCGGGCGCGTACCATCGCCGAGATCGATGCGGCACTGCGCGCGCACGGCTGGCGCCCATGACCGCGTCGGCACCGGCCGAGGTCACGCTCGACCCCGCGCAGATCGGGTGCTCAGGAGTCGCATCCCCGGCAGTCGGATCCCTCGAGCTCGAACCGCCGGACGTCGAGTCCTCGTAGTTGTCGGACTCGAGGGTCGAAGACGACAACTTCTGCGCAGTCGGGGTGGTGGGCCGGATCGGCTCCTCAAAAGGTTGTCGTACTGGAGGCCGAGTACGACGACTTCTGCGGAGTCGAGGGTGCCCACCCGGCGCGCACTTCCGGCGCAGCGGAACGAGCACCGAGCGGAGTGCGGTCATCCCGCACGAGCGGCGTCACGAGCTGGCGCGGACGACCAGCTCGGTGGGCATCAGCGTCCGGTGCTCGACCGGGCGTCCCTCGATGCGCGACCAGCAGCTCGGCCATGCGCGCGCCGAGCTCGGCGGGCGTCTGGCGGACGGTGCTGAGGGCGGGCACCGCGGTGCGCGCGTACATGTCGTCGTCGAAGCCGACCACGGCGACGTCCTCGGGGACGCGGCGGCCCGCCTCCTGCAGCGCCTCGTACGCGCCGACGGCCATCTGGTCGTTGGCGGCGAAGAGCCCGTCGATGCCGGGATCGCGCTCGAGCAGGCGGCGCATCGCCTCGCGGCCGCTGTCGGGCGAGAAGTCGCCCCACTCGACGAGGGAGTCGTCCAGGCCCGCGTCGGCCAGGGTGCGGCGCCAACCCGGAGGCGGTCGACGCCCGGGGGCGTGTCGGCCGGGCCGGCGATGGTGGCGAGGCGGCGGCGACCGCGCTCGATCAGGTGCGCGGTCGCGTCGGCCGCCCCCTCCGCGTTGTCGACGTCGACGAAGTACGAGCCGCGCTCCTCCGGAGACAGCGGCCGGCCGCCGAGGCGATCGGGAGGGAGTTGGCGAGCGCCGCGTAGGAGTGGTCGCCCGAGTGGTGCGAGACCACCAGGGCGCCGTCGACGTTGCCGCCCAGGAGGTAGCGGCGGGTCTTCTCGCCGTTGGACTCCGACGCGATGAGATCGACAGCGTGTAGTCGGTGTCGGCGAGGTGCATGGCGGCGCCCTGCACGATCGACGCGAAGAACGGGTCGGCGAAGACGCGCGCCGTCGACTCCGGCACGATCAGCGCGATCGAGTGGGTGCGGCGGGAGGCGAGCATGCGCGCCGCCCGGTTGGGCACGTAGTCGAGCTCGCCGATCGCCTTCTCGACCGCGGCGACGATGTCGGCCGCGACCTGCGAGGCGCCGTTGACGACCCGCGAGACGGTCGCGCGCGACACTCCCGCGCGCGCCGCGACCATCTCGAGGGTGGGGAGCGCCCCGGCTCCCGTCCCGCCGAACCGTCGACCACGGCTCAGTCCAGCAACGAGGCGGACGAGCCGCCGATCAGGCGGGAGTAGACGAGACCGGAGTCCTTGATCGTGCGCTCTTGGGACTCGTAGTCGACGCGCACGATGCCGAAGCGCTTCTCGTAGCCCACGCCCACTCGTAGTTGTCGAGCAGCGACCAGACGAAGTAGCCGCGGACGTCCGCGCCCTGGTCGATCGCGTCGGCGACCTTCTCGACGTGGTCGAGCACGTACTGGGTGCGGTCGACGTCGTGCACGCGGCCGTCCTCGACGACGTCGTCGTACGCGGCGCCGTTCTCGGTGACGTACAGCGGAGGGAGGTTCTCGTACTCCAGGCCCAGGCGGGTCAGCAGGTAGCGCAGCCCGTCGGGGTGCACCTCCCAGTCCATCGCCGTGCGCGGCAGGCCGCGGCTGGGGAAGGTGATGAACTCCGAGCCGACGAACGGGGACGCGGTCTCGCGATCGGTCGCGGCGGCGAAGTCCTCGGCGCCGGCGGGGAGCGGGTGACCGGAGACGTTGTCGTCGTGGTAGTGGTTCACGCCGAGGAAGTCGAGCGGCAGCGAGATGAGGTCGAGATCGCCGTCGACGATCAGCTCGTCCAGGCCCAGGCCCGCGACGTCCTCGAGGAGGTCCTCGGGGTACTCGCCGCGCAGCAACGGGTCGAGGAAGATGCGGTTCTGCAGCGCGTCGAAGCGGCGGGCGGCGTCGAGGTCGACCTCGTCCTCGGGGTCGTCGGGGACGGCGTTGGAGAGGTTGAGGGTGATGCCGAGGTTCTGCGCGCCGAGCTGCCGCAGCGTCGAGACCGCGAGGCCGTGGGCGAGGTGCGTGTGGTGGACCGCGGCGAGCGCGGCCTCGCTGCGAGATCACTCGGGGGCGTGGACTCCGGCGCCGTAGGGAGAGCAGGGTCGAGCAGAAGGGCTCGTTGAAGGTCGTCCAGTGCTGGACGCGGTCGCCGAGGCTCTCGTAGACGGTCTCGGCGTAGTCGCGGAAGCGCTCGGCGGTGTCGCGGTTGGTCCAGCCCCCGGTCTCCTCCACGGCCTGCAGGAGGTCCCAGTGGTAGAGGGTCAGCCAGGGCAGGATCCCCGCTCCGAGCAGCTCGTCGACCAGGCGCGAGTAGAAGTCGAGGCCCTCGGCGTTGACGGAGCGGTCGCCCGGCTTCACCCGCGACCAGCTGACCGAGAAGCGGTACGAGCCCAGGCCCAGCTCCTTCATCAGCTGCACGTCGGCGGGCATGCGGTGGTAGTGGTCGACGGCGACCTCGGGGATGCCGCCCTTCGCGACGGCGCCGGGGACGCGCGAGAACGCGTCCCAGATGCTGTCCTCCTGCCGCCCTCGTGCCCCGCGCCCTCGATCTGGGCGGCGCGTCGCGGACCCCAGAGGAAGCCCACGGGCCAGTCGCGCACGGCGAGGCGCTCGCCGGCGCGGTCTGCTCAGCGAGGCTCGGCGACTCGGTGGCGGGGATACGGGCAACGCTCATGCGGCGACTCCTTCGGCTGGTACGGCCATCCTACGGCTTCCCCTGGATGGAGCGCTTCTCTCGCCGCCGTACCGGCGCAGCGCCGAGATCTCGGGGCGGCGCAGGTACGGTTCCAGCTCCGCCGGTCGTCGGGCGCGGGTCGGAGTCGTGCGGATCGGGAGTCCGGCACGTCGGGCCTCGATGCTGCCGGCGGCGAGATCCGCACCCGCCCGGGCAGCGAGCTGCGGGTCGGTCCGGCGGAGCTCCTCGGCGCGCTCGTCGTCGGCGGCGAGGTCGTGCGCCTCCTGCACACGCGCCGACTTCGCGCGCAGCGGCGGCGTCTTGAGGAACCACGACAGCACGAAGGCGAGCAGGACCACGCCGAGGGCGACCGAGAAGACGGTCACGGTGGCGTCGTTGAAGCCGGTCAGGAACGCGGCGCCGGACAGCGCGCGGTCGGCGGTGTTCAGGAACGAGGTGTCGCCGTCGAGGGCCGAGCCGATCGCCGAGGTCGTCCTGGGACCGGAGGAGGCCGAGGATCTACTCGGCACCGCCGGATCGGCGAGGACGGCTTCAGGTCGGCGAGCGCGGCCAGCGTGGTCGGCGGAGGATCCCAGTGCTTCGGGAAGGCGGCCGCGATCGTGTCCGGGATGCGGGTGAACAGCACCGAGAAGATCACCGCGGTGCCCAGGGTGCCGCCGATCTGACGGAAGAACGCGGAGGCGCTCGTCGCGACTCCCCGCGCATGTTCGCCGCCGCGTCGACAGGTGCCCTGCGACGCGAGGGTCAGCGTCTGCATCATCTGGCCGAGGCCCAGCCCCAGCATCAGCAGCCCCGCCCATCATGAACAGGACCGGCTTGTCGATGGAGACGAAGGTGAAGTAGAAGAACGCGGCCGACATCAGGAAGGTCCCGGACGATCGGGAACGCGCGGTACCGCCCGGTCCGCGAGATGATCTGGCCCGAGACGATCGAGGCGATCATGAGGCCGAGGATCATCGGCAGCATCAGGAAGCCGACTCGTGGGCGTCGCTCCGTTCACCAGCTGCAGGTAGAGCGGGATGGTCATCATGCCGCCGAACATCCCGAAGCCGACGAGGACGCCCAGCACGGTGGCCATCGAGAAGGTCGGCGAGCGGAAGAGCTTGAGCGGGATCGGCGCGTCGTCGCCCATCATCCGCTCGGCCGCGATGAAGCCGACGATGCCGAGCGCGCCGACGATGTAGTAGACCCAGGCGATCGGGAGCCCCAGCCCCACTCGCGCCCCTGCTCGGCGATCAGCAGGAGCGGACCGGCGGCGAGGATGACGAGGGCCGCGCCCCACCAGTCGATGCGGACCGGAGCGCACGCCGGCGGGCCTGGGCAGGTAGAGCGGAGCACGATGACCAGCGCCACGGCGCCGATCGGCAGGTTGATCAGGAACACCCAGCGCCAGCCGGTGATGAAGAGGATCTCGGGGGTGCCGGCGAGGAGTCCGCCGATCAGCGGGCCGACGACGCTCGAGACGCCGAAGACGGCGAGGAAGTACCCCTGGTACTTGGCGCGCTCTCGCGGCGGGAGGATGTCGCCCATCACCCGTGAGGGCGAGCGACATGGCAGGCCGCCGGCGCCCAGGCCCTGGACCGCGCGGAAGCCCGCGAGGTCGAGCATGGAGGTCGCGAACCCGGCGAGCAGCGAGCCCGATCAGGAACAGGACGATCGCGATCAGGTAGAGCGGTCGGCGGCCGAAGAATGTCCGAGAGCTTCCCGTAGATCGGAGTCGCGATCGTCGAGACGATCAGGTACGCCGTCGTCGCCCACGCCTGCTGCGAGGAGCCCGTCCCGGTCGTCGGCGATTGGTGCGCATCGACGTGCCGCACGATCGTCTGATCGAGCGAGGGTCAGGGTGGCACGCTCGTCGGCCGAGAGGTCACGAAGAGGATCTGCCAGGTGCGTCGCGGCCGCGCCGGAGGGCGTGGAGTTCGGGCTGTCGAGCGGCGGAGTCGGCCATCGGTGTCCCCTCTCGTGTAGGCGGACGCCCTCAGAGCACGGCCGACCGCGCGCGTGGCGTTGCTTGCCTGGGGTTACACCGCGCGAGGACGCGCCTCCAGGCCCCGGCGGCGAAGCCTGAACGGGATCTCAGGAGGCGCGTCCCGTCCTCGCAGGCTCGGCCGCGGGCTCCTCGGCCCAGCCGGCCTCGCGGAGCGCGGCACGGGCTCTCGGCCCGGGCCGGAAGGGCGATGCGCACCCCCTGGATGTCGCGGTAGTTCTGGTGGCCGGGGCCCGCCCAGAGGATGGAGTCGCCCTCCTGGGCCAGCGAGACGGCCACGCGGATCGCCCGCTTGGGGTCGTCGACCTCGTGGATCTCGCCGTCCGGGCACTCGCCGCGCGGGCCGCGTCGACGGCGTGCGACGGATGGACGAGGGGTCCTCGAAGCGCGGGTGGTGGTCGGTCACGACGAGGACGTCGCTGCCCGAGACCGCCGCCTCGGCCATCGCGGGGCGCTTCGGCGTGTACGCGGTCGCCGTCGGCGCCGAACACCATGATCACGCGACCGCGGGTCGCTCACCGCGCCCTCGAGCGCGTGCTGGAAGGCGTCGGCGCTGTGGCCGAAGTCGACGTAGACGGTCGGGCCGCGCTCGCCCGACGCGCTCGGTGCGGCCCGGGAGCGAGACGTCGGCTCCGCCGTCGCGGTGCAGCGCCGCCCGGGTCTCGCCCGGCGGCCGGCCCGACTCGACGAGCATCGCGATGGCCAGCGCCGCGTTGGCCGCCATGTGCGCGCCGATGATCGGCACGGACGTGGTGATCGCCCGCGACTCGCGGTTCTGGATGCGGAAGCCGGTGCGGCCGAACTCCTGCTCGAGGATCGTCACCGTCCAGTCGGCCTCGACACCGAGGGCGGCGAGGTGATCGTCGACACCGAGGACCACCCGCCGTCTCGGCGATGCGGGCGCCCGCCGGAGAGTCGAGCGAGACGACGGCGCGACGGGCGCGGTCGGGCTGGAACAGCTGCGCCTTCTGGGCGAAGTAGTGTCACCATGTCGCCGTAGTCGTCGAGGTGGTCGTGGCTGAGGTTCGTGAAGCCGGCGACGCGTCGAAGGCGACTCCGTCCACGCGGTGGCGGGTGAGGGCCTGGGCGCTGACCTCGATGGCCGCGGCGCCGACGCGCCTCCTCGTGCATCCGGGCGAGCAGGGCGTGCCGCAGCTCGGTCGCCTCGGGCGTGGTCGGTCCGCTCGCCGTGATCGAGGTGTGCGCCGATGTGGCGCTCGAGCCGTCTGAGCTTGAGACCAGGGCACCACGCCGAGCTGGCGGAGGATGCCCTCGATCATGTGGACCGTCGAGGTCTTCCCGTTCGTGCCGGTCGCACGAACAGCTGCGGAGCGCGCTCGGCCGTGCCGTAGACGGCGGCCGCTGCGCGACGGCTCGCGAGGCGGGCGCGGGGGTCCTCGACGACGAGCACGGGCAGTCCGGTGGCGCGGGCGAGCTCCTGCTCCGGCCCCGTCCGTCATCACGGCGGAGGCGCCGCGCTCGCGGGCCTCGGCGACGAACTCGGCACCGTGGCGAGTTCACACCGGCCAGTGCGACGAACAGATCGCCGGGAAACTCGACATCGGAGGCGGTGACCGTCACGCCGGTGACGTCGGCCTCCGGGGATCGATCGGCGGGGATCTCGAGGAGGGTGCGCGCGAGGGCCGTGAGAGGGACCGCGGGAGCGAGGCCGGGTCGGAGCACGGGGTCCTACCGTCGCCGGGACGGCCGATGCGAGGTCCGAGGGGGCGGGGTCCGGAGGGTCACGGTGCTGTCACTCCGAAGCTGAGGGGAGTCGCTGATGTAGATCCTTGGGATAGCGGAGTCCCGCGTGGAGGACGCGGCGGCGACCGGGCGGTGTCCGCGAGGTTCGCGGGGCCCGCGTCTGAGCTCGGAGGATGACCTCGAGCGAGAACGAGACCCCGGGCGGGCGCCCGGTGCGCCGGCGCGACTCGTCATCGGCACCGTGGCGGCCGCCGCCGGAGCGACCGCGTTCGGCGTGGGCGCGGCGATCGGAGCCGGCCGCGGCGGCCGGGGCCGACCGGCTCGCCGTCACTCCGCCGACGCGGACGCCGAGCGCGACTCCGTCCGCCACCGCCGCGCCGGAGCCCACGGCGACGGAGACCACCGCGCCGGCCGAGCCGAGCCCCACCGGACCCCGGGATCGACCTCGCCGCGAACTCCGTCGACGACCCGGCGAGCGTGCCGGGTCGTCGTGAACAAGCTCCAGGACGCTGAACCCGGTCGACTACTTCCCGGCCGATCTCGTGTACCCGGACGTCCGCTACGTCAACCGCCAGCCGATGCGGCAGGCGACGGCCGACGCCCTCGTCGCCCTCGTCGCCGCGGCGTCGGCCGAGGCGGGGCTCGCGCTCGCCGTGCAGAGCGCGTACCGCTCCTACGAGACGCAGGTCGGCGTGTACGCCGGCTGGGTCTCGACCCGCGAGCAGGCCGGGGCGGATGCGACGAGCGCGCGGCCGGGTCTGGCGAGCACCAGACGGGCTGGGCGGTCGACGTCGTCGGCGCCTCCGGGGCGTCGCGCGCTCGAGATCTGCTGGGGGACACGCCCGAGGGCTCGGGTCGGGGCCAGCGTGCTACCGCTTCGGCTTCTCGTCCGCTACAAGCCCGACGCGACCCCGATCACGGGCTACGAGTCGGAGCCGTACCACCTCCGCTACGTCGGCACGGAGCTCGCGCAGCTCCTCCACGACACGGGGATCGAGACTCTGGAGCGCCTGTTCGGACTTCGGATGCGCCCGATTACGCCCCGGGAAGCACTTCCTAGTCGGTCTAGCGATCACGCCGGGCGCCGGAAGACGTGACACTCGCCGCTCGTTACCGTACTGTTACCCGGAGCGTTTCCCGACGACCCCGATCGTCGCGCGCGACAACCCTTGACGGGGCAGCTCCCTCCTGAAAAAGCAGTGCGCCACCGTGCCGTCGCATCCCGAACCGTGAGATACCTCTGTGCCCCCCAGCTCCACCCGCTCCACCCCGACCTCGCCCGCTCCCACCCCCGGCGCCGCCGCTGACCCCGGCGTCACCGCGCCCCCGCCCGGCCCCGCCGCCAGGCCGGGGAGCGGAGGAGCCGCGTGCGCACCGCCGTCACGACCGCCGCCGCGGCTCCGCCCCCGTCGTGCCCGCGGCCCGCTGCCGTCCGCCTCGGTCCCCGCATTCCGCGAGCGGCGGCGGCTTCGCCTCGCGCCGAGACCGCCGCGTGGCCGAGGGTCACCGCCAGCACCGCCCGCGGGTGGAGCCCGCACGGCGCGGCGCCTCCTTCCTCCGACCCGGCCGCCGTCACCTCGTGCTCGCGATGTCGGGCGGCCTCGTCGTCGTGGCCGTCGCCGCGGGTGCCAGCCTGACCATCGGCGGATCCGGCTCGTCCGAGTCCGCCCTCGGCCACCGCCTCCGGGTCGGCGACGCCGACCGCGGCTGCGACCACCGTCGCCGTGCTCCCCGCGACCACCGCCTCCGCGCGCGTGGTGCTGAGCGGAGTGTCGACCACCAGCGGCACGGTCGCCGGCGGCACGAGCGTCACGCTCCAGGGCTCCAACCTCGACTCGGTCGCCTCGGTGCGGTTCGGCGACCTCGAGGGCAGCGTCGCCGTCGAGAACCCCGACCAGATCACGGTGGTGGCGCCTCCCGCATCCGGCGAGGTCGAGGGAGTCGTGCCCGTCGCCTTCTTCGACGCCAGCGGTGCTCCCATCACCTTCGACGCCGTGACCGAGGCCGCCGCAGCGGTCACCGCCGGCGGAACGCCCGTCGATCAGGCGCAGACCGCGCTGGCCACGACCGCCCCCGTGCCCGTCGCGGACCCGGCGGCGGATCTCGCCGCCCCGGCTCCCTCCGCCTCCTCGACCCCCACCGCCGAGCCGCTGCCGACCGCGACCGGCGTGCTGGCCACCACCAAGGTCGTGGCCTCGGCCATCACGTTCGCCTACACGCCCGACCCCGCGATCGAGGCCGCGAAGGCCGCCGCCGCGCTCGACGCGAGCCGCCTCGCCTCGCAGCTCGACTACGTCCGGACGTACTGGACCGAGTACAACTCGGCGCAGTACGGCGTGATCACCGGCAACGACTGCGTGAACTTCACCTCGCAGTCCCTGATCGCCCGCGGCTGGACCATGGACTCCGAGTGGAGCTTCTCGTCCGGCGGCGGGTACAGCTCGGCCTGGGCGTCGTCGACGGCCTTCAACTCCTACCTCGCCGCCCACCCGGAGCGGGCGACGCCCCTCACGAACGCGCAGCGCGAGCAGGTCGAGGTCGGCGACGTCGTGCAGTTCGACTGGGACGGCTCCGGCGACTGGGACCACACCGGGATCGTCACGAGCGTCGACGGGGACACGATCCTCTACGCGTCGCACACGGTCGACAACCTCGACCAGGACATCGACTCCGCCTCGGCCGGTCGCATCATGTTCTGGAGCGTCTGACGCCGGAACGCGGAAGAGGCCGCCCCCGCGAGCGGTGACGGCCTCCTCGGCAGGAGAGCGGTGGAGTCAGTTCTTGAAGACGTCCTTGACGTCCTCGCCGACCTTCTTGGTCTGCGCCTTCGTCTGGTCGGCCTGTCCCTCGGCCTCGAGGCGCTCGTTGTCGGTCAGCTTGCCGGCCGCCTCCTTCGCCTTTCCGAGGAGGTTCTCAGCAGCGTTGCGGATCTTGTCGTCAGCACCCATCAGGGGCTCCCTTCGTTCGATTCGGTGATCCTCCCGCGACGGCCGCAGGAGTGGTGCCTCGCGCTCTGCGGGCAGGGGTCAGGCGGCGCGGTCCTCCCGGGAGAAGCCGGCGCGGGCGCTCGAGGCGACCTCGAGCACGACCGGGAGGCGGACTCGAGCAGGCGGTCCAGGCTCTCGACCTCCGAGCGCACCGAGTCGACCACCGTGCGCGGGGAGACCCCGCTGCGGGGGAGGACCCGGACCTTGAGGGCGGTGGTGGACCCGTGCTGGTAGGCCGACACCGTCACGTCGAGCAGGTCGCCGCGGCCGGCGAGGGCGTTCTCGAGGACGTCCTCGGCGAATCCGGTGGCGAACTCGACCGAGGCCGGCCGGGCCGCCTCGGCGGAGGTCTCGTCGTGCAGCACCGTGCCGGTGCGACCGCGGCCGTGCGTGAGGGCGAGTGCGAGGGCGATCACGACGCCCAGAAGGCACACGCCGACGATCGCGTAGAGCAGCCAGAGCACGGCGGTGTCGTTCCAGGGCGTGCCGTCCTCGGGCGAGATCCGGGAGACGAGGGCCGCCCCCTGGTCGGAGCCGAAGGCCGAGACCGCGTCCCGCACGGGCTGCGAGACCGCGACCAGGACGAGTCCGGCGGTGACGGCGGCCAGCACGAGGCCGACGAGGAGCAGGAACAGGCGGTTGACGAAGCGGTTGCTCGTGGTCATCAGATCCTCCCGGACTCGGCGATGCGGACGGTGGCGCGGGTGACGGGCTGCGCGGGAGATCCGCTCCAGTTCGGCGTCGAGGGCGCTCTGGACGGAGTCGCGGTCGACGGCGATGCCGGAGGCGGGCGTGATCGAGACGACCGCGGTGCGGCGTCCGATCGAGGCGCTGGTGTCCTCGCGGCGCGAGCGGGCCACGGTGCGGGCCGAGCGCGCGAGCGCCGAGGCGATCACTCCGTCGTCGACCACGATCGCGAGGCGCTCGTCGTCGATGGTGTGCCGAGCGCGCGCCCCGGAGCGATCGCCAGCACGAGCAGCACCAGTGCGAGCAGCCCGGTGACGACCGCGACGCCGATCAGAGCGGAGGAGGCGAGCCCGCCCCTCCGACCAGGGCTCCCAGCAGAGCGGAGGGCGCGATCAGGAGCGGGGCCGCGCCGAGGACGGCGAGCACCGCCTCGGTGCCGACGTACGCGGCGATCAGGGCGATCGCCATGAGGATCGACGATCTGCGCGGCCGAGCGCGAGCGGTGCGTCTCGCGCCGCAGGAAGCGGCGGTAGCGCGCGTCGGGAGCGGCGTCGCGGGGGGATGCGGCCGTGCTCATGCGACTCTCCTCGTGTGTCGGGTGCGGGTGCCGTTCACCCGGATGTCGACCCGGGTGACGGTGCGGCCGGTCAAGGCCTGCATCCGGGCGGCGATGCGGCTCCGATCGCGGTGGAGGCGATCGAGCAGGCTCCCTCGCCGGCTCCGGGGGCGGCGGCGGGGTCCGAGCCGACGACGACGGGAGTCGTGACGGAGAGCGCGAGGCCCCCGCTGTCGTCCGACAGGCGGACGCGGATCGCGGACACCTCCACGCCGAGCTCCTCGTGCACGACGGCGAGCGCGGTGCGCTCGATCGAGCGGACGCTGACGGTGACGGTGCCCGCCACCGGCGCGGGGGCGCCGGCGGCGGGACGCGACTGCAGGGCGGTGGTCATGACGGCTCCTAGCGGGAGGTCGTGCGGCCGCGGAACACGTCCACGAGTCCGCGCACGTCCAGCGATCCGTCGAGCATCCGCGTGATCAGGACGCCGAGCGCCATGAACACGGCGGTGAGGACGAAGCCCAGAAGCCGAAGAGCAGGGCGGCGAAGGCGAGGATCGCGCCGACGACGACGCCGAGCACGGTGCCCGGCTCGCGGGGGCCGGAGGGGTGGGGGTGCTCATCGGACGCGGCTCTCGGTCTCGGCGGAGTCGTCGTCCCCGGGGATGTGCACGTCGACGATCGCGACGTTGATCTCGGCGACCGCCATGCCGACGAGGCCGGTGATGGCCTCGCCCACCGCGTCGCGGACGCGGTCGGCCACGGTCTGCATCGGGACGGGGTACTCGACGACGAGGGTCACGTCGACGGCGACCTGGGTCTCGCCGACCTCGACGCGGACGCCCTGGGCCAGGTCGTTGCCGCCGACGGCGGAGCGGATGGCGCCGAACGCGCGGGCGGCGTTGTTGCCGAGGGCGAAGACGCCGGGGACCTCGCGAGCCGCGATGCCAGCGACCTTCGCGATCACGGCGTCGTCGATGACGGTGCGGCCCTGAGCGGTGCCGGAGACCGCGCCGCCGAGGCTGGTCACGGTGTCGACGGACTTGTCGACGCGGGGGGTGGAGGGGGTGCGGGTGGTGTCGCTCATGGTGTCTCCTGTACGTCTCGTCGGCCGCGGTTCCGCGGTCGGGGGTCCTGGGCCCGGTCGCATCGACTTCGCAGTCCTGCGCCCTCGGGCTGTGCTTACATGAGTGGGACGGAGCCCGGCGGGTGATCGTCACGGTCCGGATCGGGAAGTTTCCTGACCGTTGCCTGATAGGTGTCCGGCACGGTGCCGACGGTCGAGGAGAGAGGCGTCATGCCTGGTCTGGAGTCGGCGAGCGATGCGCTCCTCGCCGAGCGCTCGGCCGAGGGCGACGTGCGGGCCTTCGAGGTCCTCGTCAAGCGGCACCAGTCGATCCTCCGGGCGTACGCGTGGCGGCTGACCGGCTCGCAGGCGGAGCGCCTCCGACGCCGTGCAGAACGCGCTCATCGCGGTCTGGGCCCAGCTCCCGCAGCTCAAGGAGCCGGCGAGCGTCCGCAGTTGGATGATGCGGATCGTGAGCCGCTCGAGCGTCGACCTGCTGCGCCAGCGCCGACCCGCCGACGACGTCGACGCCGTGGAGCACCCCGCCGCGACGGGGCCGGCCCCTTCGAGGCCGCCGAGCGCTCCGATGCGATGAAGGCGCTCGCCCAGGCTCTCGCGCAGCTGCCCGAATCCCAGCGCCAGTGCTGGCTGCTCCGCGAGGTCGGCGGCGAGTCCTACGGCGAGATCGCCGAGCACCTGGGGCTGACCACGACGGCCGTGCGCGGCAAGCTGGCGCGAGCCCGCGAATCGCTGGTCGTGGCGATGGAGGACTGGCGATGAAGGACGTCCCCGATGAAGGAGCAGGCGCGATGAACGCGGACGACACTCCGGCGGGCCCGGAGCGCGGCGACGCGCTCGGGCCGCGCCCGTCGAGGGGCTCCGGTCGACGGCGACGAGCTCACCCTCGACGACCTCAGCGACTACCTCGACCGTGGCCGGCTGCCGTACGACGCGGCCATCGAGGAGTCTCCGGAGCACCGCCGCACGCTGCAGGCCCTCGAGCGGGTGCGCGCCCTCTCGGGCGCCCTCATCGACGACGACGCCGAGCGGCTGCCGGCGCCCGAGGAGAGGCTGGTTCGGCTCGATCCTCGCGCAGGTGCGCCGGGAGGCGCGGGCAGGTCGCGACATCCCGCTCGCCAGCCCCGAGCCGGACGTCGAGCTGACGATCACCGAGGGCGCGGTCCGCGGGCTCGTGCGCGAGGCGGGCGACAGCGTCCCCGGGGTGCTCGTCGGCCGCTGCCGGCTGGTCGGCGACATCGGCGCTCCCGGGGCGGAGGTCGTGGTCGAGGTCGCGATCTCGGTCTTCTGGGGGTTCCCCTCGCGGACGCGGCGCAGCAGGTGCGCGAGCGCATCCACACCCGCCTCCTCACCCAGACCGAGCTGCGGGTCACGACGATCGACGTCCGCGTCGAGGACGTCTACCACCCCGGAACGGAGCAGTCGTGAGCACGGCGGGCGGAGTCGTCGTCCCGCAGCAGCCGAGCGCGTCGTCCGTGCTCACAGCGCTCGCCCGCGCGCGTGCCCGGAGTGGCGATGCTGGTGCCCGCGCGACCGGAGGCCCGCGACGTCCTCGCGCACGCCGCGACGGCGCTCGCGCCCTCGCCGATCCCGCTCCTGCCCGCCTCCCTCGGAACGGCCTCGGGCGGCACCTCCGTCGAGCCCGTGCTGGTGCGGATCGCTCCGGAGCACGTCGTCGTCTCGATCGATCTCGTGGTCTCGTCCGACGCCTCGGCCCCCGGGGTCGCCCGGGCGGTCGGCGCCGCGGTGCGCGAGTGGTGCCAGCAGGAGCATCCGGAGCGGCGCGCGCGTCGCGGTGCGGATCGCGGCGGTCGACTGACCCGGCGGACCTGGAGCCGTCAGCGACCGGGTCCGGGGCGGTCCGGCTCGCTCAGCCCTGCTGCACCAGGAACGCCTCGGTCTCGACGGTGGTCGGAGCCGAGACCGCGGCGCCCTGCCGGGTGACCGACACCGCCGCCGCGGCGCTCGCCCAGCGCACCAGGGGGAGCAGCGCCTCCGGATCCCAGCGGTCGGCCCCCTCCGCGGCGAGGCGGGCGGCGAAGGCGCCGCAGAAGGTGTCGCCGGCGCCGGTCGTGTCGACGGCGCGGACGCGGAAGGCCGGGGCGGAGGCGGGCTCGCGGTCGCGGACGGCGACGATCACCCCGTCCGAGCCGAGGGTGACGAGCACGAGCGGCACGAGCGCGGTGAGCGCGACGGCGAGGGCGGAGTCGTCGGCGGCGTCGATCCCGCGCTCGCGGCCCAGCTCGCGCGCCTCGTGCTCGTTGACGATCAGCACGTCGAGCTCGTCGAGCAGCTCGGCCGGCAGCGGCCGGATGGGGGCGGCGTTCAGGATCGTGACGACTCCTGCGGCGCGGGCGGCGCGCGCGGCGGCGAGCACCGTCTCCTGCGGCACCTCCAGCTGCAGCAGCAGCGCGGAGGCGGCGGAGACGACCTCCTCCTCGGCGGCCGTGAGCCCGGCGAAGGCGGCGTTCGCTCCGGAGTCGACGACGATCGCGTTCTCGCCCGAGTCGTCGACCGTGATCTGCGCGGTGCCGGTGCGGGTGTCCAGGCGCCGCGCGTGCACGGCGAGCGGCTCGGCGGCGAGCACGGTCGCCAGCTCGTCGCCCGCCGAGTCGCGGCCCAGGCTCGTGACGAAGGCGGTGCCCTCGGCCGTGCGGGCCGCGGCGACCGCCTGGTTCAGGCCCTTGCCTCCCGGGAAGGTGCGGTAGTCGGAGGCGAGCACCGTCTCGCCGGGCGCGGGGATGCGGGCGACGCGGTAGACGTGGTCGAGGTTGGCGCTTCCGAGGACGACGAGGGGCATGCCCTCGACGTTAGGGCACGCGCAAGGGGCTCCGCTGGATCCGGCCCGCGCCTACGGTGGAGGCATGGACACTCGAATCTTCGGACGCACCGGTGCGCCCGTCTCCGTCGTCGGCCTCGGAACCTGGCAGCTCGGTGCCGACTGGGGTGACGTCGCCGAGAACGATGCCCTCGCGATCCTCGACGCCGCCGTGGAGTCGGGGGTCACCCTCTTCGACACCGCCGACGTGTACGGCGACGGCCGCAGCGAGCGCACGATCGGCTCCTACCTCGCCGCGCACCCCGACTCGGGCGTGTTCGTCGCGACCAAGATGGGCCGCCGCGTCGACCAGGTCCCCGAGAACTACGTGCTCGACAACTTCCGCGCCTGGACCGACCGCTCACGGAAGAACCTGGGCGTGGACACCCTCGACCTCGTGCAGCTGCACTGCCCGCCCACCTCCGTCTACTCCGACGACGCCGTCTTCGACGCGCTCGACACCCTCGTCTCCGAGGGCGCGATCGCGCACTACGGCGTCTCGGTCGAGCGCACGGAGGAGGCGCTGACGGCGATCGCGCGGCCGAACGTCGCCAGCGTGCAGATCATCCTGAACGCGTTCCGCCTGAAGCCGCTGGACGCGGTGCTGCCCGCCGCCCGCGAGGCCGGGGTCGGCATCCTCGCCCGCGTGCCGCTCGCCTCCGGCCTCCTCAGCGGCCGCTACACGACCGAGACCACGTTCGCGGCCGACGACCACCGCAACTACAACCGCGAGGGCAAGGCCTTCGACGTCGGAGAGACGTTCTCGGGCGTCGACTTCGCGACCGGTGTCGAGGCCGCGCAGGAGTTCTCGCGCCTCGCCGCCGACCACGGCCTCGCACCCGCGGCCGCCGCACTCGCCTGGATCATCCAGCAGGACGGCGTGACGTCGGTCATCCCCGGCGCCCGCTCGCCCGAGCAGGCCCGCGCCAACGCGACCGCCGCCGACGCCGCGCCCCTCGGCCCGGCGTTCATGGAGGCCGTCAACGCCCTCTACGACACCCACTTCCGCCCGACGGTCCACCCCCGCTGGTAGCGACCCGGCCCTGACTCGCCCGGAAGGGCTCGTTCTCCAGCGCGAGAACGAGCCCTTCCGGGCGACTCAGTAGGGGCTGTGGAGAGTGGCGCGCGCGGGGACGCGGCGGGCGCCAGCTTGGACGCGTGCAGGGGGAGCTTCCCGAGGGTGTGTTCCGGGTATCGGAGGGGTACGCGGCTGGGGCGACGAGAGCTGCGATGCGCGCGGTCGTGGGACCGGTGCGCGGAGCCCGATCGGTGCGACCGATGACGACTCTCGGTGACCGGTGCTCTGCCCTCCTGTACCGGCTCGGACCGGAGACGTTCGCGTGCGGGCCGACGGCTGCGCTTCTCTGGGCTCCCCTGGATCTGCCCTGGGAGCGCCGGACCGAACTCGACATCGGCGTCGCGGCCCCTCGGCGCGCGCCGCATGCGGACGGCATCTCCGGTCGGTCTCTGACGATCGACCTTTCCGTGGACGTGCTGACGTACCCGCGGGGCCGGCTGGACGACGGCGGCCCGCACCTGGTGCGATCTCGGTGCCGTCCTGGAGCTCGGGGACCTCGTCGCGGTCGGCGACTTCTTCCTGCATCGGGGATTGTGCACTCGCGGCTCGCTCGAGGAAGCGGTCTCGACGTACCGGTCCAGGAGAAGCCTCCGCAGGCTGCGGCAGGCGCTCGGACTTCTGGACGCGAGGGCCGAGTCGAGACCGGAGTCCCTGGTGCGTGTCGCGCTCGTCCTCGCGGGCGTCTCCGGGATCGAGGCCGACGTCGAGATCTACGACGCCGATGCGTTTCTGGGGCGAGTGGATCTCTGCAGCGCCTCCGGCCCGGGTGATCATCGAGTACCACGGCGACTACCACCGGGTCGAGCGCGATCGCTGGCGCCGGGACCGCGCGCGCATCGGCCGCCTCCGTGCCGCCGGCTACTCCGTCATCGAGCTCACGGGTGACGACCTCGCCGACCTCCCCTCCGTCGTCGCGCAGGTTCAGGCCGCGATCCGACGCTGAAACGCCCGGAAGGGCTCGTTCTCGGGAGGAGAACGAGCCCTTCCGGGGCAATTCACGAAGGAGGCGGGCTAGGAGCCGAGGGCGGCGTCGACGATGGTGCGGGCCTCGGCCTGGACCTCGTGCAGGTGGTCGAGGCCGCGGAAGGACTCGGCGTAGATCTTGTAGACGTCCTCGGTGCCCGAGGGGCGCGCGGCGAACCACGCGTTCTCGGTGACGACCTTCACGCCTCCCACGCCCGCGCCGTTGCCCGGGGCCTTCGAGAGCTTCGCGACGATCTCCTCGCCGGCGAGCGTGGTCGCCGGGATGGCGTCTCCGTCGAGCTTGCCCAGCGCCGCCTTCTGCGCCTTGGTGGCGACCGCGTCGACGCGCTCGTAGACCGGGTCGCCGAAGCGCTCGGTCAGCTCGCGGTACAGCGCCGACGGGCTCTTGCCCGTCACGGCGATGATCTCGGATGCGAGCAGGGCCAGCAGGATGCCGTCCTTGTCGGTGGTCCACACGGTGCCGTCGAAGCGGAGGAACGACGCTCCCGCCGACTCCTCGCCGCCGAAGCCGACCGAGCCGTCGACGAGGCCGGGGACGAACCACTTGAAGCCGACCGGCACCTCCCAGAGGCGGCGGCCGAGCGACTCGGCGACGCGGTCGATGATGGAGGAGGAGACGAGCGTCTTGCCGATCGCCGCGTCCTCGCGCCAGCCGGAGCGGTGCGTGTAGAGGTACTCGATCGCGACGGCGAGGTAGTGGTTGGGGTTCATCAGCCCGCCGTCGGGGGTGACGATGCCGTGACGGTCGGCGTCGGCGTCGTTGCCGGTGAGCACGTCGTAGTCGCCGGAGCGGGCGACGACGGAGGCCATCGCGCTCGGGGAGGACGGGTCCATCCGGATCTTGCCGTCCCAGTCGAGGGTCATGAAGCCCCAGGCCGGGTCGACCTCGCCGTTGACGACCGTGAGGTCGAGCTCGTACATCTCGGCGATCAGCTGCCAGTAGTGCACCGACGCGCCACCCAGCGGATCGGCGCCGATGCGCACGCCGGCCTTCTTGATCGCGTCGATGTCGATGATGTTCTTCAGGTCCGCCACGTAGTGGGTGCGGAAGTCGTACGTCTCGACGGCCGAGGGCTCGGCGGACTTCACGTCGCGGTTGCCGTCGGCGATGAGCTCGTTGGCGCGGTTCGCGATCCAGGTGGTGGCGTCGGAGTCGGCCGGTCCGCCGTGCGGAGGGTTGTACTTGAAGCCGCCGTCGCGGGGCGGGTTGTGCGAGGGGGTGACGACGATGCCGTCGGCCTCGTCGGTGTGCGCCGGGTCGTTGTTCCAGCGGAGGATCGCGTGGCTGAGCGCCGGAGTGGGCACGAAGTCGTCGAACTCGTCGACCAGCACGCGCACCTGGTTCGCGACGAGCACCTCGAGCGCGGTGGTCAGCGCGGGGCGCGAGAGGCCGTGCGTGTCGGCACCGATGAAGAGCGGGCCGGTGATGCCCTGCTCCGTGCGGTACTCGACGATCGCCTGCGTCACCGCGGCGATGTGGTCCTCGTTGAAGGCGGTGTCGAACGAGGATCCGCGGTGCCCGGAGGTGCCGAAGACGACCCTCTGGAGCGGATCGGAGACGTCCGGCTTGTTGTCGTAGTAGGCCCTCACGAGGGCTTCGACGTCGATGAGATCGGAGGCCTGTGCCGGCTTCCCTGCGCGATCGGTCATGGGGTCCATAGTGGCAGCCCGCTCCGGCCCGCGATACCGGCTGGACAGCCGGTGGCTAGGCTGTCCGCCATGCCCGACAGCGCCTCCGAGTCCCGTACCTACAGCTATCTCGGGCCCTCCGGCACCTTCACGGAGGCGGCGCTCGCGCAGGTCCCCGAGGCGCGGGGGCAGCAGTGGCGCAGCGTCGCCAACGTCGGCGAGGCGCTGGGCGATCTGGTCTCGGGCCGCAGCCACGGCGCGGTGATCGCGATCGAGAACTCGGTCGAGGGCGGGGTGACGGCCACGCAGGACGCGCTGGCGCGGATCCCGGGCTGCGCATCGTGGGCGAGTACCTCGTCCCCGTCTCCTTCATCCTGGTGGCGCGGCCGGGCACGCGACTGGAGGACGTGCGCACGGTGGCCGCGCATCCGGTCGCCTACGGCCAGTGCCGGCAGTGGCTCGACTCCGAGCTGCCGAGCCACGAGTACCTCCCCGCGAGCAGCAACGTGCAGGCGACCGTCGACCTGCTCGCCGGGTCTCCCGCCGACGCCGCCATCGCTCCTCCGGGCATCGTCGCGCACCACGCCGTCGACGTGCTCGCCGAGCGGATCGGCGACAACCCGAACGCGGTCACCCGCTTCGTGCACGTCTCGCGGACGACGCGGCTGCCGGAGCCCACGGGCGCCGACAAGACCAACCTGATCGCGGAGCTCCCGGGCGACGAGCCGGGCGCGCTGCTCGAGATGCTCGAGCAGTTCGCGACCCGCGGAGTGAACCTGAGCATGATCCAGTCGCGGCCGATCGGGGACGCCCTCGGCCGCTACCGGTTCGTGCTGGACCTCGACGGGCACGTGGCCGACGAGCGGGTCGCCGACGCCCTGCTCGGGCTCCGCCGCTTCAGCCCGGGTGTGATCTTCCCTGGGTTCCTACCCGCGGGCGGATCGCCGTCGGTCTCGTACGTGCGACGCTACGACGACGAGGTGTTCATCGAGGCGCGGGACTGGCTGCGCGGACTCCTCACCGCGAAGCCGGAGGTCGACGATGACTGACAGGGACGGGCACGACCCGGACACGAGCACGACGGGAGCGCCGACCCCGGAGCAGGTCGATCCGCGCTACGACCCGGTCTTCCAGCGGGGCTTCGCCGGGGAGTGGACCGGGTGCGCGGCGACGACCGCGCCTTCGCCCGCCCGGGCAGCGGCCCCTGCCCACCGGCGCGCGGACCGCCGCGCTGCCGCGCATCGCCGAGGTCGCCGACACCCGCCGCTCCCGCCGCACGGCGGTGCGGTCCGCCGGGCCGGGCGACGAGGCGGCGCGGCCCTCCTCCGAGGCGCCGCTCCCCTCCGAGGCGCAGCCGGTCGAGTCGGACGGGCGGCCGGTCGCGGCCGTCGAGCCGGACGCCCCGCTGCTGCGGAACCCCTGGCTGCTCGTGCTGCTGCTCGCCGGTCTCGCCGGCACCGCGCTGGGCTTCTCGATCCTCACGATCGGCTACTCGTCGCCGCCCGCCCCGTACTACGGCGACTCCGACACCCCGTCACCGGAGTGGATCCAGCGCCAGATCCTCTACTACGCGTCGATCCGCTGCTGGGCTCGCTGCCCTTCTCGCTGCTGATCGCGATCGGTGTCCGCGGCGCTGCGCTGGCGCAGGACCGGCACCTGAGGACCAGCCCGAGCAGGACTGACGCGGTCGCTCAGACCGCGGAGGCGCCGAAGAGCAGGCCGAGCAGGTACGTGACGAGCGCCGCTCCGTAGCCGATGCCGAGCTGGCGCAGGGCCCGCGCGAGGGAGGAGCGCCCGAGAGCAGCCCCACGATCGCGCCGGTCGCGAGCAGGGCGATCCCGACGAGCACCGCGGCCAGGATCACGGCGGCGATCCCGGACATGCCCAGCAGATAGGGCAGCACGGGGATGATCGCGCCGGAGGCGAAGCAGCAGAAGCTCGAGAGCGCCGCGCCCATGCCGGTGCCGATCGACTCGTGCTCGTCGATCGAGGGGTCCGCCTTCGGTCCGCCGATGGTGATCGGAGAGGTGGCGGCGACTCCGCCGCGCAGTCCCGTGAAGACGTGGGCGGCGCGGGCGTTCGCCTCCTCGCTCAGTCCGCGGGCGCGGTAGACCAGCGCCAGCTCGTTCGCGTCGACGTCGAGGTCGGGGACCAGGCGGTTGGTGTCGAGGTCGGGGAGGAGGCGCTGAGCAGCTCGCGCTGCGGCGCACCGAGACGAACTCGCCCGCCCCCATCGAGAGGGCGCCGGCGAGCAGCCCCGCGAGCCCGGTGAACAGCACCACGCTGGTGGCGACTCCGCTCGCGCCGACGCCCAGCACGAGCGCGAGGTTCGAGACGAGCCCGTCGTTGGCGCCGAAGACCGCGGCCCGGAACGTGCCCGAGCCGCGTCCGCCCGCGCTCGGCCAGGCCCTGCACGACCTCCCCGTGGATCCGCTCGTCGGCGGCCATCGCCTCGGTCGCGTCGTCGTCGTCGGCGTACGGCGAGCGGGCCTCCGCGCGCTGCACGAGGGCGAGGACGAAGACGGAGCCGAAGCGGCGGGTGAGGAACCCGAGGACCCGGGTGCGCAGATCCGGCCGGGGCGACGGCTCCGCGGCGGCACCGAGCAGCTCGCGCCAGTGGTCCTCGTGGCGGCCCTCGGCGGCGGCGAGGGCGAGCAGGATCTCGCGCTCCTCGCCCGAGCGGCGCCCGGCCAGGTCGCGGTAGGTGGCCGCCTCGGCGAGCTCGTCGGCGAGGTAGCGCCGCCGCCGGCGGATCTGCACGGGGGTCGGGGAGGTGGGGTCCGGAGCGGTTCTCGCCATGGGATCTCCTGGGTTCGGGCCCGCCGACCCGCGCGAGGAAGGGACCGGTCAGGACGTGCGTCGACTGACCGAAGGTCTCGTTCGCCCGGTTCCGTGCGGATCCGGGTGGAGCGCCGGGTCCGGATCGTCCCGGACCAGCATGTCGACGCGCCTCGTCGCCTGCCGAGCAGGCGGTGGAACTACTCCTTCGCGTGGACCACCGTAGCCGAGATCGGCGCCGATCGGGCCGGATCCCTCGGGCGTCCCCGGGAGGCCCCGCGCGGCGAGAGGGCCCGCTGCAGGACCAGCGCGGCGCCGACCGCGGCCGCGTCGGCGACGTGGGCCGACAGCAGCACGCGGGTCTGCGGGTGCTCCTCGGCGAAGCGTCTGCGGAGGACGGCGAGGTGTCGGGAGCCGGCCACCGCGAAGGCGGGCCCGGCGAGCACGACGGAGTCGAGGTCGAGCAGATCCGCGAGCGCCACCGCGACGTCGGCGAGCTCGTGGGCCGCGGCGTCGACCACGGCGCCGGAGGCGTGGTCCCCGCGCACGGCGGCGGTGGCGACCGCAGCGGCGTCGGCGAACGCGTCGCCCGAGAGGCCGGGGAGGCCGGCCGCGCGCGCACCCGCGGCGATGCCGGGGAGTCCGACGCGGTCGGTGAGAGGGGCGGATCCGCGCGGTCCGAAGCGGTCGAGTCGACCGGCACCTGCTCCGAGCCGCGGTGCAGGGCGCCGTCGAGGACGAGTCCGGCGCGGATCCCGCCCGCGAGGTAGAGCGTGCAGTGCGCGCCCGCCGCCGGGAAGGTGCCGGCCCAGAACTCGCCGACGGCCGCGGCCGACGCGCCGTCGTCGAGCAGCACGGGCAGCGAGCAGGCCTGCTCGAGCAGCGAGCGCAGCCCGGCCGCCGCCCACTCCGCGCCCCGGGCGGCGAGGCCGAGGACGCGCTCGCCGGAGCGGTCGACGCCGCCGGGAGTGACGACGCCCACGCCGACCACGCGGTCGCGCTCGACGCCCAGCACCTCGATCAGGAAGTCGATCCGCTGGGCGAAGCCGCGCACGAACGACTCCGGGCCCTCGTCGAGGACGCCGCGGGTGCGGAGCCGCCCGACGACGGATCCGGCGAGATCCGCCACGATCGCCGTGGTCGAGTCGGCCTCGAGCTGGAGGCCCACGGCGAAGCGCGCCGACGGCACGAGGGCGAGGCTCGCGCGGCTTGCCCCCGGTGGACTGCGAGCGGCCTGCATCGGCGACGAGTCCGTCTCGAGCAGTTGCCGCACCAGGATCGAGACCGTGGCCTGCGTGAGGCCGGTGACCTGCGCCAGCTCGATGCGGCTGATCGGGCCGCGGGCACGGACGAGGTCGAGCAGGATCCCCTGCTCGTACCCGAGGTGCGCGGTGCGCGCGTCGTCGTCATCGGGCCCTCCGTCCGTCTCTCCGTCCCTTGACGGTACTTTGTTCAATCGTCTAAGAAAGTATCCGACACCGGACGCGACAACCGAGGCGAGGAAGCCATGACCGTCATCCCCCTGCACCAGAACTGGACGCTGCGAGCGCTGGAGGGCCCTGAGGCGCCCGAGCGGCCGACCGGAGGTGGCGGCGACGGTGCCCGGCTCGGTGCACACCGACCTCCTCGCCGCAGGCCTGATCCCCGACCCCTTCGACGGCGGGAACGAAGCGCGCCTGGCCTGGATCGGCCGCACCGCCTGGGTGTACGAGACCCGCTTCGAGTGGACCGACGACGGCCTCCGAGCGCCACGACCTGGTCGCCGAGGCCCTGGACACGGTCGCGACCGTGCGCCTGAACGGCACCGAACTCGGCCGCACCGAGAACCAGCACCGCTCCTACCGCTTCGGTGCGCGGGAGGCCCTGGTCGAGGGGGAGAACGTGCTCTCGATCGAGTTCGCGGCTCCCGTGACCGAGGCGGAGCGGCGCTCGCTCGCGCACGGCCCGAGGCCGCACGTGAACCACCACCCCTACAACGCGCTGCGGAAGACCGCGAGCAACTTCGGCTGGGACTGGGGCATCGACGTCGCCACGAGCGGCATCTGGCGGCCGATCGGCCTCGGAGCTGGTCGGGCGTCCGCATCGCCGCCGTGCGTCCGGTCGTCGACGTCGACGGGACCGACGGCGTGCTGCGCGCGCACGTCGAACTCGAGTGGGCCGGCTCCGCGTCGGCCGAGGTGTCGGTCGCGATCGGCGGAGCGGAGGCGGCGATCCGCGCCGAGGCGGGCGCGGTCGAGGCAGTGCTCGAGGTGCGCGTCCCCGGGGCCGAGCTGTGGTGGCCGCGCGGCTACGGCGAGCAGCCCCTCTACGACGTCGCGGTCGCCGCGGGCGACGACTCGGTCTGGACCGGCCGCGTGGGCTTCCGCACGGTGCGCGTGGACACGACGCCGGACGAGGACGGCTCGCCCTACCGCGTCGAGATCAACGGACGCACGGTGCAGATCCGCGGGGCGAACTGGATCCCGGACCACGCCTTCCTCACCGAGGTCGACCGTGACCGGTACGCGCGCCGCATCGCCGACGCCACCGAGGCGAACATGAACCTGCTGCGCGTCTGGGGCGGCGGGATCTACGAGTCGCACGACTTCTACGACGTCTGCGACGAGCAGGGCGTGCTGGTGTGGCAGGACTTCCTCTTCGCCTGCGCGGCCTACGCCGAGGAGGAGTGGCTCGCCGTCGAGGTGGAGCCCGAGGCGCGCGAGGCGGTCACCCGCCTGAGCGCCCACCCCTCGCTCGTGATCTGGAACGGCAACAACGAGAACATCGTCGGCTACACCGACTGGGGCTGGCGCACCCGTCTCGCGGGCGCCACCTGGGGCAACGCCTACTACCGCACCCTGCTCCCGGGCATCGTCGCGGAGCTGGACCCGACGCGCTTCTACTCGCCGGGCAGCCCCTACTCGTTCGACGACTACCTCCACCCCAACGACCCGGCCAACGGCACCGTGCACATCTGGGACGTCTGGAACACGCGCGACTACACGGGCTACGCCGACTGGCGACCGCGCTTCGTCTCCGAGTTCGGCTTCCAGGGGGCCGCCCCGCGTGGTCGACGCTCACGAGCGTCGTGCACGACGAGCCGCTGGAGCCGTACGGCGAGCAGATGCTCGTGCACCAGAAGGCGCACGAGGGCAACCTCAAGCTCGAGCGCGGACTCGCCGGGCACCTGCCCTCGCCGGAGTCGATCGAGGACTGGCACTGGGCGACCCAGTTGAACCAGGCGGCGGCGCTGCGCTTCGGGATCGAGCACTTCCGCTCGCTCTCGCCGCTGAACACCGGGATCGTGGTGTGGCAGCTGAACGACGACTGGCCGGTGGTCTCGTGGGCCGCCGTCGACTTCCACGAGCACCGGAAGCCCCTCTGGTACGCGCTGCGGGCGGCGTACGCGCCGCGGCTCGCGACGATCCAGCCCCGCGACGGCGGGCCGGCCGCCGGTGCTGCTGAACGACACGGACGAGGCGTGGAGCGGCTCCGTCGTCGCCCGGCGCCTGCAGCTGGACGGCACGGTGCTGGCCGAGGAGCGCTGGGAGGCGGCGGTGCCCGCGCGGGGTGAGGCGACGACTCCGCTGCCCGCCTCGATCACGGCGTTCGGCGACCCGGCCGGCGAGATCGTGAGCGTGGAGCCGGAGGGCTGGACCCGCGCGCTGCTCCACCCGGCCGAGGTCGTCGACCAGGCCCTCGACCCGTCGCCGCTGGAGGCCATGGCGGAGCTGCTCGGGCGCGGACGTCGTCGTCACCGTGACGGCGCGCTCGCTGGCGCGCGACGTCACCCTGCTCGTCGACCGCGTCGACCGGGGGCGAGGGGTCGATGAGGCGCTCGTCACCCTGCTCGCGGGAGAGTCCGCGCGGTTCACCGTCTCCGGAGCCGCCTCCGGCGTCGATCCGGACGCGTTCCTCGACCCGCTGGTGCTGCGCCACGCCAACGGGCTGCGCGCCGGGGTGCCGGCCTGAGCGGGCCGGGGGCGGCGGTCGTCGGGATCGTCGTCCGCCGCCCTCCCCGCGAGCACGGGGGAGATCCGTTCTTCGCCGAGCTGATCGCCGGGATGGAGGACGTGCTGGTCCCGGGCGGCGGTGGGGTGCTGCTGCAGGTCGCCGCCGACCAGGCGGAGGAGCTCGCCGCGCTCTCGCGGTGGGCGGCGGATCCCCGGGTCGCCGGCGCCGTGCTCGGCGACCTGGTGGAGGACGACCCGCGGCCGGAGCGCGCACGTGCTGGGGCTGCCCGCCCTCGCCCTGGGCGGGACCCCGGAGGCGCCGCCGTCCCGTCGATCCCGGTCGACAACGCGACCCCGGTCCTGGAGGCGATGGCGGCGCTCGCCGCGCTCGGGCACCGCAGGATCAGCCGCGTCTCGGGTCCCGTCCGCCTCGGGCACACGCGCGAGCGGAGCGAGGCCTTCGACCGGGGGCTCGCCCGGGCGGGACTGTCGGGGCGCTCGATCGAGAGCGACTACTCCGCGCGGTCGGGGGAGGCCGCCACCCGGATGCTCCTCGCCGACGAGGCGCGACCGACCGCGATCCTCTACGACAACGACCTGGCGGCGCTCGGAGGCCTCGCGGCCGCCCGCGCGCTCGGGGTGGACGTGCCGACGCGGCTCTCGCTCCTGGCGTGGGACGACTCCGAGCTCTGCCGCCTCGCCGATCCGCCGCTCTCGGCGATGAGCCGCGACGTCCGCGGGCTGGGCGTCCTGACCGCGCAGGCCCTCCTCGCGGTGATCGCGGGGAGCCGCTGCCGCAGCGCGCTCCCGAGCGCCCGCGCCTGGTCCTGCGCGGCACGACGGCGCGCGCGGCGCGCTGACGGCGTCCGCTCCGGCCTCGGCGCCGCTCTCCGCGGAGCGGGAAGAGCGCTCTCACGAGAGTCCACCGCCGACTGTTGACCACTTAGTTCAGTCATGTAACAATGCTCGGGCGGCGCTCGCCGCACACAGCTCCGTCACCGTCGACGACCCTGCGCCGTCGACGCCAGGAAAGGATCAACGATGTTCCTTCGCGTTCGAGAAGGCCGACGCCTGCGCGTCCTCGCCGCTGCCGCCGCCACCGCGGCGTCCGCCCTCCTGCTCTCCGGCTGCACCGGAGGAGCGAGCTCCTCCGGCACCTCGTCGGCCGACACCCTCGTCGCCTACACCGGTCAGGCCGGCGACTACCAGATCAACTTCAACCCGTACTCGCCCTCGAAGATCGGCGGGCTGGGCACCATCTACGAGTCGCTGTTCTTCGTCACGAACATCAACTCCGACCCCTACGTCCCGCTGCTGGGCACCGAGTACACCTGGAACGCCGAGGGCACGCAGCTCGACGTGACGCTGCGCGACGACGTGACCTGGAGCGACGGAGAGGCGTTCACCGCCGAGGACGTCGCCTTCACCTTCCAGATGCTGGTCGACAACCCCTCGCTGAACACCGGCGGCTTCGACGGAGTCGTCACCGCGACCGACGACACCCACGTGAGCATCACCTGGGACCACCCGGCCTTCGTCACCGGCCCCACGGTCCTCGGCCGCACCCCGATCGTCCCCGAGCACCTCTGGGCCGACGTCGACCCGGTGACCGACGTGGTCGCCGAGCCCGTCGGCACCGGCCCCTACCTCCTCGCCGACTTCAAGGCGCAGGCCTTCACCCTCGGCGTGAACGAGGACTACTGGGACGGCGCGCCCGCCGTGAAGGCGATCCGCTTCCTCTCGCTCTCGGGCAACACCGCCGGAGTCGACGCCCTCGCCGCCGGGACCATCGACTGGCAGACCGGCCCGGTGCCGGACATCGAGAACGTCGCGAAGAACTACCCCGGCTACGAGGCCATCACGATCCCGCAGAACCAGGTCGCCCTGCTCGGCTGCGCGAACGTCGACCTCGGCTGCGTCGGACCGCAGACCGACCCGGCCGTCCGCCAGGCGATCTACTACGCGCTCAACCGCGACCAGATCAACGCGCTCGCCTTCCAGAACACCGCCAGCGAGGTCTCGCCGACGTTCGTGCTGACGGAGGCGCAGAAGGAGTCGATCTCGACCGCCGTCGCCGAGCCCGTCGCTCCGAGCGCCCCCGACCTGGACCGCGCCTCCGCCCTCCTCGAAGAGGCCGGCTACGCCAAGGGCGCCGACGGGATCTACGCCAAGGACGGCGTGCCCCTGAAGCTCACGATCGAGGTCGTCACCGGCTGGACCGACTACATCACCGCGATCGACACGATGGCGCAGCAGCTCGGCGAGGCCGGCATCGCGGTCACCGCGTCGCAGTCCTCCTGGAACGAGTGGACGGACAAGAAGAGCAAGGGGAACTACCAGCTGGCGATCGACTCGCTCGGCCAGGGCCCCGCCTCCGACCCGTACTACCTCTACAACAACTTCTTCACCACGGCGAACACCGCTCCCGTCGGCGAGGCCGCCCCGATCAACGTGGCCCGCTACAGCGACCCCGAGGTCGACGCCGCCGTCGAGGCGCTCACCGCCACCAGCCCGGACGACACCGCCGCCCGCCAGGCACAGTTCGACATCATCCAGGCGAAGATCGTCGCGGACATGCCCTACATCCCGGTCATGACCGGCGGCACCACCTCCGAGTACAACGCCGCCAAGTTCGACGGCTGGCCCACCGAGGACGACCTCTACGCCTTCCCGGCGATCTGGGCCTCGCCGGACAACGCCGAGATCTTCAAGAACCTGACCCCGACCGGCGAGTGAGCCGCGCGTGAACTACTACCTGCGCAAACTCGGGTTCTACCTGATCGCGCTGTGGGCGGCGCTGACGATCAACTTCGTCATCCCGCGCCTGCTGCCCGGCAACCCGGTCGACATCCTGCTGGCCAAGCTGCAGCAGCGCGGCGGGATCGTCAGCGCCGAGACGCGCCAGGCGTACGAGCTGCTGCTCGGAGGCGACACCTCCCAGCCGCTGATCGCGCAGTACTGGAGCTACCTGGTCAACGTGTTCCGCGGCGACCTCGGAGTCTCGGTCTCGTACTTCCCCGCCCCGTCAGCGAAGTCATCGCGACCTCGCTGCCCTGGACGATCGTGCTCGTGGGGGTGGCGACGGTCATCGCGACGGTGATCGGCGTCGCCCTCGGCGCGATCGTCGACTGGAAGCCCGGCACCTGGCTCGACTCGCTCGTACCGGCCACCACGCTGCTGGCCGCGGTGCCGTACTTCTGGCTCGCGCTGATCCTGGTCTACGTGTTCGCCACGACGCTCCGGCTCTTCCCCTCGCAGGGCGGGTACGACGTGGTGCTGAACCCGGGCTGGAACGGCGAGTTCCTGCTCTCGGCGATCCAGTACGGGCTGCTGCCGGCGGCGACGATCGTGATCGCCTCCCTCGGCGGCTGGCTGCTGGGGATGCGCAACATGATGGTCTCGACGCTGTCCGAGGACTACATCCTCACCGCTCAGGCGAAGGGCCTCCCGCAGGGGAAGATCCTCCGCTCCTACGCCGCCCGCAACGCGGTGCTGCCCTCGGTGGCCGGCTTCGCGATCTCGCTGGGCTTCGTGGTCTCGGGGTCCATCGTCACCGAGCAGGTGTTCTCGTACCCGGGCATCGGATCGAAGCTGCTCTCGGCGGTCACCAACAACGACTACGCGCTGATGCAGGGGATCTTCCTCTTCATCACGCTTGGCCGTGCTCGGCGCGAACCTCGTCGTCGACCTCTTCTACGGGATCATCGATCCCCGGACCCGAGCGCGGAGCTGACGCCGATGACGAACCTCGCCGCCTCCTCCGACACCGTCGTCGTCGACGCGACCGAGCAGCTCGCGACCGTCGACGCCGCCAAGGGACGGCCCCCGCGGCCGGCCTGGCGGATGATGCTGCCGACGCCGACCCCGTGGCTGATCGCGGGGCTCGCGCTGGTCCTCGGCGTCGCCCTGTTCGGCCTGGTCGGTCCGCTCCTCGTGGGCGACCCGACGACCATCCGCGACATCGGCCTGACCGGGCCGTCGGCCGAGCACTGGCTCGGCACGACGCAGACCGGGCAGGACGTGCTCGCCCAGCTCGCGTTCGCCACCCGCGGCTCGCTCGAGATCGGCCTGATCGTGGGGATCCTCGCGACGGCGCTCTCGGCCTTCTTCGGGATCCTCGGCGCGTACCTCGGCGGCATCGTCGACGAGGCGTTCTCGCTCTTCTCGAACGTGTTCCTGGTGATCCCCGGCCTGCCGCTCGTGATCGTCATCTCGGGTTTCGTGCCGCAGGAGCAGCGCGGTCTCTGGACCATCGGCGTCGTGCTGGCCATCACGAGCTGGGCCGGATCCGCGCGGGTCCTGCGCGCGCAGACCCTCTCGATCCGCAGTCGCGACTACGTCTCGGCGTCGAAGGTCGCGGGGGAGCGCGCCTGGCGCGTGATCGCGGTCGAGATCCTGCCGAACCTGCTGCCGGTGCTCGCGTCGCAGTTCGTCTTCGCGGTGATCGCGGCGATCCTCGGCGAGGCGGGCCTGTCCTTCCTCGGCCTCGGAGCGTCCAACTCGTCGACGCTGGGCACGATGCTCTTCTACGCGCAGAACGGCTTCGCCCTGCCGCTCGGAGCCTGGTGGTGGTTCGGCCCTCCCGGCCTGATCATCGCGCTGTTCGGCATGGGCCTCTCGCTGGTCAACTTCTCGATCGACGAGATCATCAACCCGCGGCTGAAGAACGTCCGCCTGCACGCCCGTCGCGCTCGCGCGGCGGCGAAGGCCGAGCGCTCGGGAGCCCGCACCGCGCGAAGGAGCGCCGCATGACCCGCACCGTGCTCGAGGTCGAGGACCTCGGTGTCGTCTACGAGGTGGAGTCGCCCGTCACGGCGGTCCGCGGCGCCACCTTCCGCCTGGGCGAGGGCGAGATCCTGGGCCTCGCCGGAGAGTCCGGCTGCGGCAAGACGACCCTCGCCTACGCGGTCAACCGGCTGCACAAGCCGCCGGCGCGCATCGCCTCGGGCCGGGTGGTGTTCCACGACCGCGACGGCACCTCCACCGATCTGCTCGAACTGGGCGACGACGGGATGCGGGCCTTCCGCTGGTCGAAGCTGTCGATGGTGTTCCAGGGGGCGATGAACGCGCTCAACCCGGTCACCTCGGTGCGGGCGCAGCTCGACGACGTCCTGGTCGCGCACCGGCCGGGGCTGTCGCGGAAGGAGCGGAAGGAGCGGGCGGCCGACGTCCTGCGCCGCGTGGGCGTGGATCCGGTGCGGCTCACCTCCTACCCGCACGAGCTCTCGGGCGGCATGCGGCAGCGGGTGATGATCGCGATGGCGATGATCCTCGAGCCGCAGGTGATGATCATGGACGAGCCGACGACCGCGCTGGACGTGGTCGTGCAGCGCGACATCCTCCGCGAGATCGTGCGGCTGCGCGACGAGCTGGGCTTCGCCGTGATCTTCATCACCCACGACCTGCCGCTGCTGCTCGAGATCAGCGACCGCATCGCCGTGATGCTGCGCGGCGAGATCGTCGAGCTCGCGACGGCGGAGCAGATCTACCGCGCGCCCGAGCACCCGTACACCCGCAAGCTGCTGGGCTCGTTCCCGAGCCTCTCCGGCACGCGCGGGGCCTTCATCCGATCGGGAGCGAATCCCGACGCCGTTCTCGAGGAGGACATCGCGTGACCAGCGTCAGCGTCACCGATCTGGTGAAGGACTTCAGCATCCGCAAGGGACTGCGCCGCGAGGCGTTCCGCGCGGTGGACCACGTCTCGTTCGACCTCGTCCCCGGGCGCACCGTCGCCCTGGTGGGCGAGTCCGGATCGGGGAAGTCGACGATCGCGCGGATCCTCGCGCGGCTCGGAAGACCGCGTCCGGATCCGTCGACGTCACCCTCGACGACCGCACGCCGGTGCAGGGCTCGGTCTACCGGCGGCACGTGCAGATGGTGTTCCAGGACCCCTTCGCCTCGCTCAACCCGTTCCACTCGCTCGAGCACCACATCGCCCGGCCGCTGCGGATCCACCACCGCACGCGGACCGCGGTCGAGACCCACGAGCGGGTGCTCGAGATGCTTCCGTCGGGTGAACCTCGAGCCGGCGGAGGAGTTCGCACCCCGCCGCCCGCACGAGCTCTCGGGCGGGCAGCGGCAGCGCGTCGCCATCGCCCGGGCGCTCGCCCCGGGCGCGCAGGTCGTCATCGCCGACGAGCCGGTCTCGATGCTCGACGTGTCGATCCGCCTGGGAGTGCTCAACCTGCTCGGCCGGCTGCAGCGGGAGGACCGCCTCGCTGTCCTCTACATCACCCACGACCTGGCGACCGCGCGGCACTTCTCGGACGAGATCCTCGTGCTCTACCGCGGCCGGATCGTCGAGCGGGGTCCGGCGGACGACGTGATCCTGAACCCGAAGCACGACTACACGCGGCTGCTCGCGCTCGCCGCCCCCGACCCCGAGCGGGTCGGCAAGGTCGTGGGCTCGGAGGACGCGCCGGACCGCTCGCGGATCGACAACTCCGTCTGCTTCAACCACTTCACCGGCGAGTGGGAGCACGCGGGCAGCCGCCCGGTGGCCGTGGGGGCCGCGTGAGCCCCTCCGACGGACTACATTCGGCGTCGTGACCTCTTCGCCGGTGACCGCTCCCGTCCCGGTCGCACCCCTCGCGCCGCCCGAGGCGTTCCGGATCGAGGAGATGCCGTCCGCGACGCGGGCGACCCTGCTCGAGGTGCTCATCCACGGATCGCTGCCGCGCGCCGAGATCGCCCGGCGGCTCGGACTCTCGCGGGCGTCCCTGACGCGCATCTCGCGCACCCTCGTCGAGGCGGGGCTGCTCGCGGAGGGCGAGACGCGGCTGATGGCGGCGACCGGCCGCCCCTCCGGGATGCTGCGGGTGCGCAGCTCCGCCCGCCGCTTCCTCGGGATCAAGCTCACCGGCGACGCGCTCTACGCGGTCGTCACCGATCTCGGCGCCGAGGTGACGGCGTCGACCGAGCACTCGCTGAGAAGCAGCGACGTGGCGGAGGTCGTGCGGCAGATCGCCGAGGCGGCCCTCGAGCTCGCCGGCGAGGGCGTCGGGCTGACCTCCATCGGCATCGCGATCGCCGGGCGGGTGCGGCAGGACCCCGGCGGCGCGGGTCGTCGAGCACTCGGCGTTCCTCGACTGGCATCACGTCGACCTCGCGCGCCTCGTCCGGGAGGCGACGGGACTCGCGTGCTCCGTCGAGAACGACGTGCAGGCGCTGACCGCCGCCGAGCACTGGTTCGGCGCCGGCGCCGGGCTCGAGGAGATCGATGGCGCTCGTCACCGTCGGCACCGGCATCGGCTGCGGGCTCGTCGTGAACGGGCGCCTGGTGGAGGGCGGGCACAGCCGACCCGGCCAGGTCAGCCACACGATCGTCGATCCCCGCGGCGACCTCTGCGCGCACGGCCACCGCGGCTGCGCGTCGACGATGCTCGTCAACGACGCGGTCGTCGCGGCCTCCGGTCGTCCCGGCGCCTCGTACGAGGAGGTCGTCGAAGCGGCGCGCGACGGCGATCCGGAGGCGCTGCGCGCCTTCGAGCGGGCCGGACGCGCCCTCGGGGTGATCATCGCGGAGGTCGCCAACCTCGTCGACCCCGAGAAGGTCGTGGTCAGCGGAGACGGCATCGCGGTGGTCGCGTTCGCCGAGGCGTCGATCCGCTCGGGGATCGCCGAGCGCCTCGAGCGCGAGGCCGTGCCGGTCGAGCTCGACGTGCGCACCTGGGACTTCTCGGAGTGGGCCCGCGCGGGCGCCGCGCTGGCCATCCGGACCCTGCTGGCCTGAAGTGCGGGCTCCCTCCTGCTGATCCCTCAGCCTGCGCTCAGGCCCCCTCTACTGATCGAGTAGCCCGCGCAGCCGGCGTATCGAGATCCCCTCCGCCTGAAGCCGCCTCTTCCGCCCCTTTGTTCCATCGCTTGACAAAGCCCCTCGGCCGACGGGATGCTCGCAGGGTGACCAGCGTCGATCCCTGGGCCCCCCGCGCCTCCGTCCTCTCCCGGTTCGCCTTCGGCGGCGACTACAACCCCGAGCAGTGGCCCCGGGAGGTGTGGCGGGAGGACGTGGCGCTGATGCAGGAGGCGGGCGTCACGATGGTGACGCTCGGCGTCTTCTCGTGGGGGCTCGTCGAGACGGCCGAGGGCGTCTTCGACTGGGGAGTGGCTGGACGAGATCGTCGGGCTCCTGCACGAGGCGGGCATCGCGATCGATCTCGCCACCCCCACCGCGGCCCCGCCGAGCTGGCTGCTCGCCGCGCATCCGGAGATCCTGCCGGTCGACGCCGACCTCGTCCCCGTGCACCCCGGCGGCCGTCTGGGCTGGTGCCCGAGCTCCGCCGTCTTCCGCACCCACGCGCTCCGGATCGCCGGCGCTCTCGCCGAGCGCTACGGGCGGCACCCCGCGGTCGCGCTCTGGCACGTCTCGAACGAGCTCGGCGGCGGCAACCGGCACTGCTGGTGCGACGAGTCCGCCGCGGCCTTCCGCCGCTGGCTCCGCGAGCGCTACGAGACCCTCGACGCCCTGAACGCGAGCTGGGGAACCGCGTTCTGGGGTCACCGCTACTCCGATTTCGAGCAGATCCTCCCGCCGCGGGGATCGCGGGCGATGCACAACCCGGGACTGCAGCTCGACTTCGACCGCTTCTCGTCGGACGAGCTGCTCGCCCTACCTCGCCGAGAAGGAGGTGCTGCGCGCGGCGGGCGTCGAGACTCCGATCACCACGAACTTCATGGTCGGCCAGGGGCCCGACGTGGTCGACTACGCGCGCTGGGCGCCGCACTGCGACATCGCCGTCAACGACCACTACACGACGGGAGCCGATCCCCGCCGCGAGCAGGACCTCGCCTTCTCGGCCGACCGGATGCGGGGGCTGACCGAGGACCGCGCTCCCTGGCTCCTGCTCGAGCACTCGACCGGTGCCGCGAGCTGGCAGCCGCGGAACCGCGCCAAGGACCCCGGCGAGATCCTCCGCAGCAGCCTCGCGCACGTGGCGCGCGGCTCCGACGGGGCGATGTTCTTCCAGTGGCGCGCGTCGACGGCGGGAGCCGAGCAGTTCCACTCGGCGATGCTGCCGCACGCGGGCACCGGCACGAAGGTCTGGCGCGAGGTCGTCGAGCTCGGAGCGCTGCTGCAGCGCCTGGAGCCGGTCCTGGGCGCCCGGGTCGAGCCCGCCCGCGTGGCGCTCCTGCACGACGACGAGGCGGGCTGGGCGTTCTCCTCGGGCCTCAAGCCGCACAACCGGCTCCGCTGGGCCGAGCAGGCGCGGGCCTGGCACCGGGTGCTCTTCGACCGCACCGTGCTGGTCGACGTCGTCCCCCCGTGGCGCGACCTCTCGGGCTATCCTCGTGGTGGTGCCCGCGCTGTTCCTCGTGTCGGAGGAGACGGTCGCGGCTCTGACCGCGTTCGCCGAGCAGGGCGGCACCGTCATCGTGACTCCGCTCTCCGGGATCGTCGATCCCGCGAACCGCGTGCGGACGGGCCTGGCTCCCGGTGCCTTCTCGGCGCTGCTGGGCGCGGGCGCCGGAGTTCGGCCCGCTGCAGGAGGAGTCGTTCGCCCTGGACACCGGCTGGCGCGGTGCGGAGTGGACCGAGCGGCTGCAGATCCTCGACGCGGAGGTCGTCGCCTCCTACCGCGGCGGTGTCCTCGACGGCCTGCCCGCCGTCACCCGCCGCCGCCACGGCGCGGGCGAGGCCTGGTACGTCTCGGCGATGCTCGACGACGACGGGATCGGCGGTCTGCTCGACCTGCTCGACCCCGCCCTGACCGCCTCGGTGCTCGAGGCGCCGCGAGGTGTGGAGGCGGTGCGGCGGGAGGGCCCGCCGGCCGCTTCCTGTTCCTGCTCAACCACTCGGCCGACGAGGCGGTGGTCGCGGCGACCGGGCGCGATCTGGTCACGGGCGGGTTCGTCGACGGCTCCGTCGTGATCCCCGCCGGCGGCGTGCGCGTCATCGCCGAGGGCGGTGCGGCATGAGCGCCGACGTCCGGATGCTCCGCTCGGCGGGCACGGCGCTGATCGTCGCCGTGCGCGCGGAGGGTCTCCCCGAGGTCCTGCACTGGGGCCGCGATCCCGGTCCCGTCGACGCCGAGGCGCTCGCCGCGCTCGACGAGGCGTCGATCCGCCAGGTCTCCTCGAGCGCGCTCGACGCCCCGTGGCCCCAGACGATCCTCCCAGGGGAGCAGGACGGCTGGCAGGGCCGCCCCGGTCTCGCCGGCCACATCGCCGGAGAGCCGCTGCTGCCGTCGTGGCGCGTCGTCTCGCTCGGAGCGACGAGCACTGCCTGCCGCCTCGAGGCCGTCGCCGACGAGCTCTCGCTGTCCTCCTCCCTCCGCTTCGACGCCGCCGGAGTGCTGGTCGTCGAGCACGCGCTGACGAACCGCGGCGAGCGCGTCGTCGAGCCGTCGATACTCGGGGCGACCCTGCCGCTGGACGCCCGGGCCGTCGAATTCCTCGACCTCGCCGGCCGCTGGACCCGCGAGCGCTCGCCGCAGCGCCGCCCGGTCGCGCACGGCAGCATCGTGCGGGAGTCGCGGCGCGGCCGCACCGGGCACGACGCGCCCACCTTCGCGATCGCGGGCACCGCCGGCTTCGGCGACCGCACCGGTGAGGTCTGGGGCGTGCACCTGGCCTGGAGCAGCGACTCCGTGCACCGCGTCGACCGGCTGCCCGAGGGTCGGGGCGCCCTGGGCGCGGGGGAGCTGCTGCGGGCGGGCGAGATCGCACTGGCCCCCGGCGATCGCTTCACCGCCCCTGCCGCGCACTTCGTCTGGAGCGACGAGGGCCTGGACGGCCTCTCGCGCCGGATGCACTCCTCGCTCCGCGCCCGCCCGTCGCACCCGCGCACTCCGCGTCCCGTGCACCTGAACACGTGGGAGGCCGTCTACTTCCGGCACGACCTGCCCACGCTGACCCGGCTGGCCGACACGGCGGCCTCCATCGGAGGTCGAGCGCTTCGTCCTCGACGACGGCTGGTTCTCCGGCCGCCGGGACGACTCCGCGGGCCTGGGCGACTGGAGCGTCGACGACGAGGTGTGGCCCGAGGGGCTGCACCCGCTGGTCGAGCACGTGCGCGCGGCCGGCATGCAGTTCGGCCTGTGGGTCGAGCCCGAAGATGGTGAACCCGGAGTCGAGGCTCGCCCGGGAGCACCCCGACTGGCTCCTCGAGACCCCGCGCCGCGCCCGCAGCTGGCGCCACCAGCACGTGCTCGACGTCGCGCGCCCGGAGGTGTCGGCGCTGCTGCTCGAGCGGCTCTCCTCGCTCGTCGAGGAGTACGCGATCGACTACCTCAAGTGGGACCACAACCGCGATCTGCTCGAGGCCGTGCACGCGGGCCGGCCGGGTGCCGGAGCGCAGACCCGCGCGGTCTACGCCCTGCTCGACGCGCTCCGGGCGCGTCACCCCGGCCTCGGAGATCGAGTCGTGCGCCTCCGGAGAGGCGTCGCGTCGATCTGGGGATCCTCGCCCGCACCGACCGGGTCTGGGCCTCCGACACCAACGACCCGCTCGAGCGGCTGCGCATCCAGCGCTGGACCGAGCTGCTCCTGCCGCCCGAGCTGATCGGCAGCCACGTCGGTCCGGCCCGCGCGCACACCACCGGACGCACTGCCGATCTGTCGTTCCGGATGGCCGCGACGCTCTTCTCCTCGCCCGGCATCGAGGCCGACATCACCGGCAGCAGCCCCGAGGAGCTCGAGGCGCTCGCCGCGTGGATCCGCCTCTCGAAGCGGCTCCGACCGCTGCTCGCGACCGCCGGGCTCGTGCACGGCCCCACCGCCGACGACGGGTCGGAGCTCACGGGAGCGGTCTCGCCGGACCGCAGGCACGCCGTGTACCGGCTGGCTCGATCCGGCACCGGGGAGGACGCGGTCCCGCCGCCCACCCGTCTCGTGGGGCTCGACCCCGCGCTGGGCTACCGGGTGCGGATCGTCGACGAGCTGCGTCCGGAGCGCTTCCTCGATGCGGTCCCGCCGCCGTGGATCAGCCGCGGCGAGGTGGTCCTCCCGGGGTCCCTCCTGGCCGGGGTGGGCCTGCGCACACCGCTGCTCGCCCCGTCCTCGGCGCTCGTCCTCGAGGTCGAGGCTCTCGAGGAGCGCTGAGGGAGGAGTATCGAGGGCACGAGCACTGAGGGCACGAGCATCGAGGGCAGGAGCACTGAGAGCAGGAGCACTGACGGCACCGCCCCGTCGCTGCGCCTCGCCGCCGAGCTCGAGGAGCGCGCCCGCGCGGCACTCCCGTGGTTCGTCGCCGACTACTACGGAGCGGTCGCCGGGGGCCGCCTCGGGCGCGACGCCGATCTCGCGGCCTGGGACGCGGTGCGGTTCCGGCCGGCGGCACTCCGCGGCGAGCCCGGCACGTCGATCGCCACCACCGTGCTCGGCACCCCGCTCGAAGGCCCGGTGATGATCGCTCCGATGGCGCAGCAGGTGGCCGCGGATCCGCGGGGCGAGGAGGCGATGGCGGAGGCGGCGGCGCGCGCCGGCACGCTGCTGGGCGTCTCGACCAACACGGCCGTGCCCTTCGAGCGCATCGCGGCGGCGGGTGCGCCGTGGTGGTTCCAGGTGTACCTGCTGGCCGAGCGCGACGTGACGCGCGCCCTGGTGGAGCGGGCCTCGCAGGCGGGCGCCGGCGCGATGCTGCTCACCGTCGAGACTCCGGTGCTGCGCGAGGAGCGCGCCGGGGTCGAACCGCTGACCTGGCCGGACGTGCCAGGACGTGCGCGCCTGGGCAACCTCACGCCCCACGAGCGGGAGCGCGTGCTCGGCCACCCCGGTGCCGCATCCCGGCCTCGACGACATCGAGTGGCTCGCGTCGGTCACCGGGCGCCCGGTGGTGGTCAAGGGCGTGCTGCGCGGGGAGGATGCGCGCCGCGCGGTCGACGCCGGCGCCTCCGGGGTCGTCGTCTCGACGCACGGGGGACGGCGGATGGACGGCTCGATCACCGCCGTCGGCGCCCTCGCCGAGGTGGTCGAGGCGGTGGGCCGTGACGCGGAGGTGTACGTGGACAGCGGGGTGCGCAGCGGCCGGCACGTGCTCGCCGCGCTCGCTCTCGGGGCCCGCGCCGTGTTCGTCGGACGGCCGGCGATGTGGGCGCTCGCGGTCGGGGGCGCGGACGAGGTGGCGGCGCTGCTCGCGGTGATCGACGGCGAGTTCCGCAGCATGCTGCGCCAGTCGGGAGCGGCCTCGCTCGCCGACCTCGACGGCCTCGCGGTGCCGCCGCCGGAGTGGCGGCGCTGACGGATCGCCCGCGACTCAGCGCACGGGCACCCGGACGAGCAGCGATCCCGTGTCCACGCGGATCCGGACTCCTTGGCGAGGTCCGAAGCCGTCGCCGTCGAGCTGGATCTCCTGCGGCTCGTCGACGCGGATCCGGATGTCCTCCCCCTTGAGGTAGATGACGTCGCGGGCGTCCTCGCGCAGGTCGATCAGCTTGCGGCCCGCGGCGGAGCGGCGCAGCACGCCGTTCTCCCACGTGATCGTGTTCCAGACCTTGAGCCAGCCCAGCGGCCCGCGCAGGCGCAGCGCCACGATGTCGAGCACGCCGTCGTCCGGCTCGGCGTCGGGGATCAGCAGGATCCCGCCCGGCAGGACACCGCAGTTGCCGACCATCACGGAGTGGACCGAGACCGACCGCGAGGCCGAGCCGTCGAGCGAGTACCGCAGCTTCACGGGTTCCAGCTCGGCCAGCGCGCGCATCCCGCCGTCCACGTAGGCCAGCCAGCCGACCGCCTTCTTCAGCTTCGTGCTGGTCTTCGCGATCATCTTCGCGTCGATGCCCAGGCCGGCCATGACGAGGAAGACGTTCTCGACCCGCTCGCCGTCCGGGCGCTCCAGCGTCACCACTCCGGTGTCGATCCGGCGCTCGCCGCCGCCGAACGCGACGCGCACCGCCTCCTCGAAGCTCAGCGGCAGGCCGAGGTTGCGCACGAGCAGGTTGCCCGTGCCGAACGGCAGCACCGCGAGGGCCGTGCCCGAGCCGCGGAGCCCCTCCGCCACCGAGCGCACCGTGCCGTCGCCGCCGGCGGCGAGCACGACGTCGACCCCGGAGGCGACGGCCGCGCGGGCCTGCGTGGCGCCCGGCTCCGACGGGGTCGTCTCGAACCAGACCGTCGCCTCCCAGCCGTGCTCCTGCTCCGCCGCCGCCACGAGCGCCCGCATGCCGCGCCAGTCGCCCTTCGAGGGGTTCACGACGACCGCCGCTCGCCTCGGTCCCGTCTCCGCCATGCACGAACGGTAGCGGGCGGCGCCGGTGCCGGGGCTGGACAGGCCCTAGACCCCGGCGGTGGTGCGGGCGCGGCGGGCGCGCTGGCGGTCGTGCTCGGCGTCCAGGAGCGCCCGGGTCGCGGGCACCGCGAGGAAGTCGACCAGCAGGCCGGTCTCCTCCTCGATCCGCTCCGCGAGGTCCGCCGGATCCGTCCGCAGCAGCCGACGGGTCGCGGCGGCCACGTGCGCGGGTCGGGAGGCGAGCGCGGTGACGCGCTCGTCGATCCGAGCTGCGAGATCGGCCCGCGGAACGATCTCGGTGACGAGCTGCCACTCCAGCGCCTCGATCGCGCGCACGGGTCGGCCGGTGAGGGCGAAGTCGAGCGCGCGGCGCCGGCCGATCGTGCGGGGAGGGCGACCGTCACCCCGCAGTCGGGCACGAGGCCGACGTCGCCGTAGGCGCTGAGGAACACCGCCGCGGGCGTCGCGACCACGATGTCGGCGGCGAGGGCGAAGGCGATGCCGGCCCCCGCCGTCATCCCGTCGATCGCGCAGACCACGACGGCCCGGGCGCTCTCGAGCAGGCGGAAGACCTCGGCCGAGGTGGTCGCGACGTCGCGGAGGTAGAGCTCCGGCTCCGGCGCGCTCATGATCGCCGAGACGTCGCCGCCCGTGCAGAAGGCCCGTCCGGCCGCCTGGATCACGATGACCGCGACCGCCGGATCGGCGTCGAGGTCGGCCACGGTGCGCAGGAGCGCCCGGGCCGTGCCGAGGTCGATGGCGTTCAGGGCGTCGGGGCGGTTCAGCACGATGCGGGCGATCGGCCCGTCGCGCTCGACGAGGACGGGGGAGGTCTGGTCGGTCATGCGGTGGTTCCACTTCGGGGGACGGGGAGGGGGCCCCCTAGAGTCTCAGCACTGCCCGCGTTCGGATCGCCTGCTCGGTCGATCCCCAGGTGCGGCGGGCGGGATGCGCGCCCCGGCTAAACTGCCGGGGTGATCGATCCACTGCTCCTCCGCGAGAACCCGGACGTCCTCAAGCGCTCTCAGGAGGCGCGCGGCGACTCCGTCGAGCTCGTCGACGAGGCCCTCGAGGCCGACCGTGTCCGGCGTGCTGCGATCACCGAGGCCGAGCGTCTGCGCGCCGAGCAGAACGCGTTCGGCAAGACCGTGGCGAAGGCCCCGAAGGACGAGAAGGCCGCCCTCGTGCAGGAGGCGCAGCGCCTCGCAGCCGCCGCCAAGCAGGCCCAGCAGGAGGCGGCCGAGGCCGACGAGCGCTTCACCTCGCTCGTGAAGCGCATCGCGAACCCGGTCATCGACGGCGTGCCGGCCGGCGGCGAGGAGAAGTTCGAGCTCGTCAAGACGGTCGGCGAGCGCCCGGTCTTCGACTTCGAGCCCGCGACCACCTCGAGATCGGCGAGCTCCTCGACGGCATCGACATGCAGGCGCGGAGCGAAGGTCAGCGGCGCCCGCTTCTACTTCCTCAAGGGCCTCGTCGCCCGCCTCGAGATCGCCCTGATGAACCTCGGCCTCGGAGCGCGCGCTCGAGGCGGGCTTCACCCCGCTGATCACCCCCACGCTGGTCAAGCCCGAGATCATGGACGGCACCGGCTTCCTCGGCGAGCACGACGACGAGGTCTACCGCCTGCGCGACGACGACCTCTACCTCACCGGAACCAGCGAGGTCGCCCTCGCCGGGTACCACAGCGACGAGATCCTCGACCTCTCGAGCGGCGCCAAGCGCTACGCGGGCTGGAGCACCTGCTACCGCCGCGAGGCCGGCTCGGGCGGCCGGGACACCCGCGGCATCATCCGCGTGCACCAGTTCAACAAACTCGAGATGTTCGTCTACGCGCTCCCGGAGGACGCGGAGGCCGAGCACCAGCGCCTCCTCTCGTACCAGGAGGGCATGCTGCAGAGCCTCGGCCTGCACTACCGCGTGATCGACACGGCCGCGGGCGACCTCGGCCAGAGCGCTGCGCGCAAGTTCGACGTGGAGGCCTGGGTGCCCACGCAGGACGCGTACCGCGAGCTCACGTCCACCTCGAACTGCACCACGTTCCAGGCCCGCCGCCTCGACACCCGCTACCGCACCGAGTCCGGGAAGACCGCTCCCGTCGCCACCCTGAACGGCACGCTCGCCACCACGCGCTGGATCGTCGCGCTCCTCGAGACGCACCAGCGCGCCGACGGCTCGGTCGTGGTCCCGGAGGCGCTGCGCCCGCACCTGGGCGGCCTCGAGGTCCTCGAGCCGGTCGCGACCGCATGAGCGCCGCTTCCGGCCGGCGGCTCGTCGCCCTCGACATCGACGGCACCGTCATGCACGAGGACGGCACGATCACCGACGTCGTGATCGAGGAGATCCTGCGCGTCGAGCGCCAGGGCGACGAGGTCATGCTCGCCACCGGCCGCTCGCCCGCCTCGACGCTGCCGGTCGTCGCGCGCCTGGGCATCGCTCCGGAATTCGTGATCTGCTGCAACGGCGCCGTCACCCTGCGCCGCGACGAGGGCGTCGAGGGCGGCTACCGCCCCGAGATCGTCAAGACCTTCGACCCCACCGAGGTGCTGCAGAACATCTTCCGGTTCCTCCCCGAGGCGCACTACGCCGTCGAGGACGAGCACGGCGCCTTCTTCTACACCGAGGCGTTCCCCGGCGGCGCGGTGATGGGCGTCGAGACCACCCACGTCCCGTTCGAGGAGCTCCTCGGCCGCCTGTGCACCCGCGTCGTCGTCATCTCGCCCGAGACCGGCATCGACGAGTTCTCGGGCCTCGTCGAGAAGATGGGGCTCCACCAGGTCAGCTACGCCATCGGCTGGACGGCCTGGCTCGACATCGCCCCGCACGGCGTCAACAAGTCGACCGCCCTCGAGGTCGTGCGCGAGGAGCTCGGCATCGAGCGCTCCGACGTCGTCGCCCTCGGCGACGGCCGCAACGACATCGAGATGCTCACCTGGGCCGCCGAGCAGGGCGCCGGCCTCGCGATGGGCCAGGCCCCCGACGAGGTCCGCGCCGTCGCCTCCGCCGTGATCCCCACGGTCGAGGAGGACGGCGTCGCCGCCGCCCTGTCGTCGCTGCGCTGACGCGGCTGTCCTCTCCGGAGGTCCACGGGGTCCGGAGGCGGCGTCGAGGCCCGCTGCGCGGCTCCCGTCCTCGGTTGCGCACGGGTGCCCCGCTCGGCGGACGCCCGTCGGTTACCATCGACTGTCGCGACCCCCTGGGACGCGGCGAGGAGGCTGTCCGAGCGGCCGATGGAGCCAGTCTTGAAAACTGGTGGGCAGAAATGCCTCTAGGGTTCGAATCCCTAGCCCTCCGCTCCGATCGACGATCCCGGGCGCCGGCGGCGCCGCCACCGAGCGGAGCGGTCCGTCCCGGCCCGACCGCGCGTCCGCGGTCGCGATCCGCTCGGTGACGGGTTCCCCGGCCGTTCCGCAGGTCCCCGGGTACTATGTCCCGACGCGCGCTCGCCGGTGACCCCCTCCCGGCTGCGGCGCGCAGGAACCAGGCAGCACGCACGCACACGAACGGGAGACGGATGCTCAGGACGCGCCCTTCGACGGACCGATCCGCCGCGGACGAGTCGGCGCGGTCCCCGCGCCCCTTCGTGCGGCACGGTCGGCAGAAGCGGCACAGCCTCCCGCGCACGCTCGTGAAGGCCGCGGCAGCGGTCTCCGGAGTCGGAATCGCCGCGTCGGTCTCGATCGTCGCGATCGCCGCGACCCTCCTCGTGCAGTCCGCCCAGCCGTCCGTCGATCTGCATCCGGTGGCCGCGGGATCCGGCGTCGGAGCGGCCGCCTCGGCCCCCGAGATCGGCGCGCTGGAGGGCGGCTTCAACGTCCTCGTCGTCGGCAGCGACTCCCGCCAGGGCCAGGGCGACGCCTACGGCGACCCCGACCAGGAGACGAGCGTCCTGAACGACGTGAACATGCTCCTGCACGTCTCGGCCGACCACACCAACGCCACCGTCGTCTCCTTCCCGCGCGACATGTACGTCGACATCCCCTCCTGCGTGAACGCGGCCACCGGCGAGACGATCGCCGAGCGCTCCGGCACCAAGATCAACGAGGCGATGGGCAAGGACGTCAGCCTGGGCTGCGTCGCCGGCGTCGTCGAGGACCTCCTGGGCATCAGCGTCGACTACGGCGCGGTGGTCCAGTTCAACGGCGTCATCGAGATGTCGAACGCCGTCGGCGGAGTCGACGTCTGCGTCGCCACCGAGATCGCCGACCCGTACACGAACACCTACCTCGAGCCCGGCACGCACTCCCTGGAGGGCATGGCCGCTCTGCAGTTCCTGCGCAGCCGCCACGGCATCGGCGACGGCAGCGACCTCACCCGCATCAGCAACCAGCAGGTGTTCCTCTCGTCGCTCATGCGCGAGATCAAGAGCGCCGACACCCTCCTGAACCCCGTCGCCCTCTACGGGCTCGCCAAGGCGGCCCTGGGCAACATGACGCTCTCGACCGGGTTCGACAACGTCAACACAATGGTGCAGATGGGCCTCGCGCTCAGCGACGTCGAGCTGGCGGACATCGTCTTCGCGCAGTACCCCACCGCGGAGGCGTACGGCGGAGTGGTGCCCGATCGCACCGCGGGCGACGTCCTGGCGAGCGCGCTGCAGGCCGATCAGCCGATCTCGATCACCGGAGGAACCGGCGGTGGCGCCGTCGTCGAGGGCGAGCCCGCCGTCGAGACGCCCGCCACGACCGAGCCGCCCGCCGGCCCCGCGACCGCCGAGCCGCTCGCGACCGCGGGAGGCGACTCCCGGCACGGCGGCCCCGGCTCCCACGGCGGGAGGCGAGGTCGCCCTGCCGGCCGAGGTCACCGGCGTGAGGGCCGATCAGCAGTCCTGCTCGGTCGGGTTCTTCGGCTGAGCCGGAGACGCGCGCGCCCCGCGGGATACGCTCCTCCTGGAGCGCCGATCGGCGGTGAGCGGCACGGAGCGGCTCCTGCCGCGCTACGGAGAGGAGAACGACCCGATGAGCGAACCCGCCCCGTCGCGCAGGACCGCCGCCCGGCACGGCCGTCTGCGCCCCCAGAGCGGACTGCGCCACCTCGGTCGCGTCCTCGCCGCGTGCATCGGGGTCGGAGTCGTCAGCACCGTCTGCATCGTCGCGATCGCGGTCTCGATGATCGCCGGCAGCGCTCGTCCGTCCGTCGACCTCGAGGCCGGCTCGTCCGGCAGCCCGGTGCCGAGATCGGTGCGATCGAGGGCGGGGTCAACATCCTCCTCGCCGGCAGCGACAGCGCAGAGGGCTCCGAGGCGGGCGCGTTCGGCGACCGCTCCGAGAACCTCAACGACGTGACGATGCTGATGCACATCTCGGAGGACCACTCGACGGTCGAGGTCGTCAGCTTCCCCCGCGACCTGTACGTGCCGATCCCCTCGTGCACCGATCCGGCGACGGGAGCCGTGACCGAGCCGGTGAGCTCGGAGAAGGTCAACCAGTCGCTCGAGCTCGGCGGTCTCGCCTGCACCGTGCAGACGGTCGAGCAGCTCACGGGTCTCGAGATCCCCTACGCCGCGCTCATCCAGTTCGAGGGCGTCATCGAGATGTCCAACGCGGTCGGAGGCGTCGACGTCTGCGTCGCGACACCCCTCGAGGACGTGTACACGGGCCTCACGCTGACGGCCGGCACCCACACACTCGTCGGCGCCGAGGCGCTGGCGTTCCTGCGCACGCGGCACGGTGTCGGCGACGGCGGCGACCTCACCCGCATCTCGAGCCAGCAGGTCTACCTCTCGTCGCTCGTGCGCAAGGTGAAGAGCGCCTCGACCCTGTCGAATCCCGTCGCGCTGTACGGGCTCGCCAAGGCCGCGGTGTCGAACATGCAGCTCTCGACCTCGCTCGAGAACGTCAACACCATGGTCTCGATCGGCCTCGCCGTGAAGGACGTCGACCTCGCCAACGTGGTCTTCGTGCAGTACCCCACGTTCATCGACGGCAACGGCGTCTACCCGAGCGAGGAGGCGGCGGCCACGCTGATCGCCGCGCTGCAGGCCGACCAGCCGATCGCGCTGACCGGCACGACCGGCGGCGGTTCCGAGTCGGCCGACGGATCCACGCCCGTCCCCTCGGTTCCCAAGGAGCCCGCGACCCCGGAGCCCGCTCCCGAGGAGACCGGCGCGCCCGCCACCACCGCCCCGGTGCCGGAGGAGACCGCCGTGGCGCTCCCCAGCGACGTCTCGGGGCAGACGGCCCAGCAGGAGACCTGCACCGTCGGCCGCACACTCGACGAGCAGTAGCCGCCGCCTCCCGGACGCCCGGCGGGCCGGTGTCGTCCCGGCCCGCCGGGTGCGGTTATGATGGTCGTCGTGCGTTCGCCCAGCGGGCGCTCGGGAGTCGTCGCATAGTCCGGTCGAGTGCACCACCCTGCTAAGGTGGAGAACCCTTTATTGGGTTCCGTGGGTTCAAATCCCACCGACTCCGCACCTCTCGAAAGCCCTGCTCCGGCAGGGCTTTCGTCGTTCCCGGGCCGTCGCCGCACGGCCGCGGCGGGCTACCCTGATCGGATGCAGATCCTCGACGCCCTGGCCTCCGCTCCCGCCCGCCGCGACGTGCAGTCGATCCGGGGGGCGTTCGCCGAGATCGGCGTCGGCGACGACGTGCGGATGCTCATCCGCTCGCCCCGCTACGGGCTCTACGGGATCGAGGGCGTGGTCGGCCGCGCGGTCGGCGGAGAGCTGGTGGTCGCCGACGTGTTCCTCGGAACGGGCACCGAGGTGCAGAGCCTGGCGCTGGCCGCGGCGTCCGAGGCATCGGCGGGCGAGCGCTCGGTCGACGGGCTGCAGCACGGCGATCCCGTGCGTGTGACGTTCTCGACTCCGACACTGGGCACCTTCGCCGTCAGCGGTCCGCTGACCGCGGGCCAGGACGAGCTGCTGCTGGTCGGCAGCTGGATCGTCGCGAACGGCGGCGAGGTCGCTCCGCGCGTCGAGTCGATCGAGCGGCTCGAGCTGACCGTGCACACCGCCCACGTCCCGGGACCCCGGGCGGCGAAGGCGGAGTAGCGCCGGCTTCTGCGTGACGAACCGAGAGGGGAGAGTGGCCCCACCCGCGGGACGACCGGCGGGTGCTCCAGTCGATCGGTGGTGACGGTCAGTCGGTCTCGGTGAGGTACGCCGTCGCGACGGAGGTCGCGGATTCGCCGGGCGTGGTCACCTGATGGTGAGGAGGGCCTGAGCGGGGCGCTCGCTCGAAAACACGCTCTGCGTGCTGACCGCGAACGGGGCGATACCGGTCGCGCCGGTCGTGCTCGCCGGTCCTGCCGACCGCGAAGGCGGAGTGTCGCCCTCGGGTCCGGCAGGGCGGGCACTCGTCGACAGCCTCGGAACTCGGAGTGCGAGGATTTGGTGGAAAAAAGTTCGGGTCCGCCGTCCTCAGCGACGAGTGATGGAGCCGCTACTCTCTGGCAGTTGTCCGCGCCAACTCGTTGTAGCTCCACTTGAGGACAGCCGAGTCTGTTTGCGATCGTTGGGTTGATTCCGCGGGCAGGGGAGTCGGCCCGGACTTCTCGGTGCTCTCACCGCTGAGACGATAAGGATTCGTTTTACCAGGATTGGTGAGCGCATAGGTCACCCATCGTGGACACTTCTCGATGCCGTTGTTGTCACAATAGGCGGTCACCATGCCTAATTTGCCATTGACCGGCCAGCCGTGATAATTGGTATAGGTCGTCGGGTCGAAAATCGCGTGAACGAGCATCTGTTCTCTTAAGGTGCAGTTCCACTGGTCCTTGCAGTCGTACTTACCGACGTACGTCCGAAGATCGAAGTTGCCATTCGACTGTTTTTTGTTGTTCGTGGAGCCGAGGAGCACCTTCTGGGCTGCCCGGGAGGTCAGAGCGTGCTTGTGCCACGCCTTGTCCATCCCGAATCCCCGCTGAATGTCGGCGTCCCAAAAGCCGCGACGCAGGATCTTGCCCAACCGAGGGTTCTCTACTGTCGCCACCACCTGGTCGGTCTGGTATCCCTTCGGCGGCTGGGCTGCTTCTGCCGGTGTTGCTGCGCCGACGAGTAGCCCGAGGGTGACGAGTACGACGCCGATGGTCCGCGAGGTCTTCTGATTCATTGTGCTCCTCATGCTAGTATTGAGCAAAGCTCATTGCCAGGAGGTATCTTGCCGGAGACAGACTTGACCCAGGACATCTTGACGTCGTTCCTCGAGTTCGTGGCGCAGGACATCGGGCCGGATGCCCGAACTCCGGAGATCCTCGCTGCCTGGGTGGACGGGCCGGCGCATGTCGCCGTCATCTATCGCAGCAGCTTCGAGCCTGGTCTCGTCCTCGGCTTACGCCGTTTCTTCGGCGCCGACTCAGGAATGGACGCCCGATCCGGAGCGGCGGAGATCCAGGAGAGCATCTCAGAGCCCCTCGGCGACGGAGTCCACTTCGTTCGCCCCGACGGAGAGGGAGTGCTGTGGTCGGGCGATCTCGACGATGCGCTTCCGAATGCTCCTCGACGTCGGTGAAGGCGCGCGACACGCACCAGCGTTTCTGCCGGTTCTGTTGGGCCCTTCAGCTCTGGCAGTGCGGGCACCAGTAGGTGACGCGCAGCTGCAGCTCGCTGTCGCCGAGCTCGCCCTGGCGGATCGGCGTCCCGCAGCGGCGGCAGGGCCGGCGGTCGCGGCCGTACACCCAGAGCTGCTGCCCGGGCCGGAGGTTGCCTGTCGTGGTGCGCTCGATGCGCTCCCGGTTGACCGTGATCAGCTTCTTGGCGAGGGCGATCGTGCGCACGAGATCGCCGGACTCGCCGACCGGACGGGTCGGCAGGACTCCCCGGAGGAAGCAGAGCTCGGCCCGGTAGACGTTGCCGAGGCCGGCCATGATCCGCTGGTCGAGCAGGGCGAGGCCGATCGGCCGCTCGGGGTCGGCGGAGAGGCGCCGCAGAGCCTCGTCCGCATCCCAGTCGGGGCCGAGGAGATCGGGACCGAGGTAGCCGATGACGTCCTGCTCGGCGGCGAGGGGAACGATCTCGAGCAGGCCCAGCTCGAAGCCGACGGCCTGCCACTCGGGCGTCTCGAGCACGATGCGCGCCTGGAACGCGGGGCGGTGCCATTTCGGCCGCTCGCCGCCGAGGGGGTAGAGGTGCCAGCTGCCCTCCATCTTGAGGTGCGAGTGGATGAGTGCATCGCCGACCCGCATCAGCAGGTGCTTGCCGCGGGGCACGACGGAGTCGATGGTCTCCCCGGTGAGATCGACGGTCGCGTACTTCGGCACGCGGACGTCGCACGTCGTCAGGACCTGGCCGTCGAGCGCCTCGGCGAGGTTGTGCGCGGATCGGTAGACGGTGTCACCCTCGGGCACGGGGGCTCCCTCCGGGGCTCACGCGCGCATCCGGAGACCGCGCGGGTTGGCGACGAAGCCCGCCGCGACGAGCGCGTCGCCCAGCGGCGTGCCGAGCGAGAAGTCGCCGTCGATCTTCTCGACGGTCAGCTTCTCGACGCCGCGGGAGCGGACCAGCTGCGCGAACGCCCCGGCCGCGTCCGCGAGAGCGGTCTCGTCCGACGTGAAGGTGAGCGCGGTCTTGCCGCCGCGCTCGAGGTAGACGGCCAGCTCGCCGTCGACGATCGCCACGAGCGCGCCCGCCTTGCGACCCGGCCGGTGGCCCTCGCCCTGCGGCCACGGCAGGGCCGCTCCGAACGGGTTGGCGGGGTCGGTGGCGGCCAGGGCGAGCACGGGGCGCGGACGATCCAGAGCGTCGTCCTGCGGCGCGAAGGTCCGCAGACGGTCGACGCTGCCGGCGGTGCCGAACTGCGCGGCTCCGAGCTTCTCGATGAAGTAGCCGCGGCGGGCGCGGCCCTGCTGCTCGAAGCCGCTGAGGACCTTGTAGGCCAGCGCGAAGCCGCCGAGCACCCCCTCGGCCTGCACGGAGCCGCGGGTGACGATGCCGTAGCGCTCGAGGAGCACCTCGCCGAGGGCGTGCCCGCGGATCGTCGGGTCGGACTCGGCGAGCGGCACGATCGACCAGCGGCCGCCGGCCGTGGGCGGACCGACGCGGGTCTGCATCGTCGGGCGCGTCATCATGCGGCCGCGGGGTGCGCGGGCGCGGGCGGGTGCGCGCGGCTGCCGGTGGGCGCCTCCGCTCGTGCCGACGAGGGTGCGCAGCGGCGCGAGGGTGTCGTTGGTGAGCAGCCCCGCCCACACGAGCTCCCAGAGGGCGTCGACGAGGGCGGAGTCGTCGGTGGAGCCGACGGCGTCGGAGAGCTGGCGGAAGAAGTAGCCGCCCCCCGAGCCGAGCACGCCCACGATCTCCTGCTGCAGCTCGCCCAGCGGCAGCGTCTCGCCGGGCACGGGCAGGGTGAGACCGGCCGTCTCGGCCAGGTGCAGGCTCACCCAGCCGTCGTTGCCGGGCAGCGTCCCCGCTCCGGCCCAGAGCACCTCACCGGTGGCCGTGAGCTCGTCGAGCATCGCGGGGGAGTAGTCGCGGACCCGGGACGGGAGGATCAGCGTCTCCCACGCGGAGGCCGGGATGGGCGCTCCGGCGAGCTGGTCGATGACGGAGGCGACCCCGTCGATGCCGCGCAGCGAGCCGCCGACGTGCTGCCAGGTGGGCAGGAAGCGCCCGTAGGCGGCCCCGTCGACCGGCTCGACCTCCTTGCGGAGGGCGGCGAGGGAGCGGCTGCGGAGCCGGCGCAGGACCTCGGCGTCGCACCACTCGCTGCCCGTGCCGTTCGGGCGGAACTCGCCCTCGGTGACCCGCCGCTCGCCGGAGAGGCGGCGGAGGGTGTCGGTGACGACCGCGACGCCGAGCCCCAGCCGCGTGGCCACCGCTGCCGCCGTGAACGGACCGTGGGTGCGGGCGTAGCGGGCGACGAGGTCGCCGAGGGGGTCGCGCACCGGGTCGATGAACGCCACGGGCACGCCGATGGGGAGGGGTGTGCCGAGGGCGTCGCGCAGCCGCGCCGCGTCCTCCATCGCCGCGTAGCGCTGCTCGCCCCCGAGCCCGACGGGCAGGACGCGCTTCGCCTTCACGAGCTGGGCGACGACCGCCTCGAGCGTCTCGCGCGCGATCGGGGGAGCGGCCGCGACGTCGGCCGACGCGACCGACTCCTCGACGAGGCGCTCGCCCAGCTCGTCCATGGTCAGCGGGCCGAGCAGGCGCAGGAGGTCGGCGGCCCCCTCGAGCCCGCGCAGGCGGCGCTCGGGCTCGACGCGCTGCAGTTCGCGCTCGATCTGCGCGAGCACGACGGGGTCGAGCAGCTCGCGCAGCTCGGCGCGGCCGAGCAGCTCGCCGAGCAGCGCCGCGTCGACCGAGAGCGCCGCGGCCCGCCGCTCGGCGAGCGGGCTGTCGCCCTCGTACATGAACGCGGCGACGTAGCCGAACAGCATCGACCGCGCGAAGGGGCTCGCGGTCGGCGTCTCGACCTCGAGGATCCGCAGCTCGCGGCCGTCGAGCCGTGCCGCGAGCCGCAGCAGAGCGGGCAGGTCGTAGACGTCCTGCAGGCACTCGCGGACGGTCTCGAGGATGATCGGGAAGGTCGGGTACGTCCGCGCGACGTCGAGCAGCTGCGCCGCGCGCTGGCGCTGCTGCCAGAGCGGCGAGCGCTTGCCGGGGTTGTAGCGGGGCAGGAGCAGCGCCCGGGCCGCGCACTCGCGGAACCGGGCCGCGAACAGCGCGGAGCCGCCCACCTCGCTGGTCACGAGCGATTCGAGCTCCTCGCGCTCGAAGAGGAAGAGCTCGGCGCCCGGGGGCTCGGACTCGGTGTCGGGGATGCGGACCACGATGCCGTCGTCGCCCGCCATCGCCGCGCCGTCGACGCCGTGCCGCTCGCGCACCCGGGCCCCGACGGCCAGTGCCCACGGCGAGTGCACCTGCATGCCGTACGGCGAGTGCAGGACGAGCCGCCAGTCGCCCAGCTCGTCGCGGAAGCGCTCGAGCACGAGGGTGCGGTCGTCGGGGATCTGACCGGTGGCGATGCGCTGCTCGTCGAGGAACGAGAGCAGGTTGTTCGTCGCGTACTCGTCGAGACCGGCCTCGGCGCAGCGCGCCCGGGCCGGATCGACGGCCGCTCCGCCGAGTTCGCGGGTGAATGCTCCGATCGCCTCGCCGAGCTCGGCGGGCCTGCCCTGGGAGTCGCCCTTCCAGAAGGGCAGGCGCCCCGGCTCGCCGAAGGCGGGCGTGACGATCACGCGGTCGTAGGTGATCTCCTGGATCCGCCAGCTCGTCGCACCCAGCGCGAAGACGTCGCCGACCCGCGACTCGTAGACCATCTCCTCGTCGAGCTCGCCGACGCGGTTGCCGGTGGAGCCGGGCTCCCCGACCATGAAGACGCCGAAGAGTCCGCGGTCGGGGATCGTGCCGCCGCTCGTGACGGCGAGGCGCTGCGCCCCGGGGCGGCCGGTGAGGGTGTTGGCGTCGCGGTCCCAGACGAGGCGGGGGCGCAGCTCCGCGAACTGATCGGAGGGGTAGCGCCCCGACAGCAGATCGAGGGTCGCCTCGTAGGCCGAGCGCGGGAGCGAGACGAACGGGGCGCTGCGCCGGACGATGTCGAACCAGTCGTCGACGTCGAGGGACTCGAGCGCCGTGGCGGCGACGGTCTGCTGTGCGAGGATGTCGAGCGGATTCGCCGGGACCTGGATCGCCTCGATCAGTCCGGAGCGCATCCGCTCGGTCGTGACGGCCGAGTGAAGCAGATCGGCCCGGTGCTTGAGGGTAGAACGCGCCGCGCGAGACCTCGCCGACCTGGTGGCCCGCGCGGCCGACCCGCTGCAGGGCGCTGGCGACCGACGGCGGGGTCTCGACCTGCACGACGAGGTCGACGGCGCCCATGTCGATGCCGAGCTCGGGCTCGAAGGTGGCGACCACGCAGCGCAGCCGGCCGGACTTGAGGTCGTCCTCGATGATCGCGCGCTGCTCCTTGCTGACGGAGCCGTGGTGGGCCCGGGCGAGCAGGGGCTCGTCGTCGGGCGCCGACTGCCCGGTGCCGCTCGTGCCGCCGGCGCCGCCCATCAGCTCGGCCGGAGCGCGCCGGGAGGCGCCCGTGGCCATCGATCCGATCGCGTCGTCGACGAGCGCGCCGACCGCGACCGGCTCGGCGGCCGACCGGGCGCGCTCGAGGTCGGCCTCGCGGCGCTCCGAGTAGATCTCGTTGAGCCGCGCTGTCAGCCGCTCGGCGAGCCGACGCGAATTGGCGAAGACGATGGAGGAGGTGTGCGCGAGCACGCGGTCGACGATCGACTCCTCGACGTGGGGCCAGATCGATCCGCTCTGCGGACCGGTCGCGCCCATCGTCGAGCCCTCCTGGGGTGCGGCGGCGCCGAGCTCGGACATGTCCTCGACCGGGACGACGACGGTGAGGTCCCACTGCTTCTCGGAGACGGGAGCGACGATCGAGACGGGCGAGCGGCCGGCCAGGAACCGGGCCACCTCCTCGCGGGGCCGCACCGTCGCCGACAGGCCGATGCGCTGCACCGGCTTCGTCAGCAGGGCGTCGAGGCGCTCGAGCGAGACGGCGAGGTGCGCACCGCGCTTGGTCGATGCGACCGCGTGGACCTCGTCGACGATGACGGTCTCGACGCCCCGCAGCGACTCCCGCGCGGCCGAGGTGAGCATCAGATAGAGCGACTCGGGCGTCGTGATGAGGATGTCGGGCGGGGTCTTCTGCAGCACGCGGCGCTCGGCCGCGGGGGTGTCCCCGGAGCGGACGCCGACCGTGACGGTCGACGGAGCGCCTCCGACGCCCTCCGCGCTCAGGCGGAGCGCCGTCTGTGTCACGCCGACCAGCGGCGAGCGGAGGTTCCGCTCGACGTCGACGCCCAGCGCCTTCAGCGGCGAGACGTAGAGCACGCGGGTGCGGTGCTGCGGATCCTCCGGCGGCGGACCCTGCACGAGGCGGTCGATGGCCCAGAGGAAGGCCGACAGCGTCTTGCCCGAGCCGGTGGGGGCCACCACGAGCGCGTGGGATCCGGAGGAGATCGCCGACCACGCGCCCTCCTCGCGCCGCCGTGGGCGCCGGGGAAGGCACCCTGGAACCAGGCGCGGGTGGCGGGGGAGAAGCGCTCGAGAGCACTGCCGCCGGGTTCGGTGGGCATGGTTCCATCCTCCCTGCCACCACCGACACTGACGGGCGCGTCCGCCGCGGGCAAACCCTTGACGCGGCGCCGGTGGTCGGCGCCCTCAGCCGAAGGCGCGGCGGATGAAGGAGCTGACGTCCGCGATCTCGGTCTGGCTCACCCCGTGCGCCACCCCCTCGTAGACGCGGGAGTCCAGGTCGGTGTGCGCCGGGAACCAGGCGTCGCCCTCGGCCACGGCGCTCGGCGGGATGACCGAGTCGAGTGTCCCTCGCCCGCGGAAGACGAGCGGACGCTCCCGCGCGAGGCGCTCGTCGGCCTCGTCGCCCTCGGCCAGCGGCACGACGAAGCCCGACAGGGCGACGGCGAACGCGAAGCGGGCGGGAGCGCGCCGCAGCAGCTGCACCGCCAGGGCCGCTCCCTGCGAGAACCCGAGCAGCCCGACGGGACCGTGGTGCTGCAGGGCATCGAGCCAGTCGAGCACGTCCTGCACGGCGCGCTCGACGGCGTCCGGGTCGGTCGTCAGGCGCTCCGGATCCAGCGGCACGCGCAACGGCCACCACGCGTTCGCCCGCCCGTCCAGGGCGATCGGGGCCCGGAGGGAGGCGAGCACCGGCTCCAGCGGCAGGTACGCGCCGAGCGAGAACAGGTCGCCCTCGTGCGAGCCGTAGCCGTGCAGGAGCACCAGCAGCGGCCGGTCCGCCCGGTCCTTCTCGGAGGAGGACCACAGCACCGCGTTCGCGTCGATTCCCATGGCTCCATCATCGCCGCTGCCGCCGCCGCACCCCGGACGGAACCGGACGGACAGCAACGAGGGGTAAGAATGGCTCCATGAGCGTGCGTACCCCTGACCCCAGCTCCGGGTGGCTGTCCGACGACGAACTCGCCGAGATCCGCCGTCGGCTCCCGCTGCTGTACGTCGAGGCGGTGCCGGTGCGCGTCGACGGGCTCGGCCAGGTGACGGAGGTGGGCGTGCTGCTGCGCGCGACGGCATCGGGCCAGATCACCCGCACGATCGTCTCAGGCCGCGTGATGTACGGCGAGACCTCCGGGACGCGCTCTTCCGCCACCTCGAGAAGGACCTCGGGCCGATGGCGTTCCCGCTGCTGCCCGCGAGCCCGCTGCCCTTCCACGTCGCCGAGTACTTCCCGATGCCGGGCATGGGCCCCTTCACCGACGAGCGCCAGCACGCGGTGTCCCTCGCGTACGTGGTCCCCGTGACGGGCACGTGCGAGCCCCGCCAGGACGCTCTCCGAGCTCACCTGGATGACCCCCGACGAGGCCTGCTCCGAGGCCGTCTCGGCCGAGATGGAGGGCGGCCGCGGCAGCACTCGTCCGCGCCGCGCTGGCCTCTGTCGGTCGGCTGCGCTGATCTGTGCGCCGCGGGGCGGCGCACCGCGGTCGGCGGTGCTGATCGGTGCGCCGCGGGGCGGCGCACCGCGGTCGGCTCTTCGAGGTGGCCGGGTTCCCGAGAGCGTGGTGCGTTCCGCCTGGCGAGATCCGCTGGCACGCGGATCGCGCGTTCGACGGTGTCGTTCTGTGCGCCGCGGGGCGGCGCACCGCGGTCGGCTTTCGTGGGTGGTCGCGTTCTGCAGAGCGGGTCGCGTTCCGCCTAGCGCGATCCGCTGGCACGCGGATCACGCGTTCGGCTCCGCCGTGCGCTTCGGCGCTCCTCTCCGGTGCAAGGTGAGGCCGCGCCCCGCGGTCGGCTCTTCGAGGTGGCCGGGTTCCCGAGAGCGTGGTGCGTTCCGCCTAGCGCGGTCCGCTCGCATGCGGATCGCGCGTTCGGCTATGCCGTGGGCTTCGGTGCTCCGCTCGGGAGACGGGCGTTGCGTCCTCCGCGGGAAGCGGAACCTCGGCTGAGAGCGCCCGTCAGCCGCGACGGTGGCTGAGCCGTGGTCCTGGCCGACGTTCTGCTCGTCGTGCCACATGCGGCACGGCCGTCTGCGTCGGAGCCGCAGGTGACGGACCGGGCACGTGAGTCGGGCCCGTCTGCTGCGACCGGCTCTGCTCCCGCGGCCCGGGTCCGTTCGGAATCGAGGCCGAGGGCGTCATCGCGCACCGTCCGAGGCTCGAATCACGCTCCCCACCTCGGTTGCGAACACGGAGCGATTCGGCACTGATTCCCCTCGGTCCACGCAGACGGCGCCCGCGCATCCCGATCGGTCCGATTTCGACCCACCGCAGGAACGACAGAGGCCGGGACCTCCTCCGCGGATGACTCCGCAGAAGGGGTTCCCGGCCTTCTCGACGTTCAGCGTGTCGCCCTCACCCGCACGTGCGGCCGAAGCGGCACCTGCGAGGCGGACGGTCGATCCGCGTGTCAGCGGATCGGCGTAGCCGGTCGCGACCCGCTCTGCGAGCCGCACCCGCCTACGAGAGCCGACCGCGGTGCGCCGCCTTGCGGCGCACAAGACGGCACCTGAGGCGCGCTGCGCGCGCCTCAGCCCTGGGCGCGACGACCGCCGCGGCGCTCGCCGCCGGCCGGGGCGGCCGAGGAGGCCCCACCGGTCGCGGTGCTGTAGAACGAGCGCGAGCCGCCACCGGTCGAGGCGGCGCCGGCGGTGCGGCCGCGGCCGCCGCGGGCTCCGCCGCGAGCGGCGCCCTCGGAGGAGGCGGCGCGGTCGCGACGGGGACGGTCCGAGCCGCCGGCGGGAGCCGCCGAGCGCTCGCCGCGTCCGCCGCGGGGAGCGGAGCCGGTGCCGTCGGTGCGCGCGGCGCGCTTGCGCTGCGCGTTGGCGCCCTGCGAGCGTCCGCCCTGCGACTGTCCGCGGGCGGGCTCGACGACGGCCGACGGGGTCACGTACGCGGCGACGTTCCCGACGAGCTTCGCGACGGCGGCCGAGTCGGCCGTGACCTGCTGGGGCTGGACCTGGATGGCGGCCTTGCGCAGGAGGGTCTTCACGTCGCCGCGCTGCGTGGGCAGCACGACGGTGACGACGTCGCCCTCCGAGCCGGCGCGGGCGGTGCGGCCCGAGCGGTGCAGGTACGCCTTGTGCTCCATGGGCGGGTCGACGTGGATGACGAGCTCGACGTCGTCGACGTGGACGCCGCGGGCGGCGACGTCTGTCGCGACGAGCACCTTCACGTCGCCGGCGCCGAACGCGGCGAGGTTGCGGTCGCGGGCGACCTGCGAGAGGTTGCCGTGGAGGTCGACGGCGGGGATGCCCTGGCCGGTGAGCTGCTTGGCGAGCTTCTTCGCGTGGTGCTTGGTGCGCATGAAGAGGATGCGGCGGCCGGTGCCGGACGCGAGGGTCTTCACGAGCGCGTTCTTCGCGTCGAGGCCGTCGACCTCGAACACGTGGTGCGTCATCAGCGCGACGGGGGAGTTGGCCTCGTCGACCGAGTGGAGCACCTCGTTCTGCAGGTACTTCTTGACGAGCTTGTCCACGCCGTTGTCGAGCGTCGCCGAGAACAGCAGGCGCTGGCCTCCGCGGGGGGTCTTGTCGAGGATGCGCGTGACGACGGGCAGGAAGCCCAGGTCGGCCATGTGGTCGGCCTCGTCCAGCACGGTGATCTCGACGGCGTCGAGGTTGACGAAGCCCTGCTTCATCAGGTCCTCGAGGCGGCCGGGGCAGGCCACGACGATGTCGACGCCCTGCTTGAGGGCCGCGACCTGGCGCTGCTGCGAGACGCCGCCGAAGATCGTCGTGGTGACGATGCCGTAGGCGTCGGCGAGGGGCTGCATCGCAGCGGTGATCTGGGTGGCGAGCTCGCGGGTCGGCGCGAGGACCAGTCCGAGCGGGCGGCCCGGACGGCGGCGGCCGCCGGCGAGCGATCCGCCGAGGCGGGCGATCATCGGGATCGAGAAGGCGAGGGTCTTGCCCGAGCCGGTCTTGCCGCGTCCGAGGACGTCGCGGCCGTTCAGGGTGTCGGGGAGCGTGTCGACCTGGATCGGGAACGGCTCGGTGATGCCGTTCGCGGTCAGGGCCGAGACGAGGGGAGCGGGGACGCCGAGAGCGGCGAAGGTGGGGATGGACGACATGGATGGTGCCTTTCGGGGCATCATGCCGATCCGACAGCGCAGGCGGGTGGCCGGGCGCGGGTGATCGGCTTTCGGGCGAAGGTGACGGTGGTCACATCCGTTCGCCGTACGAAGCTGTGCGCGCGGCCGGAGGCCTCATGCACGGTGCGCCAGATGGTCGGGACGGGGTCCTCGACGTTCAGAGTCCTCAGGGGACAAGGGGCGTTCTACGACGCGGGGAGCGCAGACTTCGCGCTCGCACCCTCCCACCCTAGCGGACGACCGGGCTCCGGCGCAGAACAGGGCCCGCGTCAGCCCTTGTAGCGCTCGCCCACCGGCACCTCGACCCCGAGCGTGTTCCCCGCCTGCGCGAGCGGGCACGCCCACGCCGGGTCGTAGGCGCAGGACGGGTTGTAGGCGAAGTTGAAGTCGAGGACGAGGGTCGACGGAGTGGACCCCGGGCCCAGGTCCGCGCCCTTGACGGTGTCCAGGAGGTAGCGGCCGCCGCCGTAGGTCCCGCCGGGCCGGCCGGCCAGCGCGTCCTTCACCGGCACGAACAGCCCGCCCCCGTAGGAGGCGAGGCGCCAGACGTCGAGCGTCCCGGCCTGCGGCACCGCGACCGCGCCGACCAGCTCGAACGGAACGGTGCCGTCCGTCCCGGTCTCCACGTCCATCCGCCGGGGCTCCTCGGCGGGCAGCACCTCGAGCTCGAAGCGCCAGGACGCGTCGTAGGGCGCGATCGGGAGCGAGCGGAAGTGCGCGCGGTCGACCGGCAGCAGCGGAGTGGACGGGTGGTGCGCAAGAGGGCGTTGCGTCCCCGGATCCACGAGGCGTGCGCAGCGAGCAGGTCGACGTTCGAGAGCCGGCGGACCTCGGCGTAGAGCGCCTGCACGTGGCGGCGCCAGTCGGCCACCTCGATCGACGAGGCGAGTCGGCGGCGGGGCGAGACCTCGTCGGTCTCCTCGGCCTCCTCGCTCGCGGGCCACTGGAAGCGCAGGAGCTCGGCGCGCGAGAGCTCGACCTGCTCCTCGGCGGTGCCGTCGGGGCTCACTCCGCCGCCTCCCCGCGGGGGCGCGCATCGGCGCCCACGTCGTGTCGCCAGGTCGGGGCGAGCGAGCGGATGCGGATGCCGCGCCACTGCCAGAACGCCCACATCGACGGCCACAGCGCGGGCGAGGCGAGCCCGGCGCTGAACTCGAGCCTGTCGCGGAAGAGCGTCCGCCCGTCGGGGAGCGGAGCGACCGCCATGCGGTGGTCCCACGCGGTGATCAGCCGGAGCGCACCCGTCAGCGGAGCACCGCTGTCGCGGAGGATCCGGACGTCCGGCATCGACGGCACGCGGCGGTAGGAGAGGTCGATCTCCTGCGCCCCCATCGGCACGATCCCGAGGGCGTCCATCGCCACGTCGTGCGGGCCCAGCCCCCACGTCGGCCGGAAGCCGCCCTCGTCGAGCGAGGCGGCGGTCAGGAGGGGGGACATCACCTCGCGGAACACGGCCGGGCTCTGCAGAGCGCGCCAGGCGGAGTCCACGTCGGTGTCGAGCACGTGCTTCAGCATCACCTTCACGTCGTCCATCCTCCTCCGCCCGGCCCGTCGGCGTCACCGGGTGCGCGGGAGCGCTCGGCCGTGTATGCGCCCGGTACCGTGTCAGGGTGAACGCCGCGTCCTCCGCCCACGACCAGTCGACCTACCAGATCCGCTTCGACTGGGGCCCGCGGGCCCTGCGGGTGCTCGCTCCGGCGCACATCACCGTCGTCGTCGACGCGCTGCCGGGCGGGCCGGGCCTCGACACCGGGTCGGTCGACGGCCACGTCGTGCGGGCGGGCCTGGCCGACCGCACCGCCGTCGCGCGCTGGATCCTCGAGCGCCAGCACGAGAACGGCGGCCGCACCAGCGTCAACGTCGTCGCTGCGGGCGACACCGACGAGAGCGGGGCGACGCGCTTCGCCCTCGAGGACCAGCTCGCGGCCGGCGCGCTGATCGACGCCCTGATCTCCCTCGGGATCGACCACACCTCGCCCGACGCCGCGGTCGCGTCGGCCTCCTTCGACGGACTGCGACGGGCCTGCTCCCACCTGCTCTCCGCCTCCCCGTCGGGCCGCGCTCTGAAGGAGGCGGGGCGTTCCGCCGAGGTCGCCGCCGCCGCCCGCGTCGACACCGTCGACGCCGTGACGGTGCTGAGCACCCCGCGCCCGGCGGCCCACTCGACCACCGGGCCCCCAGCGGCGTAGCGTTCCCAAGGAGCGCCTCCGCTCCCACCGCGCACGCGACCCTCCCGAAAGCTGGCCCGCATGAAAGCCGTCCTCAACGACGTCGTCCTCGCCGACGCCCCCGACTCCGACCTCATCTCGATCGAGGGCAACTGGTACTTCCCGCCCTCGAGCGTCGCCACCGAGCTGCTCGAGCCGAGCGACACGCCCTACACCTGCCCGTGGAAGGGCGAGTGCCAGTACTTCTCGGTGAAGTCCGACGACGGGCTCCTGAAGGACCGCGCCTGGTCGTACCCGACGCCGTACCCGACTGCGTTCGACCGCGTGGGGAAGGACTTCTCCGGCTACGTGGCGTTCTGGAAAGAGGTCCGCGTCATCGACTAGAGGTCCTAGCGGCCGTCCGCGCGCGCCGCGCTGCGGCTGCGGTGCGCGCGGACCTTCGCCCGGTTGCCGCAGCGCTGCATCGAGCACCAGCGGCGGGACCCCGCCCGCGAGGTGTCGAGGTAGAGCATCCCGCAGTCCTCGGCGGCGCAGCGCCGCAACCGCCCCGCCCCTGATCCGCCGAGCAGCTCCACGCCCTCGCGCGCGATCGTCGAGAGCGCCTGTCGTGCCGCGGCGTTCGTCCGCCCCGCCTGCCGCGTCCCTCCGGAGAGCGCAGGGGGGATGTCCGGCATCGCCGCGAAGAGGTTGACGACGTCGACGTCGCCCGCGTCGCCCGCGCCGGAGCCGCCCCGCTCGGCCGCCCGGGCGAGGCGCGCGATCGCGTCCCTCAGCACGAGCGCGTCGGCCAGTCGCGCGTCGCGCGCCTCCTCGCCGACGGCGTCGAAGCGAGCGGCGAGCCAGGACGCCAGGGCGCCGTCGGAGTCGAGGCGCTCGCCGGGAGCGCCGTGCATCGGACCCGTGTACGCGAAGTCGAGCGCCGTGCTGCCGGAGTCGAACCACCAGCGGCGCCCGTCGGCCTCCTCGAGCCACTGCCCCGTGCTCGGAGCGCGGCCCCGGATCGCGCGAGGACCGCCGGTCGTGCTCACGCCGACGGGACCGAGCGGCGGCGCCACTCGATGGCGTTCGCCGGCTCGAAGCGCCGAGCGCAGCGGCCGCAGGCGAGAGGCCTGCCGGGTCGGCGGTGGCGGTAGAAGACGTGGCCGCTCGGGCACGCGCCGACCCAGGGCGCGAGCTCGTCGGCGGTCGGGTTGCTGTGCGTGCGCGCCCCCGTGTACCCGAGGTCCGCGGCGATCCTCCGCCACCCGGCGCCGTGACCGGCACGGGGTCCGGCGAGCGCGTGCGCGATCTCGTGCAGCAGCGTCTGCCGCACCTCCTCGTCGCTCCACCGGGGCGCGAGATGACGCGAGAGCGTGATCCGCTTGTCGCTCCAGTGGCAGGCGCCCCCGCGGGTGCGCGCGTGGTCGAAGCCGAAGCTCCACGAGTCGTCGAGGTGCTCGGCGAAGAGCTCCTCGGCCCATCGAGAGACCTGCTCGAGCTCAGCCACGCGTCCGTGCTCCCGTTCGAGGGGCCGTCAGGACCGGTCGGCGCCGTCGGTCGTGCCGGCGTCGTCGGTCGTCGCCGCGTCGTCGGTGGTCGCCGCGTCGTGCGCGCCGTCGGCCCTGCGACGTCCGCGGACGGAGCCGTCGGCGCGGTCGCGCGCCGCGCCACCCTGGAACTCGGTCGCGGCCGAGACGCCCAGCCGGGCGATCTCGAGCTCCTCCTCCGGCACGCCGACGCGCTCGCCGAGGGCGGTGGCGGCGTCGAAGTCGCGGGCCGCCCGGCCGTACTCGCCGAGCTCGAAGAAGGTCAGGCCGCGGTGCTTGAGGGCGAACGAGTGCTCGAGGTGCCACTCGTGGGTCTTCGCCTCCTCGACGCAGAGCGCGAGCTCCGACAGCGCCTCGTCGGTGCGCCCGCGCAGCTGCATGAGCCGGGCGCGGCGCACGCGCGCGGTGAGGAGCTCGGCGCGGTCGCCCGAGAAGCGGGTGCGGCGGACGGCCTCGTTGGCCACGTCCCAGGCCTCGTCGATCCGACCGAGCAGGCGCAGCAGCTCGGTCTTCTCGGTGAGGGCGGCGAGAGAGCGCAGCGCGCCGATCTCCTCGAGGCGCTCCTGGGCGGCGTCGACGTCGATCTCCTCGCGGAGCGTCGCGGGGTCATGGCGGATGATGATGCTCAGAGCAGTGCTTCCTCGTGGGTTGCGGATCCGGTGCGTCGCAGGTCGTGCGCGACGGGCGGGAGGCCGCTGCGGCCGGTCCAGTTTACGGGCACGCGCGCCGGCTCCCCGGGTGACGCGCGCAGGCCGCCGGGCCGTCGGGGCGGATCAGCCGCGGCGCACCTGGAAGATGCTCCGCGCGGGCAGCGGAGACGGGGTTGCCGTGTCGTCGGTGACCACCGAGGCGCCCGCCACGAAGTTCTCGAGCTCCCGCCCCTGCACGAGCTTCGAGGGCGCGGGGTCGGAGGCGAGGCGCCGGGGCAGCCCGTCCAGATGGAGGGGCGAGGCGGAGGCGAGCATCACCACGTTGCCGAAGCGCTTCGCCTTGAGCATCTGCGTGTCCGTCACGATCGCGGTGTGCGTGAAGACGGAGGCGAGGGTCGCGGCCTGCGCGCGGGCGAACGCGAGCGCCCCTCCGTCGGCCACGTTCACCGCGACGACTCCCCGCGGCGCGAGCAGCGGAGCGATCGACGCGTAGAACTCGGCGCTCGTCACGTGGGCGGGAGTGCGCGCGCCCGAGAAGATGTCGACCACGACGACGTCGATGCTGCCCAGCAGTCCGGGCGGCAGCTTGCCGAGCACCTCGCGGGCGTCGCCCTGCCGGATGCGGATCTGCGCGCCCCGGGGGAGCGGGAGCGCCTCCCGCACCAGCTCGACCAGCGCGCCCTCGATCTCGACGACCTGCTGCCGGGAGCCGGGCCGGGTCGCGGCGACGTAGCGGGGGAGCGTCAGAGCGCCCGCGCCCAGGTGCAGAGCCGTGACGGCCTCGCCCTCCGGCGCGAGGAGGTCGATCGCATGCCCGATGCGGCGCACGTACTCGAACGAGAGGTGGGTCGGGTCAGCGAGGTCGACGTGCGACTGCGGGGTGCCGTCGACGACGAGGGTGGCGGCGTCCGACGCGTGGCGGTCGGCCTCGATCGTCGCGAGGAAGCCGCTGGCCAGGACGGCTCGGGGGTGCTCGGCGTCGTCGCCGCGTCGGCGGCCGGTTCTCTCCTGCATCCCCTCAGTCTGAGGGACGGCGCCGGAGGAGGGGCGCGGCGTCCGCTCGGCGGCGGACGTATACCGGACCCCGGGACACGGCGCAAGGATCAGCACTTGCGCGGCGTGGCGCGATGCATCTATATTTGTACTTTGCGCTCCCGAGTACCCACGCCCTCATATTGCGGTAGGCAGGTCACCGGAACCCGGCATCAGATGGTGGATGCCGATGCCACACTCTAGCCCCCACCCCGAAGACCGCGTCGAACCGGTCCCTGCGGCGTGCGGACAGGGGAGTGTCGGCCCGCCCGGCGGGAGCCCACTCCACACATCCCACAGATTGAGACCCGCGAGGGTCTACGGAGGTTCCTTCCTTGGCTGCTGCGCCCAACGCAACCACCACCTCACCCAAGAACGGACGCGGCGCATCGCGTCTCTCGTTCGCCAAGATCAGCGACACCCTGACGGTTCCGGATCTGCTCGCACTGCAGACCGAGAGCTTCGACTGGCTCGTCGGCTCGGAGGCGTGGAAGACCCGCGTCGCCGAGGCGAAGGCCGCCGGCCGGGAGGACCTCCCCGCCAACTCCGGTCTGGACGAGATCTTCGAGGAGATCTCCCCGATCGAGGACCTCAGCGAGACGATGCAGCTGAGCTTCACGAACCCGTACCTCGAGCCCGAGAAGTACACGATCGAGGAGTGCAAGGAGCGCGGCAAGACCTACGCCGCCCCGCTGTACGTCGAGGCCGAGTTCATGAACCACCTCACGGGTGAGATCAAGACCCAGACGGTCTTCATGGGCGACTTCCCGCTCATGACCGAGAAGGGCACGTTCATCATCAACGGCACCGAGCGTGTCGTGGTGTCCCAGCTCGTCCGCTCGCCCGGCGTGTACTTCGAGCGCCAGCAGGAGAAGACGTCCGACAAGGACATCTACTCCGCTCGCGTGATCCCGAGCCGCGGTGCGTGGCTCGAGTTCGAGATCGACAAGCGCGACCAGGTCGGCGTCCGCATCGACCGCAAGCGCAAGCAGTCGGTCACCGTCTTCCTGAAGGCCCTCGGCCTCACCAGCGAGGAGATCCTCGAGCAGTTCGCCGGCTACGAGTCGATCGAGCTGACGCTCGAGAAGGACAACATCCTCACCAAGGAGGACGCTCTCCGCGACATCTACCGCAAGCTCCGTCCGGGCGAGCAGGTCGCCGCCGAGGCCGCGCGCGCGCTGCTGGACAACTTCTACTTCAACTCCAAGCGCTACGACCTCGCGAAGGTCGGCCGCTACAAGATCAACCGCAAGCTCGGCATCGACAAGGCGCTGTCCGACTCGGTCCTGACGGTCGAGGACATCATCGCGACCATCAAGTACCTGGTCGCGCTGCACGACGGACGCACCACCCTGCCGGGCGTGCGCGAGGGCGCCCCGGTCGACCTGCGCCTGGACGTCGACGACATCGACCACTTCGGCAACCGCCGCATCCGCGCGGTCGGCGAGCTGATCCAGAACCAGGTCCGCACCGGACTGTCCCGCATGGAGCGCGTCGTCCGCGAGCGCATGACCACGCAGGACATCGAGGCGATCACGCCGCAGACCCTGATCAACGTCCGCCCCGTGGTGGCCGCGATCAAGGAGTTCTTCCGGAACGTCGCAGCTGTCGCAGTTCATGGACCAGAACAACCCGCTCGCGGGCCCTGACCCACAAGCGCCGCCTGTCGGCGCTGGGCCCCGGCGGTCTCTCCCGTGAGCGCGCCGGCGTCGAGGTCCGCGACGTCCACCCGTCGCACTACGGCCGCATGTGCCCGATCGAGACCCCGGAAGGCCCGAACATCGGCCTGATCGGCTCGCTCGCGTCCTTCGCGCGCATCAACTCGTTCGGCTTCATCGAGACCCCGTACCGCAAGGTCGTCGCGGGTCGCGTCACCGAGCAGATCGACTACCTCACCGCGTCCGAGGAGGACGAGTACCTGGTCGCCCAGGCGAACGCCCCCCTCACTAAGGACTTCCACTTCGCCGAGGGCAAGGTCCTCGTCCGCCCCAAGGGCGGAGAGGTCGAGCTCGTCGACGCCGACCGCGTCGACTACATGGACGTCTCCCCGCGCCAGATGGTGTCGGTCGCGACCTCCCTCATCCCGTTCCTCGAGCACGACGATGCGAACCGCGCGCTCATGGGCGCCAACATGCAGCGTCAGGCCGTCCCGCTGCTGCGCAGCGAGTCGCCCGTGGTCGGCACCGGCATGGAGGGCTTCGCGGCCATCGACGCCGGCGACGTGATCACCGCCGACAAGGCGGGCGTGGTCCAGGAGGTCTCCGCCGACTCCGTCACCGTCCAGCTGGACGAGGGCGGCACTGCAGACCTACTTCCTGCGCAAGTTCGACCGCTCCAACCAGGGCACGTCGTACAACAACCGCGTGGTCGTCTCGGCCGGCGAGCGCATCGAGGTCGGCGAGGTCGTCGCCGACGGTCCCGCCACCGAGAACGGCGAGCTCGCGCTGGGCAAGAACCTGCTCGTCGCGTTCATGCCGTGGGAGGGACACAACTTCGAGGACGCGATCATCCTCAGCCAGAACCTGGTGAAGGACGACGTCCTCTCCTCGATCCACATCGAGGAGTACGAGGTCGACGCCCGCGACACCAAGCTCGGCAAGGAGGAGATCACCCGCGACCTCCCCAACGTCAGCCCGGAGCTCCTGGCCGACCTGGACGAGCGCGGCATCATCCGCATCGGCGCCGAGGTCCGCCCCGGCGACATCCTCGTGGGCAAGGTCACGCCCAAGGGCGAGACCGAGCTCTCGGCCGAGGAGCGCCTGCTCCGCGCGATCTTCAACGAGAAGAGCCGCGAGGTCCGCGACACGTCGCTGAAGGTGCCCCACGGCGAGCAGGGCACGATCATCGGCGTCAAGGTGTTCGACGCGCAGGACGGCGACGACGAGCTCGGCTCGGGCGTCAACCAGCGCGTGGTCGTCTACATCGCCCAGAAGCGCAAGATCACCGAGGGCGACAAGCTCGCCGGCCGCCACGGCAACAAGGGCGTCATCTCGAAGATCCTGCCGGTCGAGGACATGCCGTTCCTCGCCGACGGCACCCCGGTCGACATCGTCCTCAACCCGCTCGGCGTCCCCGGCCGCATGAACTTCGGCCAGGTCCTCGAGATCCACCTCGGGTGGATCGCGAAGCAGGGCTGGAAGGTCGACGGCGAGCCGGAGTGGGCCGCGCGCCTGCCCGAGCACGCCCGCGAGGCGGCGCCCGGCACCAAGGTCGCGACCCCCGTGTTCGACGGCGCGGCGGAGGAGGAGCTCGCAGGGCTCCTCGACTCCACCACCCCGACGCGCGACGGTGAGCGCCTGATCGGCTCGTCCGGCAAGACGCAGCTGTTCGACGGCCGCTCCGGGGAGCCCTTCCCGGACCCGGTCTCGGTCGGCTACATGTACATCCTGAAGCTGCACCACCTCGTCGACGACAAGATCCACGCGCGCTCGACGGGCCCGTACTCGATGATCACCCAGCAGCCGCTCGGTGGTAAGGCGCAGTTCGGTGGACAGCGCTTCGGCGAGATGGAGGTGTGGGCCCTCGAGGCCTACGGCGCCGCCTACGCGCTCCAGGAGCTCCTCACCATCAAGTCGGACGACATCCTCGGCCGCGTGAAGGTGTACGAGGCGATCGTCAAGGGCGAGAACATCCAGGAGCCGGGCATCCCCGAGTCCTTCAAGGTCCTCATCAAGGAGATGCAGTCCCTGTGCCTGAACGTCGAGGTCCTCTCGGCCGACGGCACCGCGGTCAGCCTGCGCGACACCGATGACGAGGTCTACCGCGCTGCGGAAGAGCTCGGCATCAACATCTCCTCCCGGTTCGAGTCGTCCTCCGTCGACGACATCTGATCCGGCGACCCGCTCCGACCTCCCGTCTCTGACGAGACACCCTGTTTTCCGACAAGGAGAAAACATTGCTCGACGTAACAACTTTTGACGAGCTGCGCATCGGCCTCGCGACGGCCGATGACATCCGTCGCTGGTCGCACGGTGAAGTGAAGAAGCCCGAGACCATCAACTACCGCACCCTCAAGCCCGAGAAGGACGGCCTGTTCGGAGAGCAGATCTTCGGACCGTCCCGCGACTGGGAGTGCTCCTGCGGCAAGTACAAGCGGGTCCGCTTCAAGGGCATCGTCTGCGAGCGCTGCGGCGTCGAGGTCACCGAGTCCTCGGTCCGCCGCGAGCGGATGGGCCACATCGAGCTCGCCGCCCCCGTCACCCACATCTGGTACTTCAAGGGCGTCCCCTCGCGCCTCGGATACCTGCTGGACATGGCGCCGAAGGACCTCGAGAAGGTCATCTACTTCGCGGCGTACATGATCATCGACGTGGACGACGACGGCCGTCACGCCGACATGCCCGGCCTCGAGAACGAGCTCCGGCTCGAGATCAAGACCCTCTCCGACCAGCGCGACTCCCGCATCGCGGACCGCTCTGGCCCGTCTCGAGACCGACCTCGCCGCCCTCGGGCCGGAAGGCGCGAAGAGCGACCAGAAGCGCCGCACCAAGGACGGCGCCGAGAAGGAGATGTCGCAGATCCGCAAGTCCTTCGACGAGGACATCGCGCGGCTCGAGAGCGTGTGGGAGCAGTTCCGCACCCTCAAGGTCGGCGACCTCAAGCCCGAGGACGCGGTCTTCAACGAGCTCGTCGACCGCTACGGCGTCTACTTCGAGGCCTACATGGGCGCCGAGGCGATCAGAAGCGCCTCGAGCAGTTCGACCTCCAGGCCGAGGCCGAGACGCTGCACCTGCAGATCGCCGAGGGCAAGGGTCAGAAGAAGATCCGCGCCATCAAGCGCCTGCGCGTCGTCAACTCGTTCCTCGCCACCGGCAACTCGCCGGCCGCGATGGTGCTCGACGTCGTCCCGGTGATCCCGCCGGAGCTGCGCCCGATGGTGCAGCTCGACGGAGGCCGGTTCGCGACGAGCGACCTGAACGACCTCTACCGCCGCGTGATCAACCGCAACAACCGTCTCCGCCGCCTGCTCGACCTCGGTGCCCCCGAGATCATCGTGAACAACGAGAAGCGCATGCTGCAGGAGGCCGTCGACGCCCTGTTCGACAACGGCCGCCGCGGTCGCCCCGTCACCGGTACCGGCAACCGCGCCCTGAAGTCCCTGAGCGACATGCTCAAGGGAAAGCAGGGTCGCTTCCGCCAGAACCTGCTCGGCAAGCGCGTCGACTACTCGGGCCGCTCGGTGATCATCGTCGGACCGCAGCTCAAGCTGCACCAGTGCGGCCTGCCCAAGCAGATGGCGCTGGAGCTGTTCAAGCCGTTCGTCATCAAGCGCCTGATCGACCTGTCGCACGCGCAGAACATCAAGGCCGCCAAGCGCATGGTGGAGCGCTCGCGCCCCCAGGTGTGGGACGTGCTCGAGGAGATCATCCGCGAGCGCCCCGTCCTGCTCAACCGCGCGCCCACGCTGCACCGACTCGGCATCCAGGCCTTCGAGCCCCAGCTGGTCGAGGGCAAGGCGATCCAGCTGCACCCGCTCGTCTGCGCCGCGTTCAACGCGGACTTCGACGGCGACCAGATGGCCGTCCACCTGCCGCTGTCCGTCGAGGCCCAGGCCGAGGCGCGCATCCTGATGCTCGCGTCGAACAACATCCTCAAGCCCTCGGACGGCCGTCCGGTCACCCTGCCCACGCAGGACATGATCATCGGCCTCCACCACCTGACGACCATCCGCGAGGGTGCCGCCGGTGAGGGACGTGCGTTCTCCTCGGTCTCCGAGGCGATCCTCGCCAAGGACCAGGGCTCGCTGCACCTGAACTCGAAGGTCCGCATCCGCATGTCGGAGGTCTACTTCGCGCAGGGCACCGCACCCGAGGGCGTCGAGCTCGACGAGACCGGCAAGGTCACCGCGCCGGTCCTGCTCGACACGACGCTCGGCCGCGCGCTCTTCAACGAGGCGCTGCCGGTCGACTACCCCTACTTCGAGCAGGTCGCCGACAAGACGACCATCTCCGGGATCGTCAACGACCTCGCGGAGCGCTACCCGAAGGTGGAGGTCGCCGCCTCGCTCGACCGCATCAAGGACGCCGGCTTCTACTGGGCCACCCGGTCCGGTGTCACCGTCGCCCTGTCGGACATCCTCACGCCCCCTCCAAGCCCGAGATCATCGCGGGCTACGAGAAGAAGGCCGCGAAGGTCGAGACCGAGTACGACAAGGGTCTGACGACCCAGGCGGAGCGTCGCCAGGAGCTCGTGAAGATCTGGACCGAGGCGACCGACGAGGTCGCCAAGGCCATGCGCGCGAACTTCCCGACCGACAACACCATCAACCGGATGGTCACGTCCGGTGCGCGTGGAAACTGGCTGCAGGTCCGCAACATCGCGGGCATGCGCGGCCTGGTGAACAACCCGAAGGGCGAGATCATCGCCCGACCGATCATCTCCTCGTACCGCGAGGGACTGTCGGTCGCCGAGTACTTCATCGCCACGCACGGTGCCCGCAAGGGTCTGGCCGACACCGCGCTCCGCACCGCGGACTCGGGATACCTGACGCGTCGTCTCGTCGACGTCTCGCAGGACGTCATCATCCGCGAGGACGACTGCGGCACGACCAAGGGCCTCGAGCTGCCGATCATGCTCCAGGACGCCACCGGCGCCTGGATCCAGGACTCCAACGTCGAGAACTCCGTCTACGCCCGCTCGCTCGCCACTCCGGCGACGAACGAGGCCGGCGAGGTCATCGCGGAGGCCGGGGAGGACGTCGGAGACGTCCTCATCGAGAAGCTCGTCGGCGCCGAGGTGCGTCACATCAAGGTCCGCTCGGTCCTGACCTGCGAGTCGGCCGTCGGCGTCTGCGCGGCCTGCTACGGCCGCTCGCTCGCCACCGGCAAGCTCGTCGACATCGGAGAGGCCGTCGGCATCATCGCGGCCCAGTCGATCGGCGAGCCCGGCACGCAGCTCACCATGCGCACCTTCCACACCGGTGGATCGGCCTCGGCCGACGACATCACGCAGGGTCTTCCCCGCGTGCAGGAGCTCTTCGAGGCCCGCACCCCCAAGGGCGCGTCGCCGATCGCGGAGGCCGCCGGTCGCATCACGATCGAGGACACCGACCGGGCCCGACGACTCATCCTCCAGCCGGACAACGGCGACGAGGCGGTCATCTACCCGGTGCTCAAGCGCTCGCAGCTCCTCGTCGAGGACGGCCAGTCGGTCGTGCTCGGTCAGCAGCTGCACGTCGGAACGGTCGACCCCAAGGAGGTCCTGCGCGTGCTGGGCGTCCGCGAGGTGCAGAAGCACCTGGTCGGCGGTGTCCAGGGCGTCTACCGCTCGCAGGGCGTGCCGATCCACGACAAGCACATCGAGGTCATCGTCCGTCAGATGCTCCGCAAGGTCACCGTGGTCGACCACGGCGACACGGATCTGCTGCCGGGCGAGCTCGTCGACCGCTCGCGCTACAGCGAGGTCAACCGTGCGGCTCTGACCGAGGGCAAGCGGACCGCGTCCGCCCGCCAGGAGGTCATGGGAATCACCAAGGCCTCGCTCGCGACCGAGTCGTGGCTGTCGGCCGCGTCCTTCCAGGAGACCACCCGCGTCCTGACGCAGGCGGCCATGGAGGGCAAGCGCGACCCGCTGCTGGGCCTGAAGGAGAACGTGATCATCGGAAAGCTGATCCCGGCTGGTACCGGTCTCCCGAAGTACCGCAACGTGTCCGTCGAGGCGACCGAGGAGGCGAAGGCCGAGCGGTACCCCAACCGCATCTTCGCCGACGACGCCGCGTTCAGCGACGCCGACCTCTCGTTCGTCGACTTCGACTCGTTCTCGAGCGACGGCTACGAGCCCGGCAACTACAGCTGAGCACGGACTGAGTGAGCGAAGGCCCCGCCGGGACACCGGCGGGGCCTTCGTCGTTCTCGGTCACCCGCACGGGGGGTCGACCGATCCGGGCAAGTCCCGCCGCTCCCCGTGCACGGATGATTGACTCGACACACGTTCGAGGGGTGCCCGCCCCGTGCCCGTCCAGTCGGGATCGCAGCGGTGAGGAAACGCGCGGATGAGACTCGTGGTCGTCGTGCTGGCCGCCCTTCTCGTGGTGGTCGGTGCTGTCGTGCTGCCCGCGGACAGGGCCGTCGCGGCCGGGGCGGTGCCGTCCTCCTGCGGAGCGGCGCAGCTCGCCCCCGTCCTCCCCGATGACGAGGTGCGGACGGTCGACGCCCCCGCGCGCGTCCCGATCGTCGTCCTGCACGGCTGGCTCGGCACCGCGACGCACGACGAGACGCGCACCGGCGCCTTCTCGCACCTGGTCGACCTCGTGGCCGTGAACGGCGTCGACGAGCCCGAGACGGTCTCGGAGCGCTCTGTCATCGGGCGGCTGCAGAACATCGAGGGCTCCGCGGTCTACACCTTCGACTACCGGGACCTCTCCGCTCGGTGGGTGACCGATCCCGGCATCAGCGATGCGCTCGCCTCCTCCCTCTCGTGCCTGGTGCAGGCGACGGGGAACCGCGCGATCGTGGTGGCGCACTCGATGGGCGGGCTGGCCGCGCGGCAGGCCCTGAGCCAGGACGTGGACGGCGTCCCCGTCGAGTCGCTGGTCTCGGACGTGATCACCTTCGGCACTCCGAACACCGGCTCGGACGTCGCCAAGCGGCTGGGGGAGATCATCGACTCGACGGGAGGAGTGAGCCCCGCGATGGTGGCCGGCCTCGAGCCGCAGAGCCGCCTGGGCTTCGCGGCGCTGATGGCCTCCTGCGGCGAGGCGGCCTCCGAGGACGCGACGAACGCGGGCGAGTGCACCGGCATGCCGATGATCGACGCTCTCTCGAGCCGGGCGGGGATCGCCATGCGGACCGGATCGACCGAGCTGGGAGAGCTCCCGCCCTGGCCGGCGAGCGTGCACGTGGTCGCGCTCGCGGGTGACATCCGGGTGAGGGTCGCCTCGCTGCTCGGCACCGGTGTCGGCGACGTCGATCTGGGCGACATCATGGTCGGGGCGAGCTCCGCCGAGGCCGGTGTCGACGAGTACGCCGTGTCGACCTGCCGCTACACGCTGATGACGCTCCCCGATGTGCCGTCGGTCGTAGCCGAGCTCAACCCGCTGGCCCGGCTGGGCGACGCCGTGCGGTTGGCGTCGCTGGTCGTCCGGATCGACGCGAGCCCGTGCCACCACGCGAAGCTGATGCGCAACACCGCTCTGGCCGAGCGCGCGGGCGCCGAGGCGGCCGACGCCGTCGCGGCCGTCCTCGCCGGGCCGCGCAGCGGCGAGGACCGCTCGCCGGCGGTGCTGCGCGGACTCCCGCCCTCGGAGGAGGCGCGCCGCCGCCCGGTGCGCTGAACGCCCGGGCGGCTCGCCGACCACGGGATTCCACTCATCGCTTCGCGACACGATGTCCCAGTCTTTTGACCGCCCCCGGAGGACTGCGCTTACCGTGAAAGAGGCCGAAGGGGCGGCCACCTGGGGGACAGGCAGCGCGGTCCGCCCGGCTTCCGAGCAGGAGGCGGGCCGCGCCCGTCTCCGACGAGCGTCGGGCACGCGCTACGCTCCCTCCATCGGGGGACGACGAAGGAGCCTCCGCATCCCGCCGGAGTGCGCATGACCCAGAATCCCGACCCGTCGGAGTCCCCGCGGGCCCCGCGCCTCAGCCGGGAGCAGGTGCGGACCAGGCTCCTCGACGCCGGTCTCCGAGGCCGTCCGCACCGGCGGCCTCCGGGTGGGCGTCTCCCACCTCCCGCTCGAGGACCTCATCCGGTCGGCCGGCGTCCCGCGGAGCACGGCGTACCGCATCTGGCCGAGCAGGCAGGACTACTTCGACGAGCTCCTCACCCGGATCCCCGACCGCCTGCTCTCGAACCGGCTCGACGAGCCGGCGCTGCAGGTCGGCGCGTCCTACCTGCACCAGAACACCGACGAGCAGGCGGGGCCCGAGCAGCGGCGCGCGACCCTCGTCGCCTCCGTCGCCGTCGCGATCGAGGCGAACTACGAGAACACGTTCGCCTCACGGCACTGGCGGAACTTCATCGCCCTCGCCGGCACGGTGGAGTCGCACGAGGACCTCGCGCGGAGCGTCCTGCACGACGCGCTGCGCAAGCGGCAGCAGCACTTCGTCGAGAACATGGCGAAGTACTACCGGCACACGCTCACCCAGGCGGGGCTGAGGGTCCGGCCGGTCTACGGCGACGCCTACACGGCGCTCGCCTCGGCGATCTCCGCGTACATCGAGGGGCTCTGCGTCGCGAGGATCGCCGACCCCGCACTGGTGACCGGGCCCCTCGACCCCGCCCGACCGCAGACTCCCAGTCTGGTGGTGGCCGGCGTGATGATGCTGATCGACGGCTTCTGCGAGCCGGTCCCGGAGGAGTAGACGGGTCGAGCACGGGATCGCTGCAGATCGTGCGATCAGGACGAGCTGAGAACGCGAGATCGTGCCCGACACGGCCTAGTCGTCGGCCGGAGGCTCGAGCATCCCCTCGACGATCGAGCGGATGGTCCACGACGCCAGGTGCCACTGGACCGGTTCGCCGGTGAGCCCGGGCGCCGTGATCACCTCGTCCAGGTCCCCGTCGATCAGACGGCTGCGGTGGGCGAGGCCGTCGATGACGATCGCGGTGAGGTGGGCGAGCTGCAGGGTCGTGAATCCGGGACGCAGGCTGCCCTGGAAGACGTCGAGCATCTCCTGGTAGAAGACCTGCATGCGGTGCGTGAGCATCGTCTCGATCCGCTTCGCGGTGGCGCGCACGGCCTCGCGGGCCGGCCCCTCCTCCATCGAGAACGTGCAGGCGAGCAGCGCGTTGTACGAGGACCAGTCCACCGAGCGGCGCAGGTTCGCCAGATTGGCGTTCGCGCCGATCCGGATCATCTCCCAGGCCACGGCCCGCCGACCGGTCGCGGTGCCCAGCCGGTCGGAGTGGCGCTCGTAGACCTCCCGCATGAGCTCCTGCGCCTCGGGATCGTCCCCGCCGGCGTAGCGGTCGTGCACGAACACCTCGCCGATCAGATCCGCGACGAACTCCTCGCGAGTGCTCCAGAGGCGGTAGACGGAGCTGCGGGGCACGTCAGCGAGGCGGATGTACTCCTCCATCGGCAGATGCGCGAACCCGACGGTGAGACCGTTCTGCGAGATCACGCCGCGCGCGGCGGAGAGCATGCGCTCCCGCACCACGTCGGCGGGGAGCCGCCGGGCGCGCGGGGGGCGGGGGTCGACGTCGTCCATAGAGAGCAGAGACTAGCCCGAGACCCGCGGCCGCGCACCGGAGCACGCGGAGCCCCTCCGGACCGCCGCCCCGGGACTGTTCGGGACGGCATGTCCCGATGGCTGGATCAGCGGGGCACCTGGCGCTACGGTGCCCCCGGGGGCGGCTCCCGACCGCGCCCACGAGGAGTCCCCGTGCCCGAGACCGAGCGCCTCGCCCTGACCGTCGTCGACGGTCTCGCGATCGAGCGCGCAGCCCTGCTCGCCCTTCTGCGCAGCGCCGTCCCGCAGTTCGACGTGCAGGACGGCGCCGGCAGCACCCCCGCCGAGACCGTCGTCGTCGTCGATCTCGACAGCGTCGCCCCCGGCGAGCTCGTCCGCACTCTGGCGCTGATGGGCGGGCGCTACCGCGGTCTCGTCGCCCTGTCGACCTCGGTCGCGCTCGAGACGGTCCGCGCCGTCCTGCGCTTCGAGCGGTCGGCCTTCGTCTGGAAGGGCGACGAGCCGGGCGACCTCGCGGCGGCCGTCGTGTCGGTGGCCTCGGGCCGCACCTGGATCTCGGAGGCGGCGCGCGTGCGCTTCCTCCGCACGAGCGAGGAGCGGCGGCCGGTCCTCAGTCCGCAGGAGAGCAGGGTGATGCGCTCCTACGGCGGGGGCACGGCCGTCAAGGCCGTCGCGCTCGAGATGCGGATCGCCGAGCACACCGTGCGCACCTACATCAAGCGCATCAAGATCAAGTACCTCGACGCCGGTGTCGCCCTGGAGTCACGGGTCGACTTCTACCGGCACCTCGACGGGCACGACGTCGCGCTGCGCAGCGGCGGCGACCGGATGCGGTCCCGCGCGCAGCAGGGCGATCGCGACGTCGGCGGCGACGGATCCGCGTGACGCCAGCAGGATCGCGTTGCCGCCCGAGCGGTGCTCGACGAACAGCGCCGCTCCGACCGCCGCGGTGACGGGCAGCAGCCGTCCCACCTCGCCGCGCAGCCGGTCCAGGCGCCGGTGGTCGGCGTCGTCCGCCACGTTGACGGCGAGCAGCCCGCCGCCGACGCGCTCGGCGATGCCCGCGAGCACCTCGGCGCGGTGGAAGGCGGCCGGGATCTCGTCTCCGTCGTACGCGTCCAGGACGACGAGGTCGAAGGATCGGAGGGAGCACCGCCGACGCGTCCCCGGCGATCACTCTCAGGCGGGCCCCGGCCGGCAGCGGGGCGTGCGCGAGGACGAACTCGACCAGTCCCTCCTCCAGCTCGACGACGGTCTGCTCGGATCCCGGCCGTGACGACGCCGTGTAGCGGGCGAGCGACAGCGCCCCGGCGCCCAGGTGCAGCACGCGGACCGGCTGCGCGGCCGGCGCGAGGGCGTCCACGACCGCCCCGAGCCGGGCGGTGTACTCCAGATCCAGCGCCCCCGGATCCGCGGGATCGATGAGCGACTGCTCCGACCCGTCGATCCTCAGCACCAGCGAGTCCGGGCGGACGGCGTCCGGCTCGAGGCGAACGGTCCGGCCGCCGGGCAGACGAGCGGAGGAGGCATCCCGCCACGCTAGCGCGCGTCCCGCGCGCCCGGGTCGGCGCGGCTACGGTGGCAGCCATGGCCGCCCTCATCCTCCTGGACGTCGACGGCGTCCTGAACCCCTCCGTCGTCAGCGATCGAGCGGCGGGCGGGCACCGGCTCGTCCTCGACCAGGATCGCGCCGCCCTCGTCGCCCGTCTCGCCGCGATCGGCACGATCGTCTGGGCGACGACCTGGCCGCCCGAGCTCACCTCGGTCCTCGCCCGCGATCTGCGACTTCCGGAGGGGACCGAGGCGATCGTCTTCCGCGGCGGTCTGCCGCGCGATCCGCGCTTCCCCGGGCAGACGGGCAAGCTCCAGCCCGTCGCCGCCTGGCTCGAGCAGGCGCGCGATCGGCAGGCGATCGACGCGGTCGTCTGGATCGACGACAACCTGCGGGAGGACGCCTACGCCTGGGCGGGGAGCAGGACACCCCGTTCCACCTCGTCCGCCCGGAGGCGGCGGAGGGCCTGACCTCCGACGAGGTGGCCGGCGCCGAGGAGTTCCTCGCCGCTCTCGCGCCGTCATCCGGGGTCATCGGGGAATAGGCCGCCCCCTCCCGGTGGTTATGGTCACTCCGGGCGCCCGCGGACCGAGTCCGCGCCGTCCGCTCGGCGGAGCCCCCGCTCCGCCCGGCACCCCCGCCGAGAACCGGCGCGACGACAACGTGAAGCATCGAAGGACACCCACCGTGACGCACCTCCCCGCCCGCACCTCCCTGCGCGTCCTGCTCGGCACCGCCGCAGCCGCCACCGCCCTCGTCCTCGCCGGATGCGCTCCCGCATCCACCGACGACGCGGTCTCCGGATCGACCGACGAGGGCACGACGGCCGCGAACTCGGGCCTGACGCTCGCCGAGGTGCAGGACGCCGGTGTGCTGACGATCGGCACCGAGGGCACCTACCAGCCCTTCTCCTTCCACGCCGACGGCGGCACCGGGGAGCTCACCGGCTACGACGTCGAGATCATCACCGCCGTCGCCGAGAAGCTGGGCGTCGAGCCCGAGTTCGAGGAGACCCAGTGGGACGCCATGTTCGCGGGTCTGGACGGCGGGCGCTTCGACGTCATCGCCAACCAGGTCTCGATCAACGACGAGCGCAGCGCCCGCTACGACTTCTCCGAGCCCTACGCCGTGAGCCCAGGAGTCGTCGTCGTCCCGACCTCCGACACCGAGATCACCTCGCTCCAGTCCCTCGAGGGCAAGACCACGGCCCAGTCGCTCTCCGAGCAACTGGTACGAGCTGGCCCAGGACGCCGGCGCGCAGGTCGAGGGCGTCGAGGGCTGGGCGCAGGCCGTGGCCCTCGTCGAGCAGGGCCGCGTCGACGCGACCATCAACGACCGCCTCACGTGGCTCGACTGGTCGACGAACTTCCCGGACCAGGCCGCCGGCCTCAAGGTCGCGGTGACCACGGACGACAGCTCCGAGAGCGCGTTCACCTTCTCCGAAGGGCTCCGACGACCTCGTGACCGCGGTCGACGAGGCGCTGGGCGAGCTGCGCGCCGACGGCACCCTCGCCGAGATCTCCGAGCGCTACTTCGGGGCCGACGTCTCCGAGTAGCCGGATCGGAGGGAGTCGGCGCGGCCGGCTCCCTCCTGCCGTTCCCGGGCCTCCTGCCGTTCCCGGGCCTCCCACGCCCGGGCCTCCGTGGCAACCTCGCGCGTCGACGCCTCGGGCGTGACAGCATTCCGGGGAGCGGCCCGCGCTCCGCCACCCCCGTCGAGAGGAGACGACATGGACATCGACCTGGTGCTCCGATCGTTCTGGCCGATCCTGTCGGGCGGTCTCGTCGGCACCATCCCGCTGGCGCTCGCGAGCTTCGCGCTGGGACTCGTCCTCGCCCTCGGCGTCGCGCTCATGCGGCTCTCCAAAGTGCGCGTCCTGGCCTGGATCGCCCGCGTCTACATCTCCGTCATCCGGGGCACGCCGCTCCTGGTGCAGCTCTTCGTGATCTTCTACGGGCTGCCGAGCCTGGGGATCAGGATCGATCCGTGGCCCAGCGCCATCATCGCCTTCGCGCTCAACGTCGGCGGCTACGCGGCCGAGGTCATCCGCGCCGCGATCCTCAGCGTGCCGAAGGGGCAGTGGGAGGCGGCGCACACGATCGGGATGGGTCGCGGGCTCGCCCTGCGGCGCATCATCCTGCCACAGGCCGCCCGGGTCTCCGTCCCGCCGCTGTCGAACACCTTCATCTCCCTGGTGAAGGACACGTCGCTCGCGTCCCTGATCCTCGTCACCGAGCTCTTCCGCCAGGCGCAGAAGATCGCCACCGCCTCGAGCGAGTTCATGCTCCTCTACCTCGAGGCCGCCCTGATCTACTGGCTCATCTGCCTCGTCCTCTCGAGCGGGCAGAGCCTCCTCGGGAAGCGATTGGACCGCTATGTCGCCCGCTGACGCCGCCCAGGACGCCCGGCCCGTGCTCTCCGTCCGCGGCCTCCGCAAGTCGTTCGGCTCGGTCGAGGTGCTCCGCGGGATCGATCTCGAGATCCGCCGCGGAGAGGTGATCGCGCTGATCGGCCCCTCCGGCTCCGGCAAGACCACCGTGCTGCGCTCGCTCAACAGCCTCGAGGTCCCGGATGCGGGCGTCGTCGTCCTCTCGGACGGCACCGCTCTCGACTTCGCCGCCGGCGTGGGCGAGGCGCCCGCTCACGGCGCTGCGCGACCGCTCGGCGATGGTCTTCCAGCACTTCAACCTCTTCCCCCACCTCACGGTGCTCGAGAACGTCACGGAGGGGCCGCTGCGCGTGCAGCGCCGCCCCGCGGCCGAGGTGGTGCCGGAGGCGGAGGCGCTGCTCGAGCGCGTCGGTCTCGGCGGCCGGGGCGGCGCGTACCCCTTCGAGCTCTCCGGCGGCCAGCAGCAGCGGGTGGGCATCGTGCGCGCGCTCGCGCTGCGCCCCGAGCTGCTGCTGTTCGACGAGCCCACCTCCGCGCTGGATCCGGAGCTGGTGGGCGAGGTGCTCTCGCTCATGCGCGAGCTGGCGGCCGAGGGCTGGACGATGCTCGTCGTCACCCACGAGCTCGAGTTCGCGCGCCGCGTCGCCTCCGAGGTCGTCTTCATGGCCGACGGCGTCGTCGTCGAGCGGGGCGTGCCGGCCGAGCTGCTGCGCGATCCGCACGAGCCGCGCACCCGGCAGTTCCTGCACCGCCTCCTGAACCCCCTGGAGTGAGGCTCCTGCGGCCGAGCAGCCTGGGAAGCCACTCCGAGTGGCACCCTTCTGCGGGTGACCGCGCGCCTGACCGCCGCCGGAGTCCTCCGTGCCTATCCTGACCGGGTGACTGGGAGAAGCGACGCCGAGACCGAGCGGATGCCGTCCGCGACCGAGGGGTCCGGCACCGCGACCGGCCCCCAGCCGACGCGCAGTACGTGTGGCCCGAGCCGCCGACGGGGTCCAGCACCGCGGTACCCGCTGCTGCTGCCGATCCGTCACCGCTGGGCTCGGTCGAGCCAGACCCCGCACCGCCCGCCCGCAGGGGGAACCGCCTCGCGGGGCTCGCGATCGCGCTGCTGACGACGGCCGTCTACGCCGCCCTGCTGCTCGCGGCGATCACCGCGATCCGGATCGTCGTGGACGCGGTGCCCGGCGACCCGCTCGCCGTCGCGCTCGCGGAGGCGCCCAGCCCGGCCTTCCTCGCCCCCGTCGCGGTCTTCTTCGCGGGCCTCGCCCTGATCGTCCTCGCCGTGAACCGCGCGGGGTGGTGGGCGTACGTCCTCGGCGGCTTCTTCGTCGCCGTCCTCGCCGGAGCGGCCGCGCTCGCCGGCGCCTGGTACAGCGTGGGAGGCGCGGCGCTCCCCTCCGACCGCGTTGTGCTCGTCGAGTTCCTCCGCGATCCGGTCGTGCTCGCGAGCGTCCTCGCCGCCGCGGTCCTCGCCCGCGAGGTGAGCGTCTGGGGCGGCGCGCTGATCGCCGGGCGCGCCCGCGGAGTGAAGCGCCGCAACGCCGAGCGGGAAGCCGCCGCGCGCTCGTGAGCGCGCCGGGGGAGGAGGGCCGGGGAGCGGGCCTGGGCTACGGGATCGCCCTCGCCGCGTTCGCCGCCTTCCTCTACCTCGCGCTCGTGGTCTGCGCGTTCGGCGTGCTGAGCCTCCTGCTGGATCAGGACGTCGTGCCCGAGCGCGACGCCGGACCGCTGCTCGGACCGGTGTCCGTGGCCGCCTGCGTCCTGGCGGTCCTGCTCTCGATGATCACCCTCGCGGCGCGCCCGTCCGTCACCCGCATCGTCGGGCCGTCGCTGCTCGCCGGGCTCGTCGCGTACCTGCTGTTCCTGCTCGTGGGCGGCGCTCTCTACGGTCTCGGCCGGCAGGAGCCGGGGAGATCCTCGGCTACGCGCTCGAGCACGCGGGCACCGCGTTCGCGATCGCGACCGGAGTCCTCGCTGCAGCGGTGCACGTGGTGTTCCTGCTCCTGCTGCTGCGCCGCGACGCCGGCGGGCAGCGCCCGCACTGGGGCTGGGAGGGCGACGAGCGGGAGTGAGGTGCACGGGCGGTCCCTCCGACCGTCGCAGCTCCCTCCTGCTCGCTGGGAGCGGACGCCGTCCGGTTGACCGGCCCCGTCACTCCCCGTAATATTCTTTGGGTGTGCGCTTTGGCGTGCGCTCCTGTCGTGCCTCCGGGCCCGCCGGGCGCCGCGCTTCGCTCCACCGGGTCCGCAAGGTCCGCGGGTTCGTCCGATCGGGCGGCCCCCACGGCATACCCGTCCTCCTCCCCGCTGCCCCGCTCGCCGGTGCACCGGGGTGCGTCGGGTCCAGATGAACTCGGCCGCGTCCGGCGACGGACAGGCCGAATGTCGACCATCGATCCGCTGTCACCGTGCAGCATTCAAGGAGCAGATCAGTGCCAACGATTCAGCAGTTGGTCCGGAAGGGACGCACGCCGAAGGTCACCAAGACCAAGGCGCCCGCCCTGAAGGCCAACCCCCAGCAGCGCGGCGTGTGCACCCGCGTGTACACGACCCACGCCCAAGCCGAACTCGGCCCTCCGCAAGGTGGCCCGCGTGAAGCTCTCCAACGGCACCGAGGTCACCGCCTACATCCCCGGTGAGGGCCACAACCTGCAGGAGCACTCGATGGTGCTCGTGCGCGGCGATCGTGTGAAGGACCTCCCCGGTGTCCGCTACAAGATCGTTCGCGGCGCCCTGGACACCCAGGCCGTCAAGAACCGCAAGCAGGCTCGCAGCCGGTACGGCGCGAAGATGGAGAAGAAGTAATGCCTCGTAAGGGCCCCGCTCCCAAGCGCCCCGTCGTCGCAGACCCCGTCTACGGCGCACCGGTCGTCAGCCAGCTCGTGAACAAGATCCTCCTGGACGGCAAGAAGGGTCTCGCCGAGCGCATCGTCTACGGCGCGCTCGAGGGCGTGTCCACCAAGAACGGCCAGGACGCCGTCGTCACGCTCAAGAAGGCGCTCGACAACGTCCGACCGACCCTCGAGGTCCGCAGCCGCCGCGTCGGCGGCTCGACCTACCAGGTCCCGGTCGAGGTCAAGCCGCACCGCGCCAACACCCTCGCCCTCCGCTGGCTCACCAGCTACGCGAAGGCCCGTCGCGAGAAGACGATGACCGAGCGTCTCATGAACGAGATCCTCGACGCGTCGAACGGACTCGGCGCCGCTGTGAAGCGTCGCGAGGACACCCACAAGATGGCCGAGTCGAACAAGGCCTTCGCGCACTACCGCTGGTAGCGCGTCCCGCGGCCGCTCCCGAGCGGCCGCGACCCCCAGGCCCGCAGCGTCAGTGCTGCGGGCCCGGCCAGCGGCCGATCCCGATCCCCGCGGTCGAGGCGACAGTCCCACCAGAACCCCAGCCGATCGGCCATGAGCCCGTTGCGCTGGCTCCATCACCAATCGGAGGAACTCCGTGGCACAAGATGTGCTCACCGACCTGAACAAGGTCCGCAACATCGGCATCATGGCCCACATCGATGCCGGCAAGACCACCACGACCGAGCGCATCCTGTTCTACACGGGTATCACGCACAAGATCGGTGAGGTGCACGACGGCGCCGCCACGATGGACTGGATGGCGCAGGAGCAGGAGCGCGGCATCACGATCACGTCCGCCGCGACGACGTGCTTCTGGAACAAGAACCAGATCAACATCATCGACACCCCGGGTCACGTCGACTTCACCGTCGAGGTGGAGCGCTCGCTCCGCGTCCTCGACGGCGCCGTCGCGGTGTTCGACGGCAAGGAGGGCGTCGAGCCCCAGTCCGAGACCGTCTGGCGCCAGGCCGACAAGTACGACGTCCCGCGCATCTGCTTCGTCAACAAGATGGACAAGCTCGGCGCCGACTTCTACTACACGGTCGACACGATCATCAACCGCCTCGGCGCGAAGCCGCTGGTCATCCAGCTGCCGATCGGCGCGGAGTCGTCGTTCGAGGGCGTCATCGACCTGGTCGAGATGCGCGCGCTCACGTGGCGCGGCGACTCCAAGGGAGACGTCCAGCTCGGTGCGAAGTACGAGATCGAGGAGATCCCGGCCGACCTCGCCGACAAGGCCGCCGAGTACCGCCAGAAGCTGCTCGAGACCGTCGCCGAGACCTCGGACGAGCTGCTCGAGAAGTACTTCGGCGGCGAGGAGCTGACCGTGGCCGAGATCAAGGCCGCGATCCGCAAGCTGACCGTCAACTCCGACATCTACCCCGTGCTCTGCGGCTCCGCGTTCAAGAACCGCGGCGTGCAGCCGATGCTCGACGCGGTCGTCGACTACCTCCCCCTCCCGCTCGACGTCCCGGCCATCGAGGCCCACGACGTCCGCGACGAGGAGAAGGTCATCATGCGGCACGCCGACTCGACCGAGCCCTTCTCGGCGCTCGCGTTCAAGGTCGCGGTGCACCCGTTCTTCGGTCGCCTGACCTACGTCCGCGTGTACTCGGGCAAGCTCGACTCCGGCGCCCAGGTCATCAACTCGACCAAGGGCAAGAAGGAGCGCATCGGCAAGATCTTCCAGATGCACTCCAACAAGGAGAACCCGGTCGACTCGGTCACCGCCGGCCACATCTACGCGGTCATCGGCCTCAAGGACACCACCACCGGTGACACCCTGAGCGACCCGCAGGCCCAGGTCGTCCTCGAGTCGATGACCTTCCCCGAGCCCGTCATCGAGGTCGCCATCGAGCCCAAGACGAAGGCCGACCAGGAGAAGCTCGGCACCGCGATCCAGAAGCTCGCGGAGGAGGACCCCACCTTCCGCACCGAGCAGAACCAGGAGACCGGTCAGACGGTCATCAAGGGAATGGGCGAGCTGCACCTCGACATCCTGGTGGACCGCATGAAGCGCGAGTTCAACGTCGAGGCCAACGTCGGCAAGCCGCAGGTGGCCTACCGCGAGACGATCCGCCGCACCGTCGAGAAGTACGACTACACCCACAAGAAGCAGACGGGTGGGTCGGGTCAGTTCGCGAAGGTCCAGATCACCATCGAGCCGATGGAGGTCGAGGCCGACAAGACCTACGAGTTCGTCAACGGCGTCTCCGGTGGACGCGTCCCCCGCGAGTACATCCCCTCGGTCGATGCGGGCATCCGCGACGCCATGCAGGTCGGCGTCCTCGCCGGCTACCCCATGGTCGGCGTGAAGGCGACCCTGGTCGACGGGCGGCGCACGACGTCGACTCCTCCGAGATGGCGTTCAAGATCGCCGGCTCGATCGCGTTCAAGGAGGCCTCGCGCAAGGCGCAGCCGGTCCTCCTCGAGCCGCTGATGGCCGTCGAGGTCCGCACCCCCGAGGAGTACATGGGCGACGTCATCGGCGACCTGAACTCCCGCCGCGGCATGATCCAGTCGATGGAGGACGCCACCGGTATCAAGGTCATCCGCGCGAACGTGCCGCTGTCCGAGATGTTCGGCTACATCGGCGACCTGCGCTCGAAGACCTCGGGCCGTGCCGTCTACTCGATGACGTTCGAGACCTACAGCGAGGTCCCCAAGGCCGTCGCCGAGGAGATCGTCCAGAAGAACAAGGGCGAGTAACTCCGCCCCTTCCCCCCGCCGCTCGACCGGACGGCGGGGGACTGGTAGTGTCGTGCGGGTTTGCTGCCGCCTACGCGCGTGGAAACCCGCACGACCTCTGCCGGTAACATAAGTACACAAAACCCCCGCAAGCCCTCATGTCCTCGTGCCGCCCCGTGCGGCGGTCGGATGCGGATGCTTGCACCTAAGTCCTGAGGAGGACCCACAGTGGCTAAGGCCAAGTTCGAGCGGACCAAGCCGCACGTCAACATCGGAACCATCGGTCACGTCGACCACGGAAAGACCACGCTGACCGCGGCGATCTCCAAGGTTCTCGCTGACAAGTTCCCGTCCGCGACCAATGTTCAGCGCGACTTCGCGTCGATCGACTCGCTCCCGAGGAGCGCCAGCGCGGCATCACGATCAACATCTCGCACGTCGAGTACGAGACGCCGAAGCGCCACTACGCGCACGTCGACGCCCCGGGTCACGCCGACTACATCAAGAACATGATCACCGGCGCGGCGCAGATGGACGGCGCGATCCTCGTGGTCGCCGCCACCGACGGCCCCATGGCTCAGACCCGTGAGCACGTCCTCCTCGCCAAGCAGGTCGGCGTCCCCTACCTCCTCGTCGCCCTGAACAAGGCCGACATGGTGGACGACGAGGAGATCCTGGAGCTCGTCGAGCTCGAGGTCCGCGAGCTGCTCTCGTCGCAGGGCTTCCCCGGCGACGACGCCCCCGTCGTGCGCGTCTCCGGTCTCAAGGCCCTCGAGGGCGACGAGGCCTGGACCCAGTCGATCATCGACCTCATGGACGCCGTCGACGAGTCCATCCCGGACCCGATCCGCGACAAGGACAAGCCGTTCCTCATGCCGATCGAGGACGTCTTCACGATCACCGGTCGTGGAACCGTCGTCACCGGCCGTGCGGAGCGTGGAACCCTCGCTCTGAACTCCGAGGTCGAGATCGTCGGCATCCGCCCGACGCAGAAGACCACGGTCACCGGAATCGAGATGTTCCACAAGCAGCTCGACGAGGCCTGGGCTGGCGAGAACTGCGGTCTGCTCCTCCGCGGCACCAAGCGCGAGGACGTCGAGCGCGGCCAGGTCGTCGTCAAGCCGGGTTCGGTCACGCCGCACACCGACTTCGAGGGCACCGCGTACATCCTGTCCAAGGATGAGGGTGGGCGTCACAACCCGTTCTACGCGAACTACCGCCCGCAGTTCTACTTCCGCACCACCGACGTCACCGGCGTCATCACGCTGCCCGAGGGCACCGAGATGGTCATGCCCGGCGACACCACCGACATGACGGTCGCGCTGATCCAGCCGATCGCCATGGAGGAGGGCCTCGGCTTCGCCATCCGCGAGGGTGGACGCACCGTGGGTGCCGGAACGGTCACCAAGATCGTCAAGTAGGTTCTTCCTGCTGATCTCTCGAGAGGGGTCGTCCGCTTCGTGCGGGCGGCCCCTTCCGTGTTCCCCGCGGTCGATCGTCCGCCGCCCAGGTCCGCTCGCCGGTTAGCGTGGAGCGCATGGTGTTCGTCAAGAGCGATCCGTCCGCCGCTGCGCAGTTCTTCGAGTGGGAGGCCGCCGGGCTGCGCTGGCTGAGCGAGGCGGAGCCGCGCGGTGGCGCCCGGTGCGTCGAGGTCCTCTCGGTCTCGCCCGGTCGGATCGAGCTCGCGACGGTCGAGCCGGTGCGTCCGACCGCCGCCGCAGCCGCCGACTTCGGCCGTGCGCTCGCGGCGACGCACGATCTCGGAGCGGAGGCGTTCGGAGCGGCACCCGAGGGCTGGGACGGCCCTGCCTGGATCGGCCGGCGCCGGATGCCCTGCACCGCCGAGGAGTCCTGGGGCCGCTTCTACGCCGAGCAGCGGGTCCGCCCGTTCCTTCCGGTCGCCGTCCAGGCGGGGAATCTCTCCCGATCCGGCGCCGAGACCGTCGAGAGGGCGCTCGACCGCGTCGCCGCGGGGGAGTTCGACGGCTCGGAGCGGCCTGCGCGACTGCACGGGGATCTGTGGACGGGGAACGTGCTGTGGTCCGCCTCCGGTGCCGTGCTGATCGATCCGGCCGCGCACGGTGGCCACCGCGAGACCGATCTCGCCATGCTGGCGCTCTTCGGCGCCCCTCACCTCGACGAGATCCTCCGGGGCTACGACGAGTCGCACGCCCTCGCCGACGGCTGGGAACAGCGCGTCGCCCTGCACCAGCTGCATCCGCTCGCGGTGCACGCCGCCGGCCACGGACCCTCCTACGGCGGCGCCCTCGTCGAGTCGGCGACCCGGGTCCTCGCCCTCTGACGCCCCACCGTTCGTCCAGGACAGGACGCCACACTGGGCGCGCGCGGAACGCCGCGCGTCGATCAAGGAGAAGTCATGGTGGATCTCGGGAAGCTCGGACGTCAGGCAGCGGAGCTGCTGCAGAGCCAGAAGGCCCAGGAGGCGCTTCGCAGCGAGAAGGCCGAACGCGTCTCGGACCAGGTCCTCGAGAAGACGAGCGACATCGCGAGCCGCCTCACCAAGGGCAAGTACGACGACCGCATCGAGGACCTCAAGCGCCAGGCCGACAAGCGCCTCGGCAACGAGTAGGGCCTCCTGGGCCCGCTCGGCACCCTCCCGTCAAGCGGGTGCCGAGCGAGGTGCCCCCGTCCTAGGGTCGTGCCGATGGCTGAGACGCGCGCGCAGAGACTCCGAAGGACCGACTCGAGCAGTCGCGGATACACCCGGGTCCGTGCCGGCTCCGGCTTCAGCTACCGCGACCCCAAGGGCGTCACGGTCACCGACCCGGAGCTGCGGGCGCGGTTCGACGCACTCGGCATCCCGCCGGCCTGGAAGGACGTCTGGATCGCTCCGTACCCCAACGGCCACATCCAGGCCATGGGCGTGGACGCGGCCGGACGCCGGCAGTACATCTACCACCCGACTTGGCGCGAGCAGAAGGACCGGATCAAGTTCGATCGGGCGCTCCGTCTCGCGGAGTCCTCCCGAGTGCGCGCCGAGCCGTGACGATGGACCTCCGCCGCGACGGGTACGGCCGGGAGCGCGCCCTCGCGACGGCGTTCCGGATGCTCGACACCGGCTCCCTCCGCGTCGGCAGCGAGCGCTACGCGAAGGAGCACGGGAGCATCGGCCTCTCGACCCTCCTCTGCTCCCACGCCACCACGCACGGCGACCGCGTCGCCCTCGCGTTCCCGGGCAAGAGCCACCAGGCCTGGACGAGCGAGATCCTCGACAAGGACCTCTCCAGCGTCGTCCGCTCCCTCAAGCGACGCGGTCCGAACGCCCGGCTGCTCGCCTGGAAGGACGGCCGCGAATGGCATCCCCTCTCGGCGCCGGAGATCAACGACTACGTGCGCGAGAAGGCGGGCGACGACTTCACGGCGAAGGACTTCCGCACTCTGCACGGAACGGTGGCGGCCGCGCTGAGCCTGGCGCGGACCGGCCCGCAGCCGACCCAGCGCGCCCGCAACGCGGCGATCGCGCAGGCCATGCGCGACGCCTCCGACGTCCTCGGCAACACCCCCACCGTGGCGCGGGCGAGCTACGTCGATCCGCGGGTGCTGGACCACTACCGCGCCGGCGAGACCATCGATCCCCGCCGCCCGGACTCGGCCGAGACGACCCTCCGGGCCCTCCTCTACGAGTGACCCGCCGCCCCGGAATCCCGGGGAGTGGAGGCCCCCGACGCGCGACACGCCCGGGTTGCACGGGTGGCTCATCTGTGGGAGACTCTTCTAGTTCAAAATTTTCGCCGACGCAGCGTGCTGCAGCCGGTGGAACACTGCCAGGCAGTGCCGAGACGGCATCGCTGAGGCTCGACCCGAGAGGGCGGCCCAGCCGGTGCGACATCGAGGCGGCGGGTAGCAGAACGACAACAACCGACATCTCACCGGGCTCTCCGTGCGTCGTGCGTTCTGCACGCCGATCGGAGCGCCCACGAGTGCGGCGCTTTTGACAGAAGAACATCGGTGCACTCCCGGTTCGCCGGAGTTCCTTCGCGAGCGCGTCCAATGCGAGGCGAGGCCCCACAGGCCCGTCGCGTACGACGCAATAACAAGAGAGTGAGAGATCACACATGGCGGGACAGAAGATCCGCATCCGACTGAAGTCGTACGACCACGAGGTCATCGACACGTCGGCGCGCAAGATCGTCGACACGGTCACCCGTGCCGGAGCCACGGTCGTCGGCCCGGTGCCGCTTCCGACCGAGAAGAACGTGGTCTGCGTGATCCGTTCTCCCCACAAGTACAAGGACAGCCGCGAGCACTTCGAGATGCGCACCCACAAGCGCCTCATCGACATCATCGACCCGACGCCCAAGGCCGTCGACTCGCTGATGCGCCTCGACCTCCCGGCCGACGTCAACATCGAGATCAAGCTCTAAGGGGAGGGGTAACACATGTCTGTCGCCACCAAGACCTCCAAGGGCCTCCTCGGCACGAAGCTCGGCATGACCCAGGTGTGGGACGCCGACAACAAGCTCGTCCCGGTCACCGTCATCGAGATCAGCCCCAACGTCGTGACCCAGATCCGCACCGAGGCGAAGGACGGCTACTCGGCCGTCCAGATCGCCGCCGGCGCCATCGACCCGCGCAAGGTGAGCAAGCCCGCCGCCGGTCACTTCGACGCCGCAGGAGTCACCCCCGCCGCCACCTCACCGAGGTCCGCACCGCCGACGCCGCCGAGTACTCGGCCGGCCAGGAGCTGACCGTCGACGCCGTCTTCGAGGCCGGCACCAAGGTCGACGTCGTCGGCACCAGCAAGGGCAAGGGCTTCGCCGGTGTCATGAAGCGTCACAACTTCAAGGGCGTCTCGGCTTCGCACGGTTCGCACCGCAACCACCGCAAGCCGGGCTCCATCGGTGCCTCCTCGACCCCCAGCCGTGTCTTCAAGGGCATGCGCATGGCCGGTCGCATGGGTGGCGAGCGCGTCACCGTGCTCAACCTCAAGGTGCACTCCGTCGACGCCGAGAAGGGCCTGCTGCTCGTCAAGGGCGCCGTCCCCGGTGCGCGCGGTCGCCTCGTGTTCGTTCGCAACGCCGTGAAGGGAGCGTAGTTCCATGGCTACCTCTATCGACATCGTCGACGTCAAGGGCCAGAAGGCGAGCTCGTTCGAGCTGCCCGCCGAGCTGTTCGACGTCCAGACCAACATCCCCCTCATCCACCAGGTCGTCGTGGCCCAGCTCGCCGCGGCGCGCCAGGGAACCCACAAGACGAAGAACCGTGGCGAGGTCTCCGGAGCCGGCCGCAAGCCGTTCAAGCAGAAGGGAACCGGTCGCGCTCGTCAGGGCTCGATCCGCGCCCCCACATGACCGGTGGTGGCGTCGTCCACGGACCGACCCCGCAGCTACGCGCAGCGCCACCCCCAAGAAGATGATCGCCGCTGCTCTGCTCGGTGCTCTCTCCGACCGGGCCCGCGGCGGCCGCATCCACGCGGTCGAGACCCTCGCCCTGGGCGAGACCCCGAAGACCAAGGACGTCCTCGTCCTCCTCGAGGCCCTCTCGGTGTCGCGGAACGTCCTCGTGGTCCTCGAGCGCGACGACTTCATCGCCGAGCTCTCCCTCCGCAACGTGCCGTTCGTGCACATCCTGCCGTTCGACCAGCTCAACGCGTACGACGTGCTCGTCTCGGACGCACATCGTCTTCTCGCAGGCTGCTCTCGAGGGCTTCGTCGCCCTCAAGACCGGCGTCGAGTCCAAGAAGGAAGAGGTGAACGCATGAGCCAGTCCGCCGCGTTCAACAAGGACCCCCGCGACGTGATCATCTCCCCGGTGGTCTCGGAGAAGTCTCACGGCCTGATCGACCAGGGCAAGTACACCTTCGTGGTGGACCCCCGCTCGAACAAGACCGAGATCAAGCTCGCCATCGAGAAGATCTTCGGGGTCGAGGTCGCGTCGATCAACACGCTGAACCGCCAGGGCAAGACCCGTCGGACCAAGTTCGGCACCGGCAAGCGCAAGGACACCAAGCGCGCGATCGTGACGCTGAAGTCCGGCTCCATCGACATCTTCACGAACGTCGGCTGAGCCGAAGAAGCGTAGAGGAAACAGACAATGGCTATTCGTAAGTACAAGCCCACGACCCCTGGTCGCCGCGGCTCCAGCGTTGCCGACTTCGCCGAGATCACCCGCTCGACGCCCGAGAAGTCGCTCCTTCGCCCGCTGTCCAAGACCGGTGGCCGCAACAACTCCGGCCGCATCACGACGCGTCACATCGGTGGTGGCCACAAGCGCCAGTACCGTCTGATCGACTTCCGTCGCAACGACAAGGACGGCGTCAACGCCAAGGTCGCTCACATCGAGTACGACCCCAACCGCACGGCGCGCATCGCGCTTCTCCACTTCGTGGACGGCACCAAGCGCTACATCCTGGCTCCGAACAAGCTCTCGCAGGGCGACATCGTGGAGTCGGGCGCCGGCGCCGACATCAAGCCCGGCAACAACCTGCCGCTGCGCAACATCCCGACCGGTACGGTCATCCACGCCATCGAGATCAAGCCCGGTGGGGGAGCGAAGCTCGCCCGCTCGGCCGGCACCTCGGTCCGCCTCGTCGCCAAGGACGGCCCCTACGCGCAGCTCCGCCTGCCGTCGGGCGAGATCCGCAACGTCGACGCGCGCTGCCGCGCCACGATCGGCGAGGTCGGCAACGCCGAGCAGTCGAACATCAACTGGGGCAAGGCCGGCCGCATGCGCTGGAAGGGCGTCCGCCCGACCGTCCGCGGTGTCGCGATGAACCCGGTCGACCACCCGCACGGTGGTGGAGAGGGCAAGACCTCCGGTGGACGCCACCCGGTCAGCCCCTGGGGACAGTCCGAGGGACGCACCCGTCGCCCCAACAAGGAGAGCGACAAGCTCATCGTCCGCCGCCGCACCGCCGGTAAGAAGCGCAAGTAGGAGTTGTAGAAGATGCCTCGCAGTCTCAAGAAGGGCCCCTTCGTTGACGACCACCTGCTCCGCAAGGTGTTCACGGCCAACGAAGCCGGCAACAAGAACGTCATCAAGACCTGGTCGCGCCGTTCGATGATCATCCCGGCGATGCTGGGTCACACCATCGCGGTCCACGACGGTCGCAAGCACATCCCCGTGTTCGTGACCGAGACCATGGTCGGCCACAAGCTCGGCGAGTTCGCCCCCACTCGGACCTTCCGCGGTCACGAGAAGGACGACAAGAAGGGCCGTCGCCGCTAAGCGGCGACGAGAAGGAGGAGAGAAATGGTGGAGTCGATCGCACGCGTGCGACACATCCGCGTCACCCCCCAGAAGGCTCGCCGTGTCGTGAACCTGATCCGCGGGAAGCAGGCTCAGGAGGCACTGGCCATCCTGAAGTTCGCGCCGCAGGGCGCGTCCGAGCCCGTCTACAAGCTCGTCGCCTCGGCGATGGCCAACGCTCGCGTCAAGGCCGATGCCTCGAACGAGTACCTCGACGACCAGGACCTGTTCGTGTCCCGCGCCTTCGTCGATGAGGGAACCACCCTCAAGCGATTCCAGCCCCGTGCTCAGGGTCGTGCCTTCCGCATCAACAAGCGCACCAGCCACATCACCGTCGTGCTGGCCACTCCTGAGGAGGGGACCAAGTAATGGGTCAGAAAGTAAACCCCTACGGTTTCCGTCTGGGAATCACCACCGACCACGTGTCGCGCTGGTTCTCCGACAGCACCAAGAAGGGCCAGCGGTACAGCGACTACCTCGCCGAGGACGTCAAGATCCGCCGCCTGCTCGCCACGCAGCTCGACCGTGCGGGCGTCGCCCGCATCGAGATCGAGCGCACCCGTGACCGCGTCCGCGTCGACATCCACACCGCCCGTCCGGGCATCGTGATCGGTCGTCGCGGCGCCGAAGGCCGAGCGCATCCGCGCCGACCTCGGAAGCTCACCGGCAAGCAGATCCAGCTCAACATCCTCGAGGTCAAGAACCCCGAGGCCGAGGCCCAGCTCGTCGCGCAGGGCATCGCCGAGCAGCTCTCCGCCCGCGTGGCCTTCCGCCGCGCGATGCGCAAGGGTCTGCAGGGCGCTCAGCGCGCCGGCGCCAAGGGCGTCCGCATCCAGGTCTCCGGCCGCCTCGGCGGCGCCGAGATGAGCCGCTCGGAGTTCTACCGCGAAGGCCGTGTGCCGCTGCACACCCTCCGCGCGAACATCGACTGCGGCTTCTACGAGGCCAAGACCACCTTCGGTCGCATCGGCGTGAAGGTCTGGATCTACAAGGGCGACATCACGAACAAGGAGCTCGCGCGGGAGCAGGCGAACAGCAAGTCGTCGCGCCCCGAGCGCAGCGACCGTCCGCGTCGCGCCCCCCGCCAGCAGGGCGAGGCGCCCGTCGCAGCAGGAGTTGAGGCATAACCATGTTGATTCCCCGTCGAGTCAAGCACCGCAAGCAGCACCACCCCGGCCGTTCCGGGCCAGGCCACCGGTGGCACCAAGGTGTCGTTCGGTGACTTCGGTATCCAGGCGCTCACGCCGGCCTACGTGACCAACCGTCAGATCGAGTCCGCTCGTATCGCCATGACGCGTCACATCAAGCGCGGTGGAAAGGTGTGGATCAACATCTACCCCGACCGCCCGCTGACCAAGAAGCCCGCCGAGACCCGCATGGGCTCCGGCAAGGGCTCGCCCGAGTGGTGGGTCGCCAACGTCAAGCCGGGTCGGGTCCTCTTCGAGGTCGCCGGCGTCGAGGAGAAGCTCGCTCGCGAAGCTATGACTCGTGCCATCCACAAGCTGCCCCTGAAGGCACGCATCATCAAGCGCGAGGAGGAGACGCGTAATGGCGATCGGATCAAGGAGCTCGCCCCCGCCGAGCTCGACACCTTCGAGGACGAGCGTCTCGTCACCGAGCTGAAGAAGGCCAAGGAGGAGCTGTTCAACCTCCGCTTCCAGTCGGCCACCGGACAGCTCGACACCAACGGCCGCCTGCGTGCGGTCAAGCGCGACATCGCCCGCATCTACACGGTCATCCGTGAGCGCGAGCTGGGCATCCGCGCGACCCCCGCACCCGTCGAGGCCCCGGCCAAGGCGGAGAAGAAGCCGAAGACCACCAAGAAGGCCGCCAAGGCCGAGGTCGCGGCGACCGAGTCGAATGAGGAGGCCAAGTAATGGCAACGGCCAATGAGACCGCCGGCCACGAGTCGGCCGCCCACGACGTCAAGGAGGCGGGCACTCGCGGATACCGCAAGACCCGCCGCGGATACGTCACCAGCGACAAGATGGACAAGACCATCGTCGTCGAGGTCGAGGACCGCGTGAAGCACCCGCTCTACGGCAAGGTCATCCGCCGCACGTCCAAGGTGAAGGTTCACGACGAGCTGAACTCCGCGGGCATCGGCGACCTCGTCGTCATCAGCGAGACCCGTCCCCTCAGCGCCACCAAGCGCTGGCGCCTGGTCGAGATCCTCGAGAAGGCCAAGTAGGCCGCGGCCTACGAGTTAGCAGGAGAGAGACATGCTTCAGCAAGAATCCCGAGTGAAGGTCGCCGACAACACCGGCGCCAAGGAACTCCTCACCATCCGCGTGCTCGGCGGCTCCGGCCGCCGGTACGCCGGTCTCGGTGACATCATCGTCGCCACCGTCAAGGACGCGATCCCGGGTGGCAACGTCAAGAAGGGCGACGTCGTCAAGGCGGTCATCGTCCGCACCGTCAAGCAGACCCGCTCGTCCCGACGGCTCGTACATCAAGTTCGACGAGAACGCCGCCGTCATCCTCAAGAACGACGGGGACCCCCGCGGCACCCGCATCTTCGGACCGGTCGGTCGCGAGCTCCGCGACAAGAAGTTCATGAAGATCGTCTCGCTGGCACCGGAGGTTATCTAGTCATGGCCAAGATCAAGAAGGGTGACCTCGTCCAGGTCATCTCGGGCGCTACCAGGCCCGCGGCGGAGACCGCGGCAAGCAGGGCAAGGTTCTCGAGGTCCTGGTCGAGAAGAACCGTGTCGTCGTCGAGGGCGTGAACTTCGTCAAGAAGCACACCCGCGTCGGCCAGTCGCAGCGCGGCTCGAAGGAGGGTGGAATCGAGACCGTCGAGGCCTCGATCCACATCTCGAACATCGCGCTCGTCGACCCGAAGACCAAGAAGCCGACCCGGGTGGGGCACCGCAACGTGTCCGTCACCAAGGACGGCGTGACGAAGACCGTTCGCGTTCGCTACGCGAAGGCGTCGGGTGAGGAACTCTGATGACTGACACCACCGCACAGGCTGCGAAGGTTCAGCCGCGGCTCAAGGCCAAGTACCAGGCCGACATCGTCCCGGCGCTCAAGGAGCAGTTCGGGTTCGGCAACATCCACCAGGTCCCCGGCCTGGTGAAGGTGGTCGTGAACACCGGCGTCGGCGAGGCTGCTCGCGACGGCAAGATCATCGACGGCGCGATCAAGGACCTCACGGCCATCACCGGCCAGAAGCCCCAGGTCACGAAGGCCCGCAAGTCCATCGCGCAGTTCAAGCTGCGCGAGGGCCAGGCCATCGGCGCTCACGTCACCCTCCGCGGCGACCGCGCCTGGGAGTTCCTGGACCGCCTCGTCACGGTGGCGCTGCCGCGCATCCGCGACTTCCGCGGTCTGTCGGACCGCCAGTTCGACGGCCACGGCAACTACACGTTCGGCATCACGGAGCAGTCGATCTTCCACGAGATCGACCAGGACCGCATCGACCGCGTCCGCGGCTTCGACGTGACCGTCGTGACCACCGCGAAGACCGACGACGAGGGTCGCGCGCTGCTCAAGCAGCTCGGCTTCCCGTTCAAGTCGGCGGACAACGCGTAGCGAGAACCTCCGAGGTCGGGGTGGTGAGAACCGCCCCCGACCTCGCTGCACGTCCGCGTGCAAGGACGGAGCCGCACTCCTCCGGGAGTCGCGGTGAGAATCGGCCCTCGACCGCCGGCCCTCGGCCATGTACCATGGCTCGTTGGCCTGCGTTCGCGCGGCCGCATGGGCGTCGACGTCGTCGGCGCCGTCCCACACCACAGGTCGTCACCTCTTGTAAAGGGTGCCGAAACCAGGCGAGAAAGGCACCATCAGCCATGACCATGACTGATCCGGTCGCAGATCTGCTGACCAGAATCCGTAACGCGAACTCCGCGCACCACGACTCCATCACCCTGCCGGGCTCGAAGCTCAAGGCGAACATCGCCGAGATCCTCCAGCGCGAGGGCTACATCGCCGACTGGAAGGTCGAGGAGGCGCGCGTCGGCACGACGCTCTCCATCTCCCTCAAGTACGGCCCGAACCGCGAGCGCTCGATCGCCGGCATCAAGCAGGTCTCGAAGCCGGGTCTGCGCGTCTACGCGAAGTCCTCCGAGATCCCCACCGTGCTCGGCGGCCTCGGCGTCGCAATCCTGTCCACCTCGAGCGGTCTGCTGACCGACCGCCAGGCCGAGAAGAAGGGCGTGGGTGGGGAAGTCCTCGCCTACGTGTGGTAACCCCTCATGTCGCGTATTGGAAGACTCCCCATCGAGATCCCGGCGGGCGTCGACGTCTCCGTCGCCGGATCCGTCGTGACCGTCAAGGGCCCCAAGGGCGAGCTGACCGTCCCGGTCGCCAGCCCCATCCAGGTCTCCGTCGAGAACAGCCAGGTGCTGGTCTCGCGCCCTCGACGACGAGCGCGAGTCGCGCTCGCTCCACGGCCTCACCCGGACGCTCATCGCGAACGACATCATCGGTGTCACGCAGGGCTACTCCAAGGGCCTCGAGGTCGTCGGCACCGGATACCGCGTCGTCGCCAAGGGCTCGGACATCGAGTTCGCGCTCGGCTTCTCGCACCCGGTCGTCGTCACCCCGCCTGCGGGCATCTCGTTCACGGTCGAGGGCAACAACAAGCTCACCGTGCACGGCATCTCGAAGCAGGCCGTCGGTGAGGTGGCCGCCAACATTCGTAAGATCCGCAAGCCCGAGCCCTACAAGGGCAAGGGCGTGCGCTACGCCGGCGAGGTCGTTCGCCGCAAGGCCGGAAAGAGCGGTAAGTAATCATGGGTCTCGGAACCAGAGGAAAGAGCAAGTCCGCCGCTCGCGGTCGTCGTCACGACCGCCTGCGCAAGAAGGTCGTCGGATCCGCCGAGCGCCCCCGCCTCGTCGTCAACCGCTCGGCCCGCCACGTCTTCGTGCAGATCGTCGACGACGCCCAGGGTCGTACCCTCGCGTCGGCGTCTACGCTCGAGGCCGATCTGCGCGTGTTCGAGGGTGACAAGACCGCCAAGGCCCGCAAGGTCGGCGCGCTCGTCGCCGAGCGCGCGAAGAACGCCGGTGTCGAGGCGGTCGTCTTCGACCGCGGAGGCAACAAGTACGCCGGTCGCGTCGCCGCGATCGCCGATGGAGCACGAGAGGCAGGGCTCAACCTGTGAGCGCCGCAGAGAACAAGGAACCCGAGGTCGCCGCTGTGTCGGAGGCCCCCGTCGAGACCGCTGCGTCCACGCAGCCGCAGCAGGAGGCTCGCGAGCCCCGCCGCGGCGGCCGCGACCGCAACCAGGGTGGCCGCGACCGCGGTGGCCGTGACGCCGAGAAGAGCCAGTTCCTCGAGCGCGTCGTGACCATCAACCGCGTGTCGAAGGTCGTCAAGGGCGGTCGTCGCTTCAGCTTCACCGCGCTCGTCGTCGTCGGCGACGGCAACGGACTGGTGGGCGTCGGCTACGGCAAGGCCCGCGAGGTCCCGACCGCCATCTCCAAGGGCGTCGAGGAGGCGAAGAAGAACTTCTTCCGCGTCCCGCGCGTCGGCTCGACCATCCCGCACCCCGTCCAGGGTGAGGCAGCGGCCGGTGTGGTGCTCCTGCGCCCCGCCGCCGCCGGTACCGGTGTCATCGCCGGTGGTCCCGTCCGCGCCGTGCTCGAGGTGCGCCGGCATCCACGACGTCCTGAGCAAGTCGCTCGGCTCGTCGAACACCATCAACATCGTCCACGCGACCGTCGAGGCTCTCCAGCAGCTCGAGGAGCCGCGCGCCGTTGCCGCCCGTCGTGGTCTCGACTTCGACCAGGTCGCTCCGGCCCGTCTCGTCCGTGCCGAGGCCGATGCCCTCGCCGCCGCGTCCAGCGCGAAGGCAGGCAAGTGATGGCCCAGCTCAAGGTGACCCAGATCAAGTCGAAGATCAGCGAGAAGCAGTACCAGCGCGACACGCTGCGCTCGCTCGGTCTCAGGAAGATCGGTCAGAGCGTCGTCCGCGAGGACAACTCTCAGAACCGCGGATACGTGAAGACCGTCGCCCACCTGGTGAAGGTTGAGGAGATTGACTAATGGCTGACAAGAACCAGGCCGTCGCGCCGGAGTCGACGACTCCCGCGAAGACGTCCACGAAGGGCGCGGCCTCGGCCGACGCTCCGGCGACCAAGGAGCACGTGCTCAAGGTCCACCACCTCCGCCCGGCCACGGGTGCCAAGAAGGCCAAGACCCGCGTCGGACGCGGTGAGGGCTCGAAGGGCAAGACCGCCGGTCGCGGCACCAAGGGCACGAAGGCCCGCTACACGGTGCGCATCGGCTTCGAGGGTGGGCAGATGCCTCTGCACATGCGCACTCCGAAGCTGCGCGGGTTCAAGAACCCGTTCCGCGTCGAGTACCAGGTCGTCAACCTCTCGGCTCTCGCCGACCTCTATCCTCAGGGCGGTGACGTCACCATCAGCGACCTCGTCGCGAAGGGTGCCGTTCGCAAGAACGAGAAGGTCAAGGTTCTCGGCGATGGGGACATTGCGGTTAAGCTGAACGTCGCGGTCGACAAGGTCTCCAGCTCTGCTGAGCAGAAGATCGTCGCCGCGGGCGGATCCATCAAGTAGCACCAGCAGCTTGTCGGTCGAGCTTGTCACGCCGACTCCCTCCGGGGGGCGCGTGGCAAGCTCGACCTGTATCCCGCACCAAGAACTGAGCAGGAGACCTTAGGTAGTGTTTGGCGCCGTTGCGCGGATCTTCCGCACCCCCGACCTCCGCCGCAAGATCGGCTTCACTCTCGCGATCGTGGCGATCTTCCGGCTGGGATCCTTCATCCCTGCTCCGTTCCGTCGACTTCAGCGCCGTGCAGGCCTGTCTCGCCGGCAACCAGGGGACCTCCGGTCTCTACGAGCTCGTCAACCTCTTCAGCGGTGGAGCCCTGCTCCAGCTGTCGATCTTCGCGCTCGGCATCATGCCGTACATCACGGCGTCGATCATCGTGCAGCTGCTGCGCGTGGTCATCCTCACTTCGAGACCCTCTACAAGGAGGGACAGTCCGGTCAGGGCAAGCTGACGCAGTACACGCGCTACCTCACCATCGCGCTGGGCGTCCTGCAGTCCACCACCCTGATCACGGTCGCCCGCTCCGGCGCCCTCTTCGGCTCCTCAGGCGTTCCCGAGTGCTCGCAGCTGATCACGACCGACGCCTGGTACTCGATCCTGCTCATGGTCATCACCATGACCGCCGGCACCGGCATCATCATGTGGATGGGCGAGCTCATCACCGAGCGCGGCATCGGCAACGGCATGTCGCTCCTGATCTTCACCTCGATCGCGGCGCAGTTCCCCACCTCCCTCTGGTCCATCGCGCAGTCGCGCGGCTTCGAGACCTTCCTCCTCGTCCTGGGCGTCGGTCTCCTCCTCGTCGTCGCGGTCGTCTTCGTCGAGCAGTCGCAGCGCCGCGTCCCGGTGCAGTACGCCAAGCGGATGGTGGGTCGCCGCACCTACGGCGGCAACAACACCTACATCCCGATCAAGGTGAACATGGCCGGGGTCGTGCCCGTCATCTTCGCGTCCTCGCTGCTCTACCTGCCCGCTCTGATCGCGCAGTTCAACCAGCCCGCGGCCGGCCAGGAGGCACCCGCCTGGGTGACCTGGATCACCAACTACCTCACGCAGGGCGACCACCCGCTCTACATGGCGCTCTACTTCCTGCTGATCGTGGGCTTCACGTACTTCTACGTGGCCATCACGTTCAACCCGGACGAGGTCGCCGACAACATGAAGCGCTACGGCGGCTTCATCCCCGGCATCCGCGCGGGCCGCCCGACGGCCGAGTACCTCAACTACGTGCTCACCCGCGTCACGCTCCCCGGATCGATCTACCTCGGCCTGATCGCCCTGGTCCCGCTGGTCGCGCTCCGCGCTGGTCGGCGCCAACCAGAACTTCCCGTTCGGCGGCACGTCCATCCTGATCATCGTCGGAGTCGGACTGGAGACCGTGAAGCAGATCGACTCGCAGCTGCAGCAGCGCCACTACGAAGGGCTCCTCCGATGACCGCGACCCCGGTGGTGGGCTTCCGTCTCCTGCTGATCGGCCCTCCCGGCGCCGGCAAGGGCACTCAGGCCTCGCGACTCTCCGAGATCCTGAGCGTCCCGGCCGTCTCGACCGGCGACATCTTCCGGATGAACGTCGCGAACGAGACCGAGCTGGGCCTGCAGGCCAAGGCCTTCCTCGACGCCGGTCGCTACGTGCCGGACGAGCTCACCAACGCGATCGTGCACGACCGCCTCCAGGAGGCGGACGTCAAGACGGGCTTCCTCCTCGACGGCTACCCGCGCACCACGGAGCAGGTCGACGAGCTCGACCGCATCCTCGCTGCGGACGGCAACAGCCTCGACGCCGTCGTGCAGCTGACGGCCGACACCGACGAGGTCGTGACGCGACTGCTGAAGCGCTCGCACGAGCAGGGGCGCAGCGACGACACCGAGGACGTCATCCGCCGCCGGCTCGCGCTCTACGAGGAGCAGACCGCTCCGCTCATCGACGTCTACGCCCGCCGCGGCCTCGTCGTCGTCGTCGACGGCCTCGAGGCCCGTCGAGGAGGTCACCGATCGGATCGTCGTGGCCCTCGAGGGCCACCGGGTGAGTCGGCTGGTCGACGACCCGTCGGCCGCCTGACGCCGTGGGGTTCCGCTCCTCCCTCTACAAGACGCCCGCGCAGCTGCGGTCGATGCTGGCCCCGGGGCTCGCGACGGCCGCCTCGCTCGATGCCGTGCGCGCCGCGATCCGTCCGGGCGTCACCACGCTCGAGCTGGACGCGATCGCGGAGGCCGCGATCATCGAGCGCGGCGGGCACTCGAACTTCAAGCTGGTGCCCGGCTACCGGCACACGGTCTGCGCGTCGGTGAACGACGAGGTCGTGCACGGGATCCCCGGTGGGCGCGTCCTCGCCGCGGGTGACATCGTCTCGATCGACAGCGGCGCCGAGATCGACGGCTGGAACGGCGACTCCGCGATGACCCTCGTGCTGCCGGACCCTCCCGCCCGGAGGAGGTCGCGGCGCGGGCCGAGCTGTCGCGCGTGACCGAGGGCTCGCTCTGGCGCGGCATCGCCGCCCTCGCCTCCGCCCGGCACCTCAACGAGATCGGTGCGGCGATCGAGGAGTACATCGAGGACGAGGCCGAGAAGTCGGGCCGCGTCTACGGGATCCTGACCGACTACATCGGCCACGGCATCGGCCGCTCGATGCACGAGGCGCCGCCCGTCTTCAACTACCGGGTGCGCCAGCGCGGACCCGAGGTGAAGCCCGGGCTCGTCGTCGCGATCGAGCCGATGGTGACGGCCGGCAGCGCCGAGACCGTCGTGCGCGAGGACGAGTGGACGGTCGCGACCGTCGACGGCAGCATGTCCGCGCACTGGGAGGCACTCCGTCGCGGTGCACCGCGACGGCATCCGGGTGACGACGCTCGCCGACGGGGAGCGGCGGGCCTCGCGCCGTACGGGATCGCGCCGACGCCGATCGCGTGAATTAGGCGCGAGTGTGGCCTCGATCCGCTCATCGAGCAGCCGCGCAGCGGCGTGCCGAGCGGCGAAGCGGCTTCGCGTCTCAGCGGTGAGGGAGAAGTCGGCTGCTGCCGACCCGGTCGCCACGCGTACGAGGGGACTCTCTCCTCAGAGACCCACCACTCCCGGTGGGCCTCTACGCAAGGCGCTCCACGACGCGATCCGGTGATTCCCGCTCGGATCTCCTCAGTCAGCCTTGGTTCTGCGGGCCGAGCCGTTCGCAACCGAGGTCAGGAGCCGCGCGGGCGACTCGAACGGAACCCGCGGGCCGTCCCGACCTCGGTTGCAGACAGCACGACGGCTCGGACCGGAGGAGCAGACGCGACGGCGGTCCCCTTGCTGGTCGAGCAGCCCCGCAGAGACGCATCGAGCGGCGGCGCTCGCACCGTACGGGATCGTGCCGACGCCGATCGCGTGGAGCAGAGCGGGGAGGATCTGTCGCGCCTCCTGCTGGTCGGATAGCCGCGGGGCGGCGTATCGAGACCTTTCTCCGCCTGCAACACCGGGGGATGCGGATGCGACCCGTTGAGGGTCGCCGTCACGGATCGCGGTCTTCCGCGGCGGGGCGGTCCACTGGACCGCCCGGCTGCCGCCTGGGAGGAGCTGGTGAGGGTGTCCGACAGTTAGCTGTCGAACACCCTCACCAGCTCCTCGATGAAGGCGCCGAAGTCGGTGGAGCGGCGGATCAGCCGCTGCACCTCCGCGCGCTCCGAGAAGACCTCCACGAACTGGTCGAAGACCGACTGGAAGGTGCTGCGGCCCGCCGACGCGAACGCGATCATCGCGATGACGTTCACCCGCTGCTCGCCCCACTCCATCGGCACGTCGTTCACGACGATCGCGATCGAGGTGCGCCGCGCGCTCATCGCCATGGCGTGCGGCACGGCGAGATTGTCGGTGAAGGCCGTGGAGCTCATCCGCTCGCGTTCGATCGCGCCGGCGACGTAATCGTCGTCGATGATGCCCTGCGCGATCATCCGCTCGCCCAGGAGGCGGATCATGGCGGACTCGTCGCGCGCGTGGAGGTTGCGGAAGAAGAGCGACTCGTCGAAGAACTGCAGCAGCTCGTCCTTGATCTGCGCGCGGCGCCGGTGCCGGCGGACCCGGGCGATCGCTCGACGGACGGAGTCGACGTCGTGATCGGTGAGGAACGGCTGCGCGACTTGACCACGTCGTCGGCGTACGGCCGCTCGTCGATCGTGGTGATCACCAGATCGGCGGTCAGGCGGTCCCAGTCGACGTCGCTCCGGGTGATCAGCGAGCGGACCTCGACCTCGGTGCCGAGTGAGCGCTCGACCCGGAGCCTGAGCATGTGCGCGAGGTCGTAGTAGTTGGGGCAGACGATGACGCAGGACAGCCGCTCCTCGCGGCGCGAGACACGCTCGAGGAACGAGCCCACGTGCAGGGCGATGTACGCGATCTCGTCCTCGTTCACGAGGATGCCGCGGCGGCGCTGGAGTCCCGAGGCGAGGAAGACCGCGATCTCGTACGTCATCGGGAAGCTGGTCTTGATGGAGCGGGTGAGCGGATTGCGGGAGTAGCCGCCCTCGGACGCCCGGGCGATGAGATTCCGGACGTGCAGGGCGAGGCGCACGATGAAGCCCTCGTCGTCGAGGTCCACCAGGTACTCGCGGTTCACCTCGGCGACCAGCTCCCGGACCACGCGAGGTCCTCGGGATCGACGTAGTTCTCGACGACGGCGGCGACCGGCTCGTTCTGCCCGGGAGTCGCGACGCGGGTGGTCATCAGGATCGCGAGCTGGGCCAGCTCGGCGTCCGTGAGCCGCGTCGCGTAGTGGCGCTCGACCAGCTCGGCGAGCAGTGCGGCGAGCTCGCCGTGCAGAGCGGGGAGGGGTGCCCCGCCGACGAGTCCCCGATGCCGCGCGAGACGCGGTCGACGGCGATGGCGATGTGCAGCAGGACGCTGTTCACGCCGTAGTCGTTGATGTAGTAGCCGCGCTCCTCGAGGGCGCCCAGCAGCTCGGTCTTGAACGCCCCGAGACCGGGGGAGGCGAACTCCCGCTGCACGTCGTCGAGGGTGAAGACGCCCTGGGCGCTCTCGTCCCGGAACATGCGCGAGATCAGGCGGCGTCTCGCCTCCTCGCTGCCCTCGAGCCGGACGGTCGCGCTGAGGCGGGCGAGGGAGAGACCCGCCTCGTCGGCGAGGACTTCACGCGCCTCAGGTCCGCCTCCACCGTCGACTCGCTCACCGCGAGGTCCTCGGCGAGGGCGACGACGTCGAGTCCGTCGTCGGAGTCGACCAGCCGCCGGACGAGTCCGTACAGACGATCGCGGGGGTGTCCGGTTCGACGTAGCGGCTGCGCTGGGCGTCGAGGAACGCGGCGTAGGCGTCGCGGGCCAGCCGGTAGCCGTTGGCGAGGACTCGACGGGCTCGAGCGGCGCGGCCTGCGTCTTGATCGCGGTGACGTAGCTGCGCACGCTCCGGGTGGTCACTCCGAGCCGATCGGCGAGCTCGTGCGCGGTCACCCACCCGTCCGCGCGGGAGAGGTACTCCAGCAGGCGTTCGCGGTTGTCAGGCATCCAGGGGCTCCAGGCGCGAAGGGGGATCCCGCGGAGAGCGTGCGCCCCGCCGCGGGCCGCTCGTCGCGAGGTCGGCGATCGTCGGTCCTCGCAGTCAACCATCTCCCAGTCGGGCCGGGAAATCCCCGCGCCGTCGGCGTGGAAGCGCTCTTCCGGCCCTGCGGAAGATTGCCTGCGGCAGCCCCGCCCGCGCGGGAGGGTGCTTCACTGAAGGACGACACGGGCGCGAGGAGGCGATCGTATGCGGAAGATCCTGATCGTCTGCGGTGCAGGGGCGTCGAGCACGTTCCTGGCGCACCGCCTGCGGGCGGGTGCGAAGGAGCGGGGCGTGGACGCCTCGTTCCGCTCCGAGACCCTCGCCGGTCTCGCGGACTCCCCGGAGGCCGACGTCCTCGGTCGGGCCGCATCTCGGGGTCGCAGTTCGACGGACTCCGCCACCAGGCGGAGGCGGTCGGAGTCGCGGCCGCCCTCCTCCCGCACGACGTCTTCGGAGTGCACGGTGCCGACACCGTGCTCGACACCCTGCCCGTCCTCTTCGCCGCTCGCGCGGTCGTCGCAGGAGCGGACGGGGATCCTCCGGACGACCAGCACCGGGCGCCGAGCCCGGAGCAGGCACCGCCGACGCAGCCCCGGCTGCAGATCCAGGAGAAACGTTCATGGTCGAGCGCACTGTTCAGGTCGCATCGTCGAAGGGCCTCCGCCCGCCCCGCCTCGCTCTTCAGCCAGGCCGCGGCGAGAAGTCGGGCCAGAAGGTCCTCGTCAAGAAGGGCGACGCCACCGCGGTCAACGCCGCGTCGATCCTCGGCATCATCTCGCTCGGCATCGAGCACGGAGACGACCTCACCCTCACCGTCGAGGGCGACAACGAGCAGGCCGTGCTCGACGAGCTGGCGGAGTTCCTGACCACCGACCACGACGCGGTGACGCTGCGCGTCACGCAGGGCGCGCCCCGGCGCGCACGGCGCCGGCAGCTGCGGAAGACGCTGAAGGCGACGGCGACCCTCAATGGGTCGCTTCTCACCCCTCCTGACTCGCTACCCCGACGCTCCTCCCCGCACCCCACTCGATCACCCCCGCTCTCTCACCGACGAGAGCACGACAGGAACCGAGCACTCATGACGCTGTCCACTCCTTCGACCGCCTACGCCTCTGCGAAGCTCCAGGGCACCGGAGTCGGCCGCGGGCTCGCCCTCGGGCCCGTCCTGCGCATGCCCGAGCCGCTCCCCGAGCCCGAGGACGTGGCGAGCACGCTGCACTCCCGTGCAGGAGGAGGAGCGCGCCGTGTCTGTCCCTGTCGGCGACGGCCGCGACGATCCGCCACCGCGGGGAGCGCGCCGGGCGGCTCCGCGAAGGACGTCCTCGACGCGCAGGCGCTGATGGCGGAGGATCCCGCCGCTCCTCCACGACGACGTCAAAGGCGCGCATCGCGAACGGCAAGACGGCCGAGCGGGCGGTGCGCGAGGCGTTCGCCGGGTTCCGCGACCTCCTCGTCGCGATGGGCGGGTACATGGCCGAGCGCGCGCGGACCGACCTCGACGCCGACGTCTCCGCCGCAGCGTCGTGCCAGCGCCTGCGCCGGCGTGGCCGCACCGGGCGTACCCGAGTCGGACGAGCCGTTCGTGCTGGTCGCCCGCGACCTACGCGCCGGCCGACACCGCGCTGCTGGACCTCGACAAGGTCCTCGGCCTCGTCACCAGCGACGGCGGTCTCGACCTCGCACACCGCGATCCTCGCCCGCGAGAAGTCGATCACCGCGATCGTCGGCACCACCGGTGCCCTCGACCTGCGCGACGGCCAGCTGCGCATTCCCCGACGCCACCACCGGCGTCGTGACCGTGAATCCGTCGGACGTCGAGATCATCGCAGGCGAAGGCTGCGATCACCGAGCGCGCCGAGCGCCTCGCCGCTTCCCCGTCGTCGCCGGGCGCCCTCGCCGACGGCCACGCCGTCCCGCTGCTCGCCGAACCTCGGCTCGGCCGACGGGCGCGCAGGGCGCGGCGATCGAGCTGGGAGGCGGGAGGGCGGTGGGCCTGTTCCGGACCGAGTTCTCTCTTCCTCGACGCGAGAAGACCGCGCCGACCGTCGCCGAGCAGGCGGAGCAGTGCTGCGCGCTCTGCTCGCCGCGTTCCCGGGGAAGAAGGTCGTCGACCGAGGCGCTCGACGCCGGTGCCGACAAGCCGCTGAGCTTCCTCAACGACGACCACGAGGAAGGCACCCCGCCCTGGGGCTGCGCGGACTCCGCGCTCTGCGCGCCAGCGAGCAGATCCTCCGCGACCAGCTCACCGCCCTCGCCCAGGCCGACGCCGCGACCGACGCCGACGCTCTGCGTCCGCGGCGCCGATGGTCGCGACCGTCGACGAGACCCGCTACTTCACGACGATGGCTCGCGAGCTCGGCATCCGCACCGCGGGCGTCATGGTCGAAGTGCCCTCCTCGGCCCTGCTCGCCGACCGGATCCTCGGAGTCGCGGACTTCGCCTCCATCGGCACCAACGACCTGACCCAGTACACGCTGGCGGCGGACCGGATGCTCGGCACCGTGTCCGCGTACCAGGACCCGTGGCACCCGGCCGTCCTCCGCCTCGTCGGCGCAGGTCGGCCGCGCGGAGCGCGGCGCTGGGCAAGCCCGTCGGCATCTGCGGCGAGGCCGCCGCCGACCCCCTGCTCGCCGTGGTCCTCGTGGGCCTCGGCGCGACGAGCCTCTCGATGCGTCGCCCTCGGCTCTCGCCGACGTGCGCGCCGAGCTGGCCGAGCACTCCCTCGAGGATGCGAAGCGATTCGCGGAGCTCGCGCTCGCGAGCGGACAGCGCCGCGCGCTCCGCCGTCACCGAGGCGATCGCTGCCCTCCTGGGCCCCTCGCGCCCTCCGGGCCGCCGTCACGCACCACCCCGTCAGACCCCCGTGCACCACCCCTCATCACGACCTCGCCCTACGCGGGATCCGTCCGCTCAGGAACAGTCGGATCCCGCACCGAGAATCGGAGAACACCACATGACAACGACGTCCAGCGACGTCGACGCGCGCGGTGGAGCGCGCGTCCACGTCTCAGCGTTTCGGCACCTTCCTCTCGGGGATGGTCATGCCGAACATCGCGGCCTTCATCGCCTGGGGCTTCATCCACCGCCCTCTTCATCGAGACCGGGTGGCTGCCGCTGCTCGGCGTCGACGCCACCTGGGTCCAGCAGTTCGGCGGCTGGAGCAGCGACCCCGACCTCGTGAACACCGGCCTCGTCGGCCCGATGATCCACCTACCTCCTCCCGCTGCTCATCGCGAACACCGTGGTGGCCGCACTGGTCTACGGCGCCCGAGGCGGCGTCGTCGGCACCATCGCGACCATGGGCGCTCATCGTCGGCGCCGGCATCCCGATGTTCATCGGCGCGATGATCATGGGCCCGCTCTCGGCGTGGCTCATGAAGAAGGTCGACGCGATCTGGGACGGCAAGATCAAGCCCGGCTTCGAGATGCTCGTCAACAACTTCTCGGCCGGCATCCTCGGCCTCCTGCTGGCGCTCGTCGCGTTCGCCGGCGTCGCCCCGCTCGTCGTGGGCCTCTCGGCCGTCTCCGGGCGCCGGAGTCGAGTGGCTGGTCGGCGCGGGCCTGCTCCCGCTGACGAGCCCTCTTCATCGAGCCCGCCAAGATCCTGTTCCTCAACAACGCGATCAACCACGGCGTGCTCACCCCGCTCGGCGTGCAGCAGGCGGAGGAGACCGGCAAGTCGCTGCTCCGCTTCCTCCTCGAGGCGAACCCCGGCCCCGGCCTGGGCGTGCTCCTCGCTTTCGCGATCTTCGGAGTCGGCGCCGCCCGCGCCTCCGCTCCCGGTGCCGCGGTCATTGTCCACTTCATCGGCGGCATCCACGAGATCTACTTCCCCTACGTGCTGATGAAGCCGGCCCTCCTCGCCGCCGTCATCCCCTTCGGTGGCGCGACCGGTGTCGCCACGAACGTCGCCTTCAACTCGGGCCTGCGCGCCCCGGCCTCGCCCGGCTCGATCATCGCGGTGCTCCTGCAGACCGCGAACGACAGCTTCATCGGAGTCATCCTGTCGGTCGTCCGCCTCGCCGCCGCCGTCTCGTTCGCCTGCGGCCGCCTGGTGATCATCCGCGCCGGCCGCAAGAGCGACCTCGCCGCAGCGCAGGAGGGCGACGACAAGCTCGCCGCCGCCGTCGCCGCGAACCAGGCCAACAAGGGCAGCGGCGACAGCGCCGTCGGCTCGCTCATCAACGCCGGCGGAGCCAACACCCCGCAGGACTCCAGCGGCGCCTCCGTCGCCGGTGCCGCCGCGACCGCGACCCGGTGTCCGGAACATCGTGTTCGCTCTGCGACGCCGGGATGGGATCGTCCGCCATGGGCGCCTCCGTCCTGCGCAACAAGATGAAGAAGGCGGGCTTCGAGGACGTCACGGTCACCAACAAGGCGATCGCGGCCCTCGAAGACGACGTCGACCTGGTCATCACCCAGGCCGAGCTCACCGAGCGCGCTCGCCAGCGCACGCCCGGCGCGATCCACGTCTCCGTCGACAACTTCGCATGAACGGCCCGAAGTACGACGAGGTCCGTCTCGCTCGTCCGCGAACAGCACGGCCAGTAGCCCGCGACCATCCAGTAAGCACGACGAGGGAGCCCGTAGGGTGCGACGAGGCAGGACACGCTCCGCTCGCCCCTGCGGGCTCCCTCGCCTGTTCCCACCATCGGAAGGACTGGAAGCCATGAGCGAAGTGCTCACCATCGGACAGATCAACGCCTCCGGCACCGCCACCACGAAGGAGGCGGCCATCAAGGAGGCCGCCGACATGCTCGTGGGAGTCGGCGCGGTGACCCCGCCTACCACGAGGCGATGCTCGCCCGCGAGGCGACCGTCTCCACCTACATGGGCAGCCTGCTCGCGATCCCGCACGGCACCAACGACGCGAAGGACGAGATCCGCTCCTCCGCGCTGTCGTTCGTCCTGCTACGCGCAGCCGATCGACTGGGACGGCAACGAGGTGCGCTTCGTCGCCGGCATCGCCGGCGTGAACAACGAGCACCTCGGAGATCCTCTCGAAGATCGCCATCATCTTCTCGGAGGAGGACGAGGTGCAGAAGCTCCTCGACGCCCCCGACGCGCAGGCGCTCTACGGGCTCCTCGGGGAGGTCAACTCTCCTGATGCCCAAGGCCGTCCGCTTCGGCGCCGGCAACATCGGCCGCGGCTTCGTCGGGCTGATCCTGCACGGAGCCGGCTACGAGATCGTCTTCGCCGACGGCATCAACGCCGCGCTGATCGACCGGCTGGCCGCCGCCGACAGCTACGAGGTGCACGAGGTGGGGGAGGAGTCGGTCACGCACGTGGTCGACCGCTTCCGCGCCTGGCGAACTCGGCCGCCGACGCGAGGAGGCCACATGATCCGCGAGATCGCGACGGCCGACATCGTCACGACTGGCGGTTTCCGGCCCCAACATCCTCCGCTTCGTCGCTCCCGTGATCGCGAAGGGCCTTCGCGGCCCAGGACGAGTCCGCGGCCCGGTCACCAGCGTGATGGCCTGCGAGAACGCGATCAACGCGACCCGTCTGCTGCAGACCGAGGTCGCCGCGAACCTCGGCGCGGACGAGCGGGAGACGCTGCGCTCCCGTGCGGTCTTCGCCGACACCGCGGTGGACCGCATCGTGCCGAACCAGGAGCCGGGGGCAGGGTCTGGACGTCACCGTCGAGAGCTTCTTCGAGTGGGTCATCCAGCCGCACCTCCTTCGAGGGCGGCGAGCCGGAGCTGCCGGGCGCGACCTACGTCGACGACCTGGAGCCCTTCATCGAGCGCAAGCTCTTCACGGTGAACACCGGCCACGCGACGGCGGCCTACGTCGGCTTCGCGGCCGGCGCGCACAAGCTCGGACGCTCTGGCGATCCCGAGGCACGACGCGGTGGCGGCGCCCGAGGACACCAAGGCGCTCATCGTGGCGAAGCACGGCTTCAGCGACGAGGAGCAGCAGGCCTACTCGGTGAAGACCCCGAAGCGCTTCGGCAACCCGTACCTGACCGACACGGTCGACCGGGTCGGCCGTCAGCCCTCGGCAGTTGTCGCGCCACGAGCGCTTCATCGGCCCCGCGGAAAGCTCGCCGAGCGGGGTCGCACCCCGTCGGGACTCCTGGCCGCCGTCGGCGCCGCGCTGGACGTGCCGGAGGACCTGCAGAGCGTCGAGCTGCGCGAGAAGCTCGCCGCGCTCTCGCCGGAGGAGTCGGCCCGGACGTGACCGGGCTCGCTCCCGAGCACCCGCTGTTCCCGCAGCTCGTCGAGGTCGCGCTCAGCGGCAGGCAGCATCGCCTTCACTGACGGACGGGACCCGAACGGTCCCTGTCCGCTATGCTTCCCCGGCGAGGTCAGAACAGCCTCCAGCGGGTCAGCGGCCAGGCGACGGCGAAGACTCGGCCCACCACGCGCTCGACGGGCACCGTCTTGACGCAGGCGTCGGCCTGGTCCGACCGCGCCGCGGCAGAGCCTGAGCGAGTCGTTCGAGTTCGAGCGGTGGTCGCCGAGGACGAAGAGCGTGCCCTCCCGCACCGTGTACTCCTGGAAGCACCGGGTCGAGGCGGGCGTCGTCGAGCAGTCGAGCGACCCGGCGTCGAACGGGAAGTCCTCGAAGACGTAGTCCTCGTCGAGCGGCTGCCCGTCGACGAGCACCCGCCCCTCGGCGTCGCAGCACGAGACCGTCTGACCGGCCGACGCGATGACGCGCTTCACGAGGAACTCCTCGTGGCTGGGGCCGATGCTGGTCACGTCGCCGAAGTACTTCACGGCCTCCGAGAGCGGGTTCCCGACCGTGTCGGTGGCCCCCACGCCTCGTCGCGCGAGAAGACGATGCGCCCCGTCCCCGGCTCGCCCTGCAGTGCCGCGGTGCGGTCGACAGTGATCCGGTCGCCGAAGAAGCCGCCGCCCTGCAGGGTGCTCTCCATCGACCCGGTAGGCACGGTGTACACCTTCACGAAGAAGGTCTGCATCGAGGCGATGACGACGATCGCGACCAGCACCGTGACGAGCGGATGCGAGTACCAGCGCCGCCCGTCGCGGTCCAGCCTTCGTGCGCGCCATCGGCACTCCTCCGTCGGCCCGACTCCGGGCCTGGGAGCCAGCCTAGGCGGCGGCGAGGGGCCGATCGGCGGAGGCGCGTCCTGTCCGGCCGCTCGTGCGACACGCCCGAGGTGGCGGAGCGGGCCGAACGCAGCATCGACCCTTGCGTTTTGCGCGTGCTCCGGTACGCCCGCATCGCATCCCGGGTACTCGGCTCGGGGGAGGATCGCGGAAACATTCGCACGACCAGTACACACACTACTCAACGACAGTGAGGCTATGGCCAAAAAAGACGGTGTCATCGAAATCGAAGGTGCGGTTGTCGAGGCGCTCCCCAACGCGATGTTCCGCGTGGAGCTGACCAACGGACACAAAGTTTTCGCCCACATCTCGGGCAAGATGCGTCAGCACTACATCCGCATCCTCCCCGAGGACCGCGTGATCGAGCTGAGCCCTTACGACCTGACCCGCGGCCGGATCGTCTACCGCTACAAGTAGGCGTTCGCCCCGCTCCGTTCGCGACGTGCGTGTCCTGTGGGTGGAACGGTCGGGCATCCGCCGGGAGCACGACGCCAGCGAAATCAAGGAACAGAACCATGAAGGTCAACCCAGCGTCAAGCGCATTCGCGACCACTGCAAGATCATCCGCCGCCACGGCAACGTGATGGTCATCTGCAGCAGCAACCCCCGCCACAAGCAGCGCCAGGGCTAGTCCCGACCGCTGCTCCCGGCAGGGGAGCGCCGGGGCGGTCCGCCGCCCCACAACAGAACACAGAACCGCAACGTCACCACTCGCGCATCCCCGCCCCGGCGGGGACGAATCAAGGAGCCCCCGGTGGAGGCCGGGGCACCGGCGTTGCATCACACCTCCACTCACTCAACAGGAGAAGCCAATGGCACGTCTGGCAGGAGCGACATCCCGCGCGAGAAGCGCGTGGAGGTCGCACTGACCTACATCTACGGTGTCGGCCGCGCCAGCGCTCGCGACCTCAGCGACACCGGGATCGACGGCAACATCCGAGTCAAGGACCTCAGCGACGACCAGCCTGTCGCGCTCCGCGACTACATCGAGGGCAACTACAAGGTGGAGCAGACCCTCTGCCGCGAGGTCGCCGCCGACATCCGCCGCAAGGTCGAGATCGGCTCCTACGAGGGCTTCGTCACCAAGCCGCGGCCTCCTGGTCCGTGGACAGCGCACCAAGACGAACGCGCGCACCCGCAAGGACTCCAAGGGCACCGTCGCCGGCAAGAAGAAGGCCGGCCGCAAGTAACGCGGGCGACACGGACCTAGAGGAGATGGGCTACATTGGCTACCCCCAAGTCGGCCGCTCGTAAGCCGCGCCGCAAGGAGAAGAAGAACATCGCAGTGGGCCAGCCCACATCAAGTCGACGTTCAACAACACCATCGTTGATCACCGGCCCTCCGGGGCCGTCATCAGCTGGGCCTCGTCCGGTGGAGTCGGCTTCAAGGGCTCGCGCAAGTCGACGCCGTTCGCTGCCCAGCTCGCCGCCGAGTCGGCCGCGCGCCAGGCTCAGGAGCACGGCATGAAGAAGGTCGACGTCTTCAGGTAGAAGGCCCGCTCGGGTCGCGAGACGGCGATCCGCTCCTCCAGGCCGCAGGCCTCGAGGTCGGCTCGATCAACGACGTCACCTCGCAGGCGCACAACGGGTGCCGCTCACAAGCGCCGCCGCGTCTAGCACCAGCACTCGCAGCCGTCATCGGCCGCGTGCCCCGCCCTCCTCCGCGGCGGGCGCCGGCCGACCGGCGGATCGCGCATTTCTTTCATAAATTTCATACCTCGCAAACGCACGTGTCATATAGCGGACACGTGATCGAAAGGAATCAACAGTGCTTATCGCACAGCGTCCGACGCTCACCGAGGAGAACATCTCGGAGTTCCGTTCCCGGCTTCGTCATCGAGCCCCCGAGCCCGGCTTCGGCTACACGCTCGGCAACTCGCTGCGTCGCACCCTGCTGTCCTCCATCCCGGGCGCCGCTGTCACCAGCATCCGGATCGACGGAGTCCTGCACGAGTTCACGACGGTCCCGGCGTCCGCGAGGACGTCACCGAGATCATCCTGAACATCAAGGGCCTGGTCGTCTCCTCGGAGCACGACGAGCTGATCACCGCCTACCTGGGCAAGCAGGGCGCCGGTCAGGTCACCGCCGCCGACATCTCGGCTCCGGCCGGTGCCGAGATCCACAACCCGGAGCTCGTCATCGCCACGCTGAACGACAAGGGCGAAGTTCGAGCTGGAGTCACCATCGAGCGCGGCCGCGGCTACGTGTCGGCGACCCAGAACCGCAGCGAGCCTGGAGGCCGCCAGATCCCGGTCGACTCGATCTACTCGCCCGTGCTGAAGGTCACCTACCGCGTCGAGGCCACCCGTGCCGGCGAGCGCACCGACTTCGACCGCCTGGTCGTCGACGAGATCGAAGGCCGCGATCACGCCGCGCGACGCCATCGCCTCCGCCGGTCGCACGCTGACCGAGCTGTTCGACCTCGCCCGCGAGCTGAACAACGCGGCAGAGGCATCGAGACGTCTCGCGCCGGTCGACGTCCTCTCGACCGAGCTGTCGATGCCCATCGAGGACCTCGACCTCGGTGCGCAGCTACAACTGCCCAAGCGCGAGGGCATCAACAACGTCAACGAGCTCGTCGCCCTCTCGGAGACGCAGCTCATGAACATCCGCAACTTCGGTCAGAAGTCGGTGGATGAGGTCAAGGAGAAGCTGACGGAGCTCGGCCTGTCGCTCAAGGACTCGGTCCCCGGGTTCGACGGCGCCCACTTCTACAGCTACGACGACGAGCATCTAGGTCTCCGCTCCGAGCCTGGCGCTCTTCATGACCGACCCTGCCGGGACACCCCCTTAGTACTGGAGTAAACCCATGCCCAAGCCCACCAAGGGCTCCCGCCTCGGAGGCGGTCCCACACGAGCGTCTGATGCTGGCGAACCTGGCCGCGGCCCTGTTCACGCACAAGAGCATCAAGACGACCGGGTCCTCAAGGCCAGCCTGCGTCCGCTCGCCGAGCGCCTCGTCAATGCCCGCCAAGCGCCTGCACGCCCGTCGTCGTCCTCGCGACCATCGGCGACAAGTCCGTCGTGCAGCCTTCACCGAGATCGCTCCGCTCGTCGCCGAGCGCGAGGGCGGCTACACCCGCATCACCAAGATCGGTCCCCGCAAGGGCGCGACAACGCCCCCATGGCGGTCGTCGAGCTCGTCCTCGAGCCCGTGACCCCGAAGGCGAGAGAAGTCCTGCGCCGCGGCGGCGCCGGCGTCGGCTCCACGTCGCGGACGCCCCCGTCGAGGAGACCGACGCAACCAGGACGCGCCGTCCGAGGACGCCGCCGTCCAGGGACGCTCCCGTCGAGGACGCCCCGGTCGAGGAGACCAGCGAGACCAGGCGGTCCCGCGCGACCGTCGAGAGCCCTCCGTCCTCCGGGACGGGGGGCTCTCGTCGTTCCGGGAGGGCGGTCGGCGACACTCCGGTGGCGCGTAACGTCGCCTACGATGGCGTCATCGCGCTGCATCGCGCGACCGCGCCGCCCGGTGCCGGCCGGGGCCGCCGCCCCGGTGAGCCTGCGGAAGGGGAGTCGTGCGTCTGCGCTCCCGACGACCGGCCGTCCTGGTCCTCTCCCTCGTCGTCGTCCTCGCGGGCTGCTCGTCCGTGCCGGTGGTCGAGATCCCGGAGCAGTCCGGAGCGACCGCGGTGATCACGCCGACGCCGGTGCCCGCCGAGCCGACCGCCGCCGCGCAGCCGGTCCTGGACTGCGCGACCGTCCTGCCCGCCTCGCGGATCGAGGAGAGCACGGGGCTGCCGAGCGGATCGGTCGCGCTGGTCGGCGACGGCCGACGCTGCACCTACCTGGTCGCGGGCAACCTCCGCGCTCGAGGTGACCCTCGCGCCGGCGCGCCTGCTCGAGACCTTCGTCGGTGCGGGGGAGGCCGTCGGTGCGACGCCGGTGCCCCTGGGCGACGCCGGCTACCGCGTCGACCGCGACGCCGGGGCGTCGCAGCCCGGCGAGCTGGCGATCCAGGCCGGCGGCTACGAAGTGCGCATCGTCTCGCACCTCCGGGACTCCGCCACAGCGCTCGACTGGGCGGAGACCGTCCTCGCCGCTGCCGGCGTGCGCCTCTAGGCCGGATCCGATCGGCCGGAGAGGCCCGGTGCGTCGATCTAGACTCGACGGGTGCTTCACCGCGTCCGCCTCGACCTGGCCCACGACGGCTCCCACTTCCGGGCTGGGCTCTCCAGCCCGGACTCCGCACGGTGCGGGGGTGCTCGAGGACGCGCTGTCGAAGGTGCTGCGCACGCCCGAGCGCACGACGGTCACGGTGGCGGGCCGCACGGACGTCGGCGTGCACGCCAGCGCGCAGGTCGCGCACGCCGACCTCAGCGAGGAGCAGTGGATCCGGCTCAGCGGTGGTCGCCGAGCGGGCGAGGGGACGCTGCCGCAGGAGGCGGTGCTGGAGCGGCGGCTGCGCGGGATCCTCGGGCAGTACTCGGACCTCAGCGTGCACCGCGTCTCGCGAGCGCCCGAAGGGTTCGACGCCCGCTTCTCCGCCCGGTGGCGACGCCATGAGTACCGGCCTGGCGGACGCCTCGTCGCTGCGCCACCCGCTCGAGAGGGCGTACACGACGTGGATCACGGAGTCGGTCGACGAGGAGGCGATGAACCGGGCGGCGCAGTCGCTGCTGGGCCTGCACGACTACGCGTCCTTCTGCCGGGCGAGGGTGGGCGCGACCACGATCCGGACGCTGCTCGACTTCGACTGGGAGCGCGACTCCGACGGCGTCCTGCACGCGCACCTCGGGCCGACGCCTTCTGCCACAGCATGGTGCGCGCGCTCGTGGGGGCCTGCGTCGCAGTGGGGCACGGGCGGCTCGCCGCGGAGGACGTCGAGGGCTCCGCGACGACGCGGCCAGAACCAACGCGTTCGCGGTGATGCCGGCCCGCGGGCTCATCCTGCGCGAGGTCGACTATCCCGAGGACTCCTCGCTCGCCGAGCGCGCCACCCAGACGCGCGTGCGCCGCACCTGCCGGTCGCCGAGCCCCTCGCGGAGACCCGTCATGATCCGCTCCACGCCCGCCTCCCTCGTCGGCGCTGCCGTGCTCGCGCTCGCACTCGCCGGCTGCTCGGGCACGACGGTCGACATCCCGGAGCAGGCGCAGCCCGCCATCGCGACGCAGACCCCGCCGCCGGCACGACGCCCGCGACGACCGACCCGGCCGCCCCCGCGGCACCGACGCTCACCGCCGAGACGCTGGACTGCGCGCAGGTGCTGCCGGTCGAGACGATCGAGTCGATCCTGGATCTCCCGGAGGAGTTCGCGACGCCCTCCGAGCAGCTCGGGCCTGCGCGTGGTCGATGGCCGGCAATCCCACTGCGCTGCTGCTCCAGTCCGCCACGGGAGCGACCCTCGCGGACGCGACCGCGCGGCAGGCGTCGGCCGTCGGCGCCGTGGGCAGCGACCTGGGCGAGGCGGCCTTCTTCCAGCCCGGCGACCCGGCGCTGGACCCGGCGTCCACGTTCACGGTGCTCGCGGGGGACCGGCTCGTGTCCTCCGGTCATCGGTGGGCGCGCAGGACGCGGCCGAGACGCTCGCCGAGGACGTGCTCGCCGCACTCGGCGGGACGGAGTGAGCGGCTGTTCCCGTCCCGCGAGGGCCGCCGACCGGCGTCGTCGCCATCGCTGACGGTGTCGTCGCTATCGCCGACGGCATCTTTGCTGTAATGTCGACCCTTGGTGCTCGGCCGTGCGCCGAGCGCCCGAAGTTGAGCCCTCCACCGGATCGGTTCGGCCCCTCGCGGGTCGAACGGCCACGAGCGGGATTCACGAACACCTCACCCGACCAGAAGCAGCACTCACGTGACTCGCACTTTTTCTCCGAAGCCGGCTGAGCGTCCAGCACGACTGGATCGTCATCGACGCGTCCGACGTCGTGCTCGGCCGCCTCGCCACCCACGCCGCGGCGCTCCTGCGCGGCAAGCACAAGGCCACCTTCGCGCCGCACATGGACATGGGCGACTTCGTCATCATCGTCAACGCGGAGAAGGTCGCCCTGACCGGCCAGAAGCTCCTCCAGAAGAAGGCCTACCGCCACCCGGCTACCCGGGAGGCCTTCGGCCACCACGTACGCCGAGCCCCTCGGAGAAGAACCCGGTCCGCGCCGTCGAGAAGGCCATCCGCGGAATGCTCCCCAAGAACTCCCTCGGCCGTGCGCAGCTGCGCAAGCTGAAGGTCTACACGGGCACCGAGCACCCTCACGCGGCGCAGCAGCCCAAGGCGTACGCCTTCACCCAGGTCGCCCAGTAGGCTCCGGCCCTCCCCGACACCCCCAGACTTCGAAGACAAAGGATCACCTACACCGTGGCGAAGATCGCAGACCAGATCGACGTGGCTCCCGAGAGCTACTCCACCGAAAGCCCGGCCACCGAGGCGTCCTCGACGCCCCGCGCCGTCCTCAACGTCTCCGGCGCAGCCGTGGGCCGTCGCAAGCAGGCCATCGCCCGCGTGCGCCTGGTCCCGGGCTCCGGCAGCCTGACCGTCAACGCCCGCGAGTTCGCGGAGTACTTCCCCAACAAGCTGCACCAGCAGCTGATCACCGACCCGTTCAAGGTGCTCGACCTCGTCGGCTCCTACGACGTCGTCGCGAAGATCACCGGCGGCGGCCCTCCGGCCAGGCCGGCGCGCTGCGCCTCGCCATCGCCCGTGCGCTCAACGAGATCGACCGCGAGAACAACCGCGCCATCCTCAAGAAGGCCGGCTTCCTCACGCGCGACGCCCGCGTCATCGAGCGCAAGAAGGCCGGTCTCAAGAAGGCCCGCAAGGCGTCGCAGTTCTCGGGCGCTAGTCGGTGCGGCCCTCGGGCCGCGCGACCAGTAGCTGGAGAAGTGGACTGCGCACTATGACGCGCCTGTTCGGAACCGACGGCGTCCGTGGCCTCGCGAATCGCGAGGTCACGGCCGACCTGGCTCGGCCTCGCCGCAGGCGGCCGCCCGTGTACTCGGTGCGGCCGCCCGGGCGGAGGGTCGACGCCCCCTCGCGGTGCTCGCCCGCGACCCCAGAATCTCCGGCCAGTTCATCGGCGCCGCTGTCGCCGCCGGACTCGCCAGCGCCGGAGTCGACGTCCTCGACGCCGGCGTCATCCCCACGCCCGCGACCGCGTACCTGATCGCCGACGAGCAGGCCGACTTCGGCGTGATGATCTCGGCGTCGCACAACCCGGCCGCCGACAACGGCATCAAGTTCTTCGCCGCGGGCGGGCGCAAGCTGCCCGACGAGCTCGAGAACCGCATCGAAGCGGCTCTCGGCGTCCCCGCGCTCACGCCCACCGCCCCGACGTCGGCCGGATCCGCCGTTTCTCCGACGCGGAGGACCGCTACGTGGTCCACCTGCTCGGGTCGCTCGGCAGCACCCGGCTCGACGGCCTGCACGTCGTCATCGACTGCGCGCACGGCGCGGCGGCCGGCATCTCGCCCGAGGTCTTCACCGACGCGGGCGCCACCGTCACCGTGATCGGCAACGATCCCGACGGCCTGAACATCAACGACGGCGTCGGCTCGACGCACCTCGACCACGTCGCCGAGGCGGTCCTCGCGGCCGGAGCGGACCTGGGCATCGCGCACGACGGCGACGCCGACCGCTGCCTGGCCGTGGACGCCACCGGGCGCGTCATCGACGGCGACCAGATCATGGCGATCCTCGCGACGTCGATGGCCTGCGCGGCGTGCTCCGGGACAACGTCCTGGTCGCCACCGTCATGAGCAACCTGGGCCTCAAGATCGCGATGGCCGACGCCGGCATCCGCGTCATCGAGACCGGAGTGGGCGACCGCTACGTGCTCGAGGCGATGAACGACGGAGGCTACTCCCTCGGCGGCGAGCAGTCGGGCCACGTCATCATGAGCCGCTTCGCGACGACCGGCGACGGTGTCCTCACCGGCCTGCAGCTCGCGGCCGAGATGGCGCGCTCTGGAAGGCATCGCCGAGCTGGCCTCGGTGATGAAGGTGTTCCCGCAGACCCTCGTGAACGTCCGCGGCGTCGACCGCGAGGGCGTGCACGACGACGAGGTCATCGCGGCCGCGGTCGCGGACGCGTCCGCCGAGCTCGGCACGGGCGGTCGCGTCCTGCTCCGCCCCTCCGGGACCGAGCCGATGGTGCGCGTCATGGTCGAGGCGACGACGCAGGAGACGGCCGACCGCCTCGCGCAGTCGCTCGCCGATGTGGTGCTGGAGCGGCTGCGCTCCTAGGGAGCGCGCGTCCGGGGGATCTCGAGACGCGGGCTGCTCGATCAGCGAGGGAGGGGCGGCGTCCCTCCTGCGAGCGGAGTCCCGCCTGCTCGAGACAAGTCGACGCCGCGCGGTTCCCCGACGCTCAGATCTTGCGGAGGAGCACCGACGACACCGCGTGGTCCGACTGCTTGCGCAGGACCAGGCCGTGCGCGGCTGCGCGTGGGGCGCACGTTCTGCACGAGGTTCGGCTCGTTGATCGCGTCCCAGATGCTGCGGGCGCGCTCGCGGGCCTCGTCCGGCGTGAGGGTCGAGTAGCGGTGGAAGTAGGAGTTCGGATTGGCGAACGCTCCCTGCTGCAGCGCGAGGAAGCGCTCCTCGTACCAGCGGGCGATGTCGCCCGTGCGCGCATCGACGTACACGGTGAAGTCGAAGAGGTCGCTGACGGCGAGGCCGTGCCCGGGAACGGGCGGCTGCAGCACGTTCAGCCCCTCGACGATGAGCACGTCGGGCCGGCGCACCACGATCTCCGCGTCCGGGACGATGTCGTACGAGGATGCGAGTAGAAGGGTGCGCGCACTTCGGCGGCTCCGCCCTTCACCTCCGACACGAAGCGGAGCAGAGCGCGGCGGTCGTAGGACTCGGGGAAGCCCTTGCGGCTCATCAGCCCGCGCCGCTCGAGCTCGGCGTTGGGCAGCAGGAAGCCGTCGGTGGTGACCAGCTCGACGCGGGGAGTGTCCGCCCAGCGGGCGAGCAGCTCGCGCAGGAGCCGCGCGATCGTGGACTTGCCCACCGCCACCGAGCCGGCGACTCCGATCACGAAGGGTGGGGCTGCGCCCGCTCGCCGAGGAACGTGCTCGTCGCCGGTGCAGATGACGGGAGCCGGCGGCGTACAGCGCGAGCAGACGGGAGAGCGGCAGGTCACCTCCACCTCGGTGAGGCTCAGCCGATCGCCCAGCCCGCGCAGCTGCACGACCTCGGTCTCGGTCAGCGGGAGCTCCGTGGACCGGGCCAGCTCGGCCCCAGTCGGAGCGGACGATCTCGACGAACGGGGAGGGCTGCGCCTCGCGGCCGGGTTCGCGAGCTGACGACGGCATAGGCACCGATCCTAGCGGCCGACGGCGCAGCGGCCCCGTCGCGGCGATCGGGACCTCCGGCGCGGTTAGGATCGAGCCCATGTGTGGAATCGTGGGATACGTCGGCGCGCGTGACAGCCTGGCCGTGCTGCTCGGGGGCCTGAAGCGTCTGGAGTACCGCGGGTACGACTCCGCGGGAGTGGCCGTCATCGACGCGGACGGGGTGGTCGACAGCCGCAAGCGCTCCGGCAAGCTCAGCGTCCTGGTCGACGACCTCGAGGCGAACCCGCTGGCGCAGGGCACGACCGGCATCGGGCACACCCGGTGGGCGACCCACGGCGGGCCGACCGATCGCAACGCCCACCCGCACCTCGCGGACGACGGCAAGCTGGCCGTCATCCACAACGGCATCATCGAGAACTTCCAGCCGCTCAAGGAGGAGCTCGCCGCCGAGGGCGTCGTCTTCGAGAGCGAGACCGACACCGAGGTCGCCGCGCACCTCATCGCCCGCGAGTACCGCCGCACCGGCGACCTCGTGCTCTCCTTCCAGGCGATCGTCGCGCGGCTCGAGGGCGCCTTCACGCTCCTCGCCCTGCACCAGGACCAGCCGGGTGTCGTGGTCGGCGCCCGCCGCAACTCCCCGCTCGTGATCGGCCTGGGCGACGGCGAGAACTTCCTCGGCTCGGACGTCGCGGCGTTCGTCGAGTTCACCCGTCGCGCGGTCGCGATCGGGCAGGACCAGATCGTCACGATCACCCCCGATCTCGTCACCGTCACCGACTTCTTCGGCGAGCCCGTCGAGACCGAGCCGTTCGAGATCGCCTGGGACGCGTCCGCCTCCGAGAAGGGCGGCTGGTCGAGCTTCATGGCGAAGGAGATCACCGAGGGTCCCGAGGCCGTCGCCAACACGCTCCGCGGACGCATCCACGAGGGCGTCGTCACGCTCCCCGAGCTCGAGGGCCTGGACCCGATCCTCACGGACATCGACCGGATCACGATCATCGGCTGCGGCACCGCCGCCTACTCGGGCATGGTCGCCAAGTACGCGATCGAGAAGTGGGCGCGGGTCCTCGTCGAGGTCGAGCTGAGCCACGAGTTCCGCTACCGCGACCCGGTCCTCAGCCCGCGCACGCTCGTGGTCTCGATCAGCCAGTCCGGCGAGACGATGGACACCCTGATGGCGGTCAAGTACGCCCGGGAGCACGGCGCGAAGACGCTCTCGGTCTGCAACACGCAGGGCGCGACGATCCCGCGAGTCCGACGCGGTGCTCTACACGCACGCGGGCCCGGAGGTGGCGGTCGCCTCGACCAAGGCCTTCGTCGCGCAGATCGCGGCTCTCTACCTCTTCGGACTGCACCTCGCCACCGTGCGGGGGGCCTCCTCCGCCGAGGTCATCGCCTCGCAGGCCGCCGAGCTCCAGGCGATCCCCGAGAAGCTGTCGAAGGTCCTCGACGCCTCCGACGACATCGCGCAGCTGGCCGGCTGGATGGCCGACACCCGCGCCGTGCTCTTCCTCGGCCGCCACGTCGGCTACCCGGTCGCCCTCGAGGGCGCGCTCAAGCTCAAGGAGCTGGCGTACATCCACGCCGAGGGCTTCGCCGCCGGCGAGCTCAAGCACGGTCCGATCGCGCTGATCGAGCCCGGCCAGGTCGTCTTCGTGATCGTGCCGAGCCCGAGCGAGTCGTACGAGCTGCAGCGCAAGGTGATCTCGAACATCCAGGAGATCAAGGCGCGCGGCGCCCGCGTCATCGCGATCGCGGAGCAGGGCGACACCGCGGCGATCCAGATCGCCGACGAGGTCGTGCCGATCCCGCTCGCCGACCCGCTGTTCGAGCCGCTGCTCGCGGTCACCCCGCTGCAGATGTTCGCGATGGAGCTCGCGACCGCGAAGGGCTTGGACGTCGACCAGCCGCGCAACCTCGCCAAGTCGGTCACGGTCGAGTGACCCCGTCGTGATCGTGGGGATCGGCGTGGACGTCGTGGACCTCGCCCGCTTCGCGCGGGCGATCGACCGCACGCCGCGCCTCCGCGATCGCCTGTTCGCCCCGAGCGAACGCGATCTCCCCGTCGCCTCCCTCGCCGGGCGCTTCGCGGCGAAGGAGGCGCTCATCAAGGCGCTGGGGGACTCGGCCGGGGCGCGCTGGCACGACATGGTCGTCGAGCGCGACGAGCACGGGAACCGTCCTTCGCCCTCCACGGGGCGGCGCGGGCGGCGGCGGATGCGCGGGGAATCGCGCGGATCCACCTCTCGATGACGCACGACGCCGGCGTCGCCTGCGCGTTCGTGGTGGCCGAGTCGTGACCGCGCCGCTGTCGTTCCGCGAGGCGCTGATCGACGCCGACGCGATCGCCCGGAACGTGGGGCGGATGCGGGAGCTGACGGGTGCTCGTCGGCTGATGGTGGTCGTGAAGGCCAACGCCTTCGGCCACGGAGCGCTCGCGGCCGCGCAGGCGGCGCTCGCGGGCGGGGCCGATGCGCTCGGCACGGCGGACCTCCGCGAGGCGGTCGCCCTGCGCGAGGCGGGGTCCTCGCTCCGCTGCTCTGCTGGCTGCACGACCCCGGCGAGGACTTCGACGCGGCGGTCGAGCACGGCGTCGACGTCGGCGTCTCCTCGCTCGCCCAGCTCGACGCGCTCGCCCAGGCCGCCGAGGACCGCGGCGCGCGCGGCGGTGCAACTGAAGCCGACACCGGTCTCAGCCGCAACGGCGCTCCGGAGCAGGAGTGGCCCGAGCTCGCCGAGGCTCTCGCGCGGCACACCGCGCGCGGCGTCCTGCATCTGACGGGGGTGTTCTCGCACCTCCGAACACGTCGCGCGAGGAGGACCTCGCCCAGCTCGCGGTCCTGGCCCGCGGAGAGGCGCTGCTGCGCGAGCGCGGCGTCGCAGCACCCCTCGTGCATCTCGCGGCGTCCGCCGGTCGCTGCGGATCCCGGAGGCGCGGCGCGACATGGTCCGCGTCGGCATCGGGGCGTACGGCCTCTCGCCCTTCGACGACGAGACGTCGCTCGAGCTCGGCCTCGTCCCGGCGATGACGCTGCAGGGCGCGTCGCGGGCGTCCGGCGCGTCGACGAGGGCGTCGGCGTCAGCTACGACTACACCTACCGCGCCGATGCCGCGACCGGGCTCGCGCTCATCCCGTTCGGCTACGCCGACGGCATCCCGCGCAGCGCCTCCGGAGTCGCCGAGGTGCACATCCGCGGACGCCGCCACCGCATCGCCGGTCGGGTGGCCATGGACCAGTTCGTCGTCGACGTGGGCGACACCCCGGTCGAGGCCGGCGACGCCGTCACCCTGTGGGGCGACCCGACGACCGGCGTCCCCTCGGTCGACGAGTGGGCGCGCTGGTGCGGCACGATCAACTACGAGCTCGTGACCCGGGTCGGCGGGCGCGTGCAGCGCCGGGTGCTCGGCGGCGATCGTGGCTGAGCGCGGCCGGTCCGGCGACCGCGCTTCGTTCACCGACCGCGCCTCGTTCGCCGACCGCACCGTGGAGGTCGCGGATCCGGAGGAGATGGAGGAGCTCGGCCGCGAGCTCGGCCGGCTCGCTCCGCGCCGGCGATCTGCTGGTGCTCACCGGACCGCTCGGCGCGGGCAAGACCACGTTCACGCGGGGACTGGGGGAGGGCCTGACGTCCGCGGGCCCGTGACGAGCCCGACCTTCGTGATCGCGCGCACGCATCCGCCCCTGCACGACGGCCCGCCGCTCGTGCACGTCGACGCCTACCGCGTGGGCTCGGCGGTCGAGCTGGACGACCTCGACCTCGATCTCGAGCACTCCGTCGTCGTCGTGGAGTGGGGTGCCGGGCTGCTCGACGGAGTCGCGGAGTCGTGGCTCGACATCGTCATCGAGCGCCCGACCGCCGGGTCCGACGCCGCGGAGGGCGAGGAGCCGATCGAGCCGCGGACGGTCCGCTTCCGCGGCACCCGCTGGGTGCTGAGCCGCGCGGGTACCCTGTCAGGGTGCTGCTCGCGATCGACACCTCCTCCGGAACCTCCGTCGCCGTCGTCGACGACCGGGGCGCCGTCCTCTCCGAGCGCTCGGAGAGCGACACCATGCGGCACGCCGAGGTCGTCGGCCGACTGATCCAGGAGTCTCTCGCCGCCGCGGGCGCGACCAGCGCCGACATCGGGGCCGTCGCGGTCGGCATGGGTCCCGGACCCTTCACGGCCTGCGGGTCGGGATCGCCGCCGCGCGCGCCTTCGCCTTCGGCCGCGGCGTCCCCGCGCTGCCGGTCGTGTCGCACGACGCCCTCGCCCTGGCGGCGCTGCGCGAGGGACGGGAACCCCGGGTTCCTGGTCGTCACCGACGCCCGCCGCCGCGAGCTCTACTGGAGCGCCTACGCGGGACTCGACGAGCAGGGCTCCCGTGCGCATCGACGGCCCGGGATTGGCAAGCCCGGGTCGCTGCCCTTCCCCGAGCTTCCCCGGCTCGAGGCCGCGTCCGTGTCGGCCGCGGCACTGGGGGCCGTCGCCGCGCTCGGCCGTGCGGCGGGCCGGGCCCCTGCGGCCGACGAGCCCCTCTACCTCCGCTCGCCCGATGTGACGCTGTCGGACGGGCCCAAGCGGGTGACGGCGTGAGCGCACAGCTGCGCAGGGCCGTGCCGGCGGACCTCGACGCGATCATGGCGATCGAGGAGTCGGAGTTCACGAGCGACGCCTGGTCGCGCACGATGATGGCGGAGGAGATCCGCAGCGCCCACACGCACTACCTCGTCGCGGAGGACGACGGAGTCGTCACGGGGTATGCCGGGCTGCTCTGCCCGCGCGGCGCCCACGAGGGGGACGTCCGGAGATCGCGGTCCTCGCCTCCGCCCGGCGCCGCGGACTCGGGCGGCGCCTGCTAGGCGCCCCGCTCGCCGAGGCGCGCGCGCGCGCGCCCGCGAGGCGTTCCTCGAGGTCCGCGCGGACAACCCCGGGGCGCAGACCCTCTACCGATCGGAGGGCTTCGACGAGATCGGGGTCCGCCCCGCCTACTACCAGCCCGACGGAGTGGACGCGATCGTGATGCGCGCCCCACTCGCGCGGGCGACGGAGGAGACCGCATGAGCGCCGGACCGCTCGTCCTCGGGATCGAGACCAGCCGCGACGAGACGGGGATCGGCATCGTCCGCGGCACCACGCTGCTCGCCAACACCATCGCCTCGTCGATGGACGAGCACGCGCGCTACGGCGGAGTGGTGCCGGAGGTCGCCGCGCGCGCCCACCCGGAGGCGCTCGAGCCCACGCTCCGCACGGCCCTCGCCGAGGCCGGCGTCGCCCTCGAGGACCTCGACGCGATCGCCGTCACCAGCGGCCCGGGCCTGTCCGGCGCGCTGATGGTCGGCGTGGGGGCGGCGCAAGGCGCTCGCCGTCTCACTGGAAGCCCCGCACGCCGTGAACCACCTGGTCGGCCACGTCGGGGCCGACGTGCTGCGGGCCGACGGCAGCGATGGCAGCCCGGTCGAGGTGCCCACGATCGCACTGCTGGTCTCGGGCGGTCACACATCGCTCCTGCACGTGCGCGACCTGGTGTCGGACGTCGACTCCCTGGGAGACCATCGACGACGCGGCGGGGGAGGCGTTCGACAAGGTCGCGCGCGTGCTCGGCCTGCCCTATCCGGGCGGCCCGCAGATCGACCGGGTGGCCGCTCTCGGCGATCCGCGCGCCATCCGCTTCCCGCGCGGGCTCAGCCTGCCGAAGGACCTCGAGCGCCACCGCTACGACTCTCGTTCTCCGGGCTCAAGACCGCCGTCGCCCGCTGGTGGAGAAGCGCCAGGACGCGGGCGAGGAGGTGCCGATCGCCGATGTGGCGGCGAGCTTCCGCGAGGCGGTCGCCGACGTGCTGCTGACGAAGGCGATCGCGGCGTGCCGCGACCGGGACGTGCCGCGGCTCCTCCTGGGCGGCGGAGTGGTCGCGAACGCCCTGGTCCGCGCCTCGCGCAGGAGCGCTGCGACGCGGCGAGTCCAGCTGCGCATCCCGGCGCTCTCGCTCTGCACCGACAACGGGGCGATGATCGCGGCGCTCGCCGCCCAGCTCATCCGGGCCGGTCGCGCACCCTCGAGTCTCGACTTCAGTGCCGACTCGACCCTGCCGGTCACCGAGATCCAGGTCCACCAGTCGGGATCCGGCGCTCTGCAAGCGGCGCTCAGCCTTTGACAGCGTGCTCGGCGCCCTGCCACGCTGGCCTCTCCTGCCGTTCCTGATCAAGGGGATCCCATGACCACTCCGTACACGCCGACCACCGATCGCTACAACATCCTGGCGATCATCGGCTTCATCGCCTCGTTCTTCGTCTCCGTCGTCGGGATCGTCCTCGGCTTCATCGCCCTGTCGCAGATCAAGCGCACGGGGGAGAAGGGACGCGGCCTCGCGATCGCCGCGATCGTCATCGGCTTCGCCGCCCTGATCCTCGGAGTCATCGTCGGAGTCCTCTTCTTCGCCGCGCTGGCCACCGTCCCGATGTCGGAGTACTGACGACGGCCGGTCCCTCGGGGACCCTAGGCTGGACGGAGCCGCGCGAGGGGGAGAGCACGTGAACGACGAGTCCGCCGGGGCGGTCGCCGGTGACCCGGCACCCCTCTCCCGTTCGCCCCTCCCACGGGAGCACCGTCGGCGGCCTACCCGCCGCCGGCGGGCTCCGCGGATCCGCACCCCGGCTTCCCGGGTGGTCTTCGTCCGCGGACGCCGCTCAACGGCCTCGCGGGTCGCCGCACTGCTCTGCGGGATCCTCGGTCTCGCACCCGCGGCGATCGTGCTCGGCCACGTGCGGCTTCGCCCAGGCCCGGCAGCCAGGCCAGCGCGCGGACGCGGTCCGGCGATCGCCGGCTTCGCGCTGGGCTACCTGGTCGTGATACTCGCCGTCGTCGCGTACCTCGCCTACACCGCCTTCGTCGGCGGCCTGCGTTCCGACGGGTATCTGCCCGCCCGAGGTCTCCGACGGGTGCCGGATAGACTCGGCGCCATGAACGACAGCGCCGCGCCCGGCTCCGAGGAGCGTCCGCCACCGTCCCCGTCCCGCCCGTGCCGCCGATCCCTCCCGCCCCGCCGGCGCCGCCGTCCTCCTCGCGCCCCGGGGCCCGCCTACGGAGTCCCGGCCGGCTCCCGGCCCGTCGGACGCCCCGGACTACGGATCGCCCTCGGGCCGGCCGCCTGCGTATGCGGACGGCGGCCGCGCCGCCTGCGTACGCGTCCGCGCCCCCGCCTTTCCCACCGCCCCGAAGACGCTCAGCATCGTCGGCATGATCCCCGGCATCGCGGGCCTGGTCATCACGGTGTTCGTCTGGGGCTTCGGCTTCGTCCTCTCGGCGCCCGCTGTGGTGCTCGGGGTCTCCGGCGGCGCCGGGAGCCCGCCGCCCGCGGGTTCGCCCTGGCGGCGATCATCACCGGTCTCGCCGGAATCGTCGTCTCGCTGATCTACCTCGCCGTTCACCGTGGTGATCCTCGTGGTGGCGATCGAGCGGCGAACTCCTAGAGCCTGCTGAACACGATCTCGCGTAGCTCCAGCTCGGCCCGATCGCACGATCTGCGGCGTCGGAACCCTCGGTCGATGCCCGCATCGACCTTCGGCTTCCTTCCTGCAGCTCTCGCACGACCAGGCCGTGCTCGCGACGGCGATCTCCTGTCCAACAGGCCCTAGAGCCGACCGCTCAGGCGACGCGCTCGGCCAGCAATGCGCGGTGGCGGCCCTGCACGCGCGTCAGGATGAGCACCGCGCTGCCCCGGCCGGACAGCCCGAGCTTCTGGCGGAACCGCGCCGGATCGACGTCGACCCCGCGCTTCTTGATCTCGAGCACGGCGCCGATCCCGCGTCCGCGCAGCTCCTTCGCCAGGGTCCGCTCGTCCAGCGGAAGCTCGGCCAGCACGCGGAAGCTGCGCAGGAACGGCGGAGGAGGCGGGCTCGTCGCCGGTGAGGTAGGCGATGCCGGGGGAGAGCATTCGCGAGCCGCTGGAGCGGGCCAGCTCGCCGAGGAGGCGTGCGCGGATCGCGGAGCCGTCGGGCTCGTGCACGTAGGCGCCGAGGTCGCCGACCTCCTCGTCGTCGGAGTCCGCGGCCGCGGCCGGGCTCGGCTGCCCCGTGGGCGCCGAGGAGCAGGGCGGAGCGGCGGACGCCGGGACGCGCGCGAGAGCGCCGAACCAGAGGCCGGTCTCGACCAGGTCGCCGTCCACCGACACCCACTCGGCCTCCGCGTCGCGCGGGATCCGCTCGCGATCGAAGCCGGGACCCACCTTGACGCCGACGGGCAGGCGCTCGGCGAGGCCGAAGGCGAAGGCGAGCGAGGGGAGTAGTCGTCGGGGTCGTCCAGGCGCGCCGTCTCGCGGCGGCCGGTGCGCCGCGCCGGATCGAGGTAGACGGCGTCGTAGCCCTCGAGGTCGAAGGCGAAGGTCTCGGCGTCGCCGTGCACCGCGGCGCGCCGAGGGGAACGGGGCCAGGTCGAAGCTCGGCCAGGGCGGCGGTGACCTCGTCCGCGTCGACGGCCGTCACTCTCGAGGTCGATCGCGGCGAGGGCGAGGGCGGCCGCCGCCAGATGCCGCAGTTGCCGAGGCCGGCGATCCCCCGCCGCTCCGGCGCCGGCGTACCGGCCCGCGTGCAGGGCGGCGACCCGGAGCCGCGTGGCCCGCTCGAGGCCCGCGTCCGTGAAGAGCATCGAGCGCGGCGAACTCGCCGAACTTGCCGCGGGCCTTCTCGCGCAGCCGCGACTGCAAGGTGAGGACCCCCGAGACCAGGGCGGAAGCGAGCGGCCTGCGGAGCGCAGCGCCGCGACCGCGCGCACGAGGTCGTCCGAGCGGTACCCGTCGAGGGAGTACGAGGAGCCGGAGCCCCTCGGGGGAGAGGAGCTCGACCAGCTCGTCGCGGTGCATCCCGCCATGCTAGGCCACTCGCCCCGAGCGATCGCGCCGCCCGGCTTGGCACTCTGATTGCACGAGTGCCAGCACAGCCTCTACAGTGGATCTAGCACTCTCGGAGCGTGTGTGCCAGAACCGCGCTCCGCCACATCGTCGTCAAGAAAGAGGTCAACCGTGTCGGTGTCCATCAAGCCGCTCGAAGATCGCATCGTCATCAAGCAGGTCGAGGCGGAGCAGGTGACCGCTTCCGGTCTCGTCATCCCCGACACCGCCAAGGAGAAGCCGCAGGAGGGTGAAGTCGTCGCCGTGGGCCCCGGCCGCATCGACGACACCGCCGGCAACCGCGTCCCCCTGGACGTCGCCGTGGGTGACAAGGTCATCTACTCCAAGTACGGCGGAACCGAGGTCAAGTTCTCGGGCGAGGACCTGCTGGTCCTCTCGGTGCGCGACGTCCTCGCGGTCGTCGTCCGGGCTAGGACGCATCACGACGAAGCGCTCCGGCGACCTCGGTCGCCGGGCCCTTCGTCGACCCCGGTCGGTCCCCCTTCCGACCGGTGGCCTGATCGGGGCCCCGGATGACCGTTCCGCGCGGTCGCGCCGCTCCGGCCGTGCGTAGCATCGGAGGGGTGTCCGCCTCCCGCACCCCTCCGACCAGACCCCCGCGAGCACCCGGGCGACCGCCGCCGACGCGGCCGCGCGGCGAGCGCCGAGGCGCTGCCCCCGGCTCGGGGTCCGCAGCGCGGTCTGTCGACCACCGGGCTCTGGTTCGGCTTCGGCGCCTACCTGCCGTGGGGCGCGATGCCGCTCTACTTCATCGCGATGGCGCCCGCCTCCTCTGTTCGAGATCGTCGCGTTCCGCGTGCTCTTCTCGCTCGTCTTCTGCCTGATCCTGCTGAGCGTCACCCGCAGCTGGGCCGGGTTCCTCGGTCTCTTCCGCGAGCCGCGGCTCCTGGGCGTCATGGCTCTCGCGGGAGTGCTGATCTACGTCAACTGGCAGGTACGCACGCCAATCGCGACGACGACCGGCCACGTGATCGAGGCGGCGCTGGGCTACTTCATGAACCCGCTCGTCACGGTGCTGCTGGGCGTCCTCGTGCTGCGGGAGCGCCTGCGCCCGGCGCAGTGGATCGCGATGGCGATCAGCGCCGTGGCCGTGCTGGTCATCGCCGTGGGGTACGGAGCGTTACCCCGTGGGTCTCGCCTCTCGCCCTCGCCTTCTCGTTCGGCTTCTACGGGCTCGTGAAGAGCCGGGTGGGCGGCCGGATCGACGCCGTCGCCGGGCTGACGCTCGAGACGCTGTGGCTGACTCTCGCTCGCGATCGTGCATGTGGTCGGCTCGCTGGTCGGGCTGACCTTCGGCACGGAGGGGACCGGGCACGCGCTGATCCTCGCGTCGGCGGGCATCGTGACCGCCGTGCCCCTGCTGCTGTTCGCGGGGGCCGCGCGCCGCCTCCCGCTCTCGATCGTCGGATTCATCCAGTACCTGACGCCGTTCCTCCAGTTCCTCGTCGGTGCGTTCGTGCTGGGCGAGGAGATGCCGCCCGAGCGCTGGCTCGGCTTCGGGCCGGTCTGGGCGGCCCTGGCGATCTTCTCAGTCGACCTCGTCGCGGCAGAGCGGCGGAGGCGCCGTCTGGTGGCGTGGAACGACGGATAACGTCGTTGAGAGCGGTTGCTGCGACCGGAAGTAACGATCAGGTCGCGAAATCCATTCGTAACACCCTTGTATTGTTCACGGCTCGCTGTTACGTTTGCCGAGCGGTTGCCTCCGGCACCGCTCTGACGACAATCACTCTCAAGGAGCAACATGGGCGTTTACGCGAAGGCCGGTTCGGCTCGCGCACGGTCCCTCCGGGCAACCTCGGCGGTGTCGCCATCCTGGGCGCCAGCGCACTCGTCCTCGCCGGCTGCGCCAGCGGCGGCGGAGACGGCGACGCGGGCACCGACGGCGGCGCATCGGGCGACCTCCTCAAGATCGGCGCGATCCTGCCGCAGACCGGGACGCTGGCCGTCCTCGGCCCGCCCGCGCCCGCCGGCGTCGACCTCGCGGTCGCCGACATCAACGAGGCCGCTGCCGGCTCCTCGATCGAGGTCGAGCCGAAGGACTGGAGACACGTCGACCGACATCGCGACGCAGTCCGCCACCTGCTCATCGCCGACGGCGTCTCCGCCATCATCGGCGCGGCGTCGTCCGGTGTGTCGAAGACCTTCATCGACCAGGTGACCCAGGTGGCGTCGTGCAGGTCTCGCCGGCCAACACCTCGCCCGACTTCACCACGTACGAGGACGACGGCTACTACTGGCGCACCGCTCCCTCGGACGTGCTCCAGGGACGCATCCTCGGCAACATCCTGGGCGACGGCAAGACCAACGTCTCGATCCTGTACATGAACGACGCCCACGGCACCGGTCTCCAGAAGAACATCAAGGAGACCCTCGAGGCCGGCGGAGCCACCGTCGCCGCGGAGGAAGAGCATCTTCGAGCCCGCCTCGACGACTCGGCTTCAACTCGGCTCTGACCACCGTGCTCGCCCCGACTCGACGCGTTCGTCGTGATCTCGTTCGACGAGATCAAGACGATCGCGGAGCAGCTCGCGGCGAAGGGCTTCGACTTCGAAGCTCTACGGCATCAACGGCAACTACGGCGTCATCGGCGAGTCGGACACCAACGTCGACATCGCCGGCGCCCAGTTCACCAACCCGGGCGTCCAGGCGTCGGAGGAGTTCCAGTCGAACCTCCAGGCCCTCGTCGAGGAGCAGGGCAACGACCCGCTGACGGTGTTCAGCTACGCCCTGGAGTCCTACGACGCCACCGTCCTGCTCGCCCTCGCGGCGCTGCAGGGTGGAGCGACGGACGGCGCGACCATCCGCGACAACCTCGAGTCGGTCTCGAAGGAGGGCATGGAGTGCACCACCTACGCGGACTGCGCGGACTTGCTCGCCGACGATGAGGACATCGACTACAACGGTCTCTCCGGCCCGATCTCATTCCGGACGAACGGCGACCCGAGCGAGGCGTCGGTGTCCATCTACAAGTACTCCGCCGGCAACGTCACCTCGTTCGAGGAGACTACCGTCGACGGCTCGCCCGAGTAGCAGCACCACGGTGACACGACCCTGGTCGACGCGGGGAGGGGGGCTTCGGTCTTCGGACCGGGCCCCTGCGTGCGCGGGAGGGGCGGCCGGCTCCGGATCGGCTCCGGTCTCGGCGGGAGGGGTGGCTGCGCGATCTGCAGGGGATCCCGGTCGCCGTCGCCCGCGGCGGAATGGCTGTCTCGGCTCGATGCCCTGCACACCGAGCGAAGGCCTGCAGACGGTGCGACGTGCTCGCAGACGGTGCGGGGCCCTGCAGACGGTGCGAAGCCCTGCGGATGGTGCGGGCGCCTTCGGCCGGTACGGCGCCTGCTGAGCGCACCTCGGACACACGAGGGCGCCCTCCGGACCGAGGTCCGAGGGGCGCCCTCCCGATCGCGGGGCGTCAGCGCGGCCGGCGCACCGACCCGGACCGCGCCGGCGGGCACCGTCAATGTTCCGGCCGCCTCCGCCCCCGTCAGCAGCTCCATCGCCCGCCGCGTCGACGAGCACGTCGTCGCCGGAGTGGTTCAGGAAGAACGCGTACTCGGCGTCCTCCCCGACACGCGTCACGGTCCCCGAGGCCCTCGGGAGAGAGGCGGGCCTCGATGCCGGCGTCGCGGAGCGCGTCCTCCACGATCGCGCCGAGATCGTCGCCCGAGACCCGGGTCGACACGCACTTCAGGAGCGACCGGATCTGCATCATCCGTGGCGCGTCACGGCCGGACCGCCTGCCGCGGGCCTCGTCGATGTAGTCCGCGACCGCAGTCCGCGCCCTCGAGCACCGAGCCCTTCGGCCCAGCCGGACGCCGAGGCGCCGGTGCTCAGCGCGACGGTCTCGTCGGCGTGCAGCGGCAGGAACTCGGGCACGGCCACTCCGAGGACCTCGCGGAAGGCGCCGGAGCGCCGCCCGCGCGCACGGCGTCGTTCTGGTCGACGACGCCCGAGAAGTACGAGGCGACGAAACGTGCCGCCCCCGCGGACATAGCCCTCGACGGCCTGCGCTTCGACGGCCTCGTCGACGAGGTACAGCGCCGGCGCCAGGACGATGCTGCCGTAGGAGGAGAGATCGGCGTGCGGGTGCGCGAAGTCCACGCCCGCGCCGCGGCGCCAGAGCTCGGTAGTAGTGCGCGATCACGGCGCCCGGTGCGGGTGCTCGAGTCACGACCGACGGCCGCCACTTCGAGGTCCTGGGCCCAGAACGACTCCCAGTCCCAGAGTGATCGCGGCAACGGCGCGCACCCGGGAGCCGAGGATCCTCGCCGAGCCCGGCCAGCTCGTCGCCGAGGGCGACGACCTCCTTCCACACGCGGCTGCCCACTCCGGCGGGGCGGCAGCATCGGCCGAGCGGAACTTCTTGGCGCCGTAGCGCGAGGCGCGGAACTGGAAGTACAGGATCGCATCGGCACTGCGCGAGGTGGCTCACGCCGCTGCGGGCGAGCCCGCCGGGGCGCTTGGCGATGTTGCAGCGGCTGCCAGTTGACGGCCGAGGTGGAGTGCTCCATCAGATCCACGGGGCGCCGCCGGCCAGCGCCGAGCGGGCGAGGTCGGCGTCGAGCGCGAGCAGGACGTGGTTGTCGCGCAGAGCAGCTCGGCCACGAGGTAGTGGTCGTTGGCGACGATGTCCACCTCCTCGCTCCACTTCCAGAGGTCGACCGAGGGGCAGTTCGTCGCCATGAAGTTCGTGGTGACGGGGTGTCCTGGCGCGACAGCGCTTGATCAGCGCCGCGCTCGGCGCGGAAGCACTCGAGCAGGGCGTCGGAGGTGAACCTGGGCGAAGTCGAGCCGCTGCGTCTGGTTGACGGTGCTCGCCGAGACGCGCGCGCGCGTCGATCTCGTCCCACTCCCCGCAGACCTGGCCCCAGAAGAGCGTGCCCCAGGCGGAGTTGAGCGCGTCGAGCGTGCCGTAGCGGCGCTGGAGCCACGTGCGGAACGCGCGGACGCTGTACTTCGGAGCAGTCCTCGCTGATCGGGGCGCCAGTACTCGCTGTGGACGTGCCAGAAGCACGACCGCGGGGTGGGCGGCGTAGCGCTCGGCGAGGCGCTCGGTCAGCGCGACGCAGGCGGCGCGGTACTCGGGCGAGCTCGGGCTCACCATGCCGCGCGAGCCCCAGCCCAGCGTGACGCCCTCGCGGGTGACGGGACGGGCCTCCGGGTACTTCTTCCAGAAACCAGGCGGGGGGCGCGGCGGTCGGCGTCGCGAGGTCGACGCCGATGCCGGCCGCGTGCAGCAGCCGGATCAGCTCGTCGAGGAACGAGAAGTCGTACTGTTCGCCACCACGGGGCTCGAGCAGCGCCCACGCAGGAAGATGCCGATGCTGACGAGGTTCACCCCGGCGCTGCGCATGCACGGCGATGTCCTCGTCCCACACCTCGCGCGGCCACTGCTCGGGGTTGTAGTCGCCGCCGTAGCGGATCTCGGAGCGGCCGCCGAGGAGGGCGCTGCCGGGGCGGCCGAGCACGGCGGCGCGGGGGCCTCCGCGACCGCGTCGGCGACGGGGGAGCTGGGGGCGGTGGGTCATGCGGAGATCTCCTTCGAACTGTGTGCGCTCCCAGTTCTAGCACGTGGACAGACCGGCCGACCGGAAGCGTTAGCCGGCCTGGAAGCCGTCTTCGAATCCGCGCAATCCGTCGATGCTGACAGTCCCCGGTTCCGTATGTGTAACTGTAACCGCTCACAGGTACACCGTCGTCCATCCCTCGTCGGAGCTGTGCACCACCACCACACAGCACTTTGACAAGGAGGACGAATGCGCACATCACTCCGCAGGGCCGCCATCGCGACCGCGGCCGCCGCCGCCCTGACCCTGGACCGGCTGCACCGCATCCGGCGACGCCGGCGAGTCCGGACCCGTGACCCCGAACTACTGGGCCTTGCCCGAACCTCGAGCAGGTCGTCGACATCTGGAACGAGAACCTCGACATCCAGGTCACCGGTGAACAGCAGGACGGCGGGGACCCCGCCATCACCAAGCTGTTCACCGCGATCAAGGCCGGCAGCGGCGCTCCGGACCCGATCCAGGCCGAGTACCAGAAGATCCCGACGCTCGTCTCCCCGGACGCGCTCGCCGACATCTCCGGCTCCGTGTCGGACGACCTGGCCGGCGAGTACTTCGACGGCGTCTGGAACTCGGTCACCCTCGGCGGCGACGCGCTACGCGATCCCGTGCGGACTCCGGCCCGATGATGGCCTACTACCGCACCGACATCCTCGACAGCCTCGGCCTCGCGGTGCCGACCACCTGGGACGAGTACGCCGAGGTGGCGCGCGCCGTCCACGCGGCCGACCCGTCGAAGTACCTCGGCACGTTCTCGGCGAACGACGCGGGCTGGTTCACCGGCCTGCGCAGCAGGCCGGCGCCTCCTGCGGTCCATCGAGGACCAGAGCTGGGCGTCGACATCGACGCCGGCCCGACCGAGCAGGTCGCCGACTACTGGGGCGGTCTTCGTCGAGGAGGGCGCCATCGACAACAAGCCGATGTACACGCCCGAGTGGAACGCCGGTCTGAACGACGGCTCGCAGGTCGGCTGGATCAGCTGGTCTGGGCGCCCGGCGTCCTCGGCGCCGACACCGCCGGTCTCTGGACCGCGGCGAAGTTCCCGCAGTGGGACGCCTCCGCCCCCTCGAACGGCAACTGGGGCGGCTCGAGCACGGCCGTCACGACGCAGTCCGACCACGAAGTCGAGGCCGCGGTCGAGTTCGCCACCTGGCTGAACAGCGACCCCGAGGCCGTCGCCGCTCTGGCCGACATCTCGGGTGCGGCATACCCGGCCGCCACCGAAGCCGCGACCCGCGCCGACGACCGCTCCGAGTTCGGCAGCCAGCAGGCCGACTTCTACGACATCGCGTCGGAGGCGGCCGACACGGTCTCGAGCTTCACCTACGGCCCGAACGTGAACGTCGCGTTCAGCGCCTACAACGACGAGTTCGCCAAGGCGGCCGACGCGAAGACCCGCCAGGCCTTCGTCGAGGCGGTCGAGGCGATGCAGTCGATCACGACGGACGACCTCGTCTCCAGCGGCTTCTCCGTGAACTGACGGTGACGGAGGCGGGGTCCCCGGCCCCGCCTCCGCACCATTTCTCCCGTGCAGCGGCATCGCCACTGCACGCGCAGACCACCCCAGCAAGCAGGACGAGGACCAGCGATGACCGCTCCCACGATCACCCGAGCACCGGACGGCGCGTCTCGTCGAACCGCTCGAGCCGCCCCGCCGCCCGCCGCTCCGGCCGCTCCGGCTGGCGCTCGCGGGTCGGCATCCCCTACGCGATGCTCGCTCCCGGCATCGTGCCTTCTTCGTCGCCTTCATGGCGGCACCCATCGCTCCAATGCTCTTCCTCAGCTTCCAGAAGCGCCAGGTCAGCGGGTCTGGGCCTGGGATCGGGCGCCCAGAAGCAGGTGTTCGCCGGCGTCGGCGTCCATGTGTCCGCGCTGTCGGACCCCGAGTTCGCCGCGAGCGTCGGACGCGTCCTGCTCTACGGGCTCATCCTGATCCCGTGCATGCTCGGGCTGGCCCTGCTGTTCGCGCTGCTGCTCGACTCGCAGCGCACGCGCGCCGTCGGCTTCTCGCGGATCTCGATCTTCCTGCCCTACGCGGTGCCCGTGATCAGCCAGCCGCTCTGGGGCTTCCTCTACCTGCCCGCGGTCAGCCCCTTCTACTACGTCTTCGAGCGGATCGGCTGGGACGCCTCGAGCCTGTTCTCCTCCGGCGCCGTCACCGGTATCGCGAACATCGCGCTCTGGGGCGGTGTCGGCTTCAACATGATCGTCATCTACACCTCGCTCAAGGCTGTGCCGACGGACATCTACGAGGCCGCCAGGATCGACGGTGCCAGCGAGGTGCAGATCGCCCTGCGCATCAAGATCCCGATCCGCGCCTGCGCTGGTGATGACCGCGCTGTTCTCGATGGTCGCGACCCTGCAGGTGTTCGCCGAGCCGACCACCGCTGCGCCCGCTGACCAACAGCTTCTCGACGAGCTGGTCCTCGCTCATGCTCGTCTACCGCGACGCGTTCACCCGCGACGACATCTACTCCGCCGCGGCGACCTCCGTCGTGATCGCCCTCGCCACCTTCATCGTCTCCTTCCTCTTCCTCCGGGGTCAGCAGAAGCGAGCCTTCGGACAGGAGGACTGATCCATGACCACCGTCGCCCCCCGCCTCGGCACCACCGCCCCCGCGGCGCTTCGTCCCGCTCTCGCCCTCGCGCACCGCGAGCGGCCGAGCGCGATCTCGACCGGGATCCTCCTCGTCGGCGCGATCTACCGCCTCTTCCCCGCCTCGGGGTGTCCCGCGGCGTCGACGAAGGACGGCGGAGAGCTGTTCCCCGACCTTCACTCGCGCCCAGCACGCACCTCATCGACAACATCGCCGTGCTGTCCGTACCGCGACGGGCTGTTCTGGCGCTGGATGCTGAACACCGCGCTCTACGCCGGGCTCGGCGCGATCGCCTCGACCTGATCTCCGCGCTCTCGGGCTACGTGCTCGCGAAGTTCGAGTTCCCGGGCAAGAAGGTCGTCTTCAACGTCCTGCTGATGGGCGTGCTCGTGCCCGGCGTGATCCTCGCGATCCCGCAGTACTTCCTGCTCGCGAACGTCGGGCTCACGAACACCTTCTGGCGCGTCCTGCCGCAGATCGTCCCCGGCATCTACCTGGCCCGGATCACCGGCCGCGGCCGTGCCGACCGACGTGATCGAGGCGGCCCGCACCGAGGGCGCCAAGGAGCGTATTATCTTCACCCGCATCGCGACGCCGATGCTGCTCCCGGGCCTCGACGATCTTCCTCCAGTTCGTGGCCATCTGGAACAACTTCATGCTGCCGTACATCATGCTCGGCAACGACGAGCTGTTCCCCCTGACGGTGGGTCTGAACGCAACGCCGCTGAACCAGGGCGCTACCTGCAGGCCTGCCGCTCTACACGCTGGTCATCACCGGAGCCCTGCTCGGTCATCCCGCTGATCAAGGACTGGTCCCGCGCAGCGGTCTATCGTCCATTCGCCGCCGTGGCGGTGAAGGCGTGATCGTCGGCGAGCCGCGGGCGGCGGAGGAGCCGACCTGCTGGCCGGGTGACCACCGCCTCCGGCCGCCAGAGACCGACGATCGAGCACGTCGCGCTGAGTTTGCGCCCTGCGGAACGGTGTCGCGCGTCCAACGGCGTGCGCGGGTCAGCCTGGATGCGAAGACCGCCGTCGAGACGGCGATCAAGAAGACCGGCTACCGCGTCAATCCGCACGCGCGCAGCCTCGCCACGAACCGCAACGAACCCTGGTGGCCTTCCTCCTCACCGAGGAGCACCAGCTGCTGTTCGAGGACCCGGAACTGACCCTGCTGACCCGGAAGGCGTCGCCGAGCTCGCCGAGCGCGACGTCTCGCTCGTGCTGATCATGGCCGGCAGCACGGCCGAGCAGAGCGGGCCCTCGCCTACCTCGGCGCCGGGCACGTGGACGGCGTGCTGCTGGCCTCCGCCCACGGCGGGCAGCAGCTCCTCCGCGAGATCCAGGACCTCGCCGTCCTCGCCATCGCCTGCGGCATCCCGCTGGGCTACGAGAAGCGGATGGGCTACGTCGCCGCGGACGACGAGGAGGGGGCCCGCGAGATCGCCCACCTCGCCCCGCGGGCGCACCCGCGTCGCCACGATCGCCGGGCCTCCGACCTGCCGGGGGGCCTCGTGCGCCTGGCGGCCTACCGCCGCGAGCTCGGCGAGGAGTACGACGAGTCCCTCGTGCGCTACGGCGACCGCTACAGCCGGTCCAGCGGCGATGCGGCGATGACCGAGCTCCTGCAGGCCCGGCCCGACGTCGACGCCGTCTTCGCGGCGAACGACCGGGATGGCCGCCGGCGCGATCGACGCCCCGCTGCGGCGGGCCGCCGAGTGCCCGAGGACGTCGCCGTGGGCGGCTTCGACGACTCGAGCGTGGCCCTGTCCACGGAGCCCGCACTGACGACCATGCGCCAGCCCTTCGGCCGCATCAGCGCCGAGATGGTGCGGCTCCTGCTGCAGAGCATCGCGGGGAGCCGCCCGGCCGCCATCATCCTGCCGACCGAATCTGGCGCGCGTCCGCCTGACGGGGACGCGCGCTCGAGGGGTGGTGCGGGTGGAGCGGGTGGTGCGGCCTAGGAGGCGCGCAGCAGCTCGGCCTCCTGGACCAGGCGGTACGTGACGAACGAACGGCTGTAGCTGCGGCGCTTGCCGCTCGGGGTCTCGGCGACGACGACCTGCGCGTACACGCCCACGACCGACCAGCGCTCGTAGTCGCCGATCGCACCGGTGCCGAAGGACGCGCCGAGGGCGACGGGGGCGGGGGTGTAGCTCTTCACGCGCGGCTCCTTCGATAGGGGTCGAGCGGCGGCGGCCACCGCCTCGGGGCGGCGGCGTCGTCCGTCGGGCTGCGTCCGGGAACGTGCCTCCCACCAGGAGGATCGTGCTCGGCGCGCCCCGCCGGGGTGACGTCTCGTGTCCCCAAAATTACGGCAAGGGTCGCCCTGAGATGTCCCCGCGACGGGGGGTGGGGCGGCGGAGAGATCCTCGTCCGGCCGTCTCGTCCGCGACCACGCGGGATCAGCTCCAGCCGCAGTAGTCCGAGGCGATGTAGTCGTACAGCGCCGCGCGCACGGCGTCGCTCACCGCGACCGGGACCACGCGCCTCCGCGCCGTCCTCGAGACCGACGACGACGGGGAGGAACGTGCCCCGCTTGTCCTCCGAGACGGTGTGCGCTGCAGTTCACCGGCACGATCGCGAGGTCGAGCACGAACGGCTCCGAGTCGGCGTCGATCCGCCGTCCGACCGGCCAGACGTCGCCGGAGGCGGGGCGCAGGAGGACGTGCCGCGCACCTCCTCGATCCGCACGGATCCCGGCGCGCCGGTCGGCACCACGGTCAAGGCGAGGTGCGCGACGGGCCCGCCCGCCTCCTCCCGCACGGACACCTCGGCCGAGAGGGCTCGACGCGCACCACCTCGGCGACTCGCTCGGCGAGGCAGTCCTCGGCGTGGACCCGGGCCAGAGTGGCGAAGGGGTCCTCCTGGCACGACGACGGCGGTGCCGGACGTGCCCGGGCCGTGGTCCAGGTGAGGCGGATCCGGCCGTCGGAGGCGTCGCCGCCGCAGTCGGGTTCCGGCAGGCTGCAGCCGGAGCGCGGTCGTCGTCCCGGCGCGCACGGTCGAGGGCTCTCGCCGTCCACGCGGCGCCGGTGAACGCGGGGGAGTCCAGGCGCGCCTCCCAGACGTCCAGCGCGGCACCGGTGCCGCTGGCGACGAGCACCTCGGAGTCGTCGCGGGCCGTAGTCGTCGCGGTTCTGCCGGATGCTCACCGAGACGCCGTCGGGCAGGACGGAGGGGGAGGTGCCGCAGCCCGCGAGCAGCGCCAGCAGCACGGCGGGCACGACGGCCGCGGCGATGCGCCTCACCCGGTGCCTCCTCGCGCGGGACGACGAGGGTCCTCCGCCGTCGCCTCTCGGCGGACGATCGGGCCCCACGGCGGCGGCGGAGGCGTCAGCCTCCGACGGCCGGGGTGCTCGTGGTGACCTCGTTGGTCGTCGCGAGCGTGCCCAGGTAGAGCTCGATCACCTTGGGGTCGTTCATGAGCTCGCGCCCCGCGCTCGTAGGCGTCGCGCCCCTGATCGAGCACGTAGCCGCGATCGCAGATCTGCAGGAGCGCGGCGGGCGTTCTGCTCGACGAGATCGGCGATCGAGACGCCGGCCCGGTTGATCCGCTGGACGTTGACGAACGTCTCGTCCTGGCGCATCGGCGACAGTCCCGCGCTCGGCTCGTCGAGCAGGAGCATCGACGGATCCATCATCAGCGCGCGCGACATGGCGACCATCTGGCGCTCACCACCCGAGAGCGATCCCGAGCGCTGCTTGAGCCGCTTGGTGAGCTCGGGGAACAGCTCCGTGACGAACTCGAGGCGCTGGCGGTACATCTTCGGCTTCTGGTACATGCCCATCTCGAGGTTCTCCTCGATGGTGAGCGACGGGAAGACGTTGTTGTTCTGCGGCACGAAGCCGACGCCCTTCGAGACGAGCTTGCCGGCCTTCATGCCGGTGATGTCCTCGCCGTTGAGCAGCACGGTGCCCTGGCGGATGTTCACCAGCCCGAACATCGCCTTCAGGAGCGTCGATTTGCCCGCTCCGTTGGGGCCGATGATGCCGACCAGTTCGCCCTTCTTCACGTAGACGTTCGAGCCGTTCAGGATGTTGACTTCCGGCACGTACCCCGCGTGGAGGTCGTGGTCTTGAGGGTGTTGCCGGTCACTTGTCGTCCTTTCCGAAGTCGACGGCGGGCGCGTCCGTGGTGGGCGCGATCGCTCGTCGGAGCGGCGTCCGCGGCGTGCGCGGTCGTCGCGGAGCCGGTGGCCGGGGCGGTGGCCGGGTGGGCGGGCGGCACGATGCCGGCCTCCTCCGCCTGCCGCTCGACGTCCTCGCGGACGAGGTCCGACTCCATCTCCTCCGCGATCTCGAGCTGTCCCTCGACGGTGCCGAGGTCGGTGTCGTGGTGGGCGCCGAGGTACGCGTCGATGACGGCCGGGTCGTTCATCACGGTGGAGGGCGGGCTCCTCCGCGACGACCTTGCCCTCGGCCATCACGATCACCCAGTCGGCGATGGTGTTGACCATGTGCATGTCGTGCTCGACGAAGAGGACGGTCATGCCCTCGTCCTTCAGGTTCACGATGTGACCGAGGAGCGACTGCGCCGCCGGTTCACGCCGGCCATGGGCTCGTCGAGCATGACGAGCTCGGGCTCGGACATGAGGGCCCGCGCCATCTCGAGGAGCTTCTTCGACCGCCCGAGAGGCTCGACGCGTAGTCGTCCTTCTTGGTGTCCAGCTTGAACTTCTCCGAGCAGGCTGATCGCGCGCGCCTCGATCGTGTCCTCCTCCTTCGACCACAGCGGCCTGATGAGCGACGTGAAGATGTTCTCGCCCTTCTGCCCCTTGGCCCCGAGGAGCATGTTCTCGAGCACCGTCATACCGCCGAGGGCCTTGGTGAGCTGGAAGGTGCGCACCATGCCCATCCGGGACACCCGGTAGGCGGGGACGTTCGCGAGGTTCTTGCCCTTGAAGTTCCAGCGCCCGGTGTTGGGCTTGTCGAAGCCCGTCAGCAGGTTGAAGAACGTGGTCTTGCCGGCTCGTTGGGGCCGATCAGGGCGGTGATGGAGCCGCGGGGGATCTCGACGTGCGCGACGTCGACCGCGGTCAGGCCGCCGAAGCGCCGGCTGACGCTGTCGACGACCAGGATGGGGTCCTTCTTGACCCCGGGGACGATGGTGTCCTCGGTGATGTCCGAGACCGGCGTTTAGGCAAAGTGCAGATCCTTCTTCTTGCCGAAGATCCCCTGTGGTCGGAAGATCACCAGGAGCATGAGCGCGACCCCCACCACGATGAACCGGATGGGTCCGGTCTGCACCGTCGTGAGGCGGATGATGTCGTTGCTGAGGACGCCGGTGTCGATCCCCAGGGTGAGCAGTCCGTCGGTGAGACCGAGGACGACCCAGAAGATGATCGAGCCGGCCACCGGTCCGAAGACCGTCGCGGCGCCGCCCAGCAGCATGATCGTGTAGAGGAAGAACGTCAGCTGGGTGCCGTAGTTGTCGGGCTGCAGCGACCGGGGCAGGATGAACAGCGCTCCGGCGAGGCCGCCCAGCACGCCGCCCAGGACCAGCGCCTGGATCTTGTACGAGAAGACGTTCTTGCCGAGGGAGCGCACGGCGTCCTCGTCCTCGCGGATGCCCTTGATGACGCGGCCCCAGGGGCTGCGCATCAGGAGGAACACGAGGAGGCAGGCGAGGCCGACGAGGCCCAGCCGACGATCCTGACCCACCACTGGTCCTGGTTGTAGGTGAGTACTCCGAGTCCGAAGCGGCCCTCGGGCAGCGGGTTGAGGTCGTTGAAGGCCCGAGCCGCTCCGTTGATGCCCTCGGAACCGCCCGTGGCCGCCAGAACTCCGGCGTCTTGACCGACAGCCGGATGATCTCGGCCGCCGCGATCGTCACGATCGAGAGGTAGTCGGCCCGCAGCCGCAGCGTCGGGATGCCCAGGATGAGCGCGAACACGGTCGCCGCGACGATGGTCGCGAGCAGGGAGCCCCAGACGGGCCACTCGAACTTGACCGAGGTGATGGCGAAGGCGTATCCGCCCACCGCCATGAAGCCGGCCTGTCCGAAGTTGAGGAGGCCGGTGAATCCGAGTGGATGACCAGGCCCGATCGTCGCGAGGGCGTACGCCGCGACGGTGGGATCGACGATCTGCCCGATCGCCAGCCAGATGAAGTTGAGGTTCATGGTGTCCCAGCCGATCCGTTCCTTGCGGCCCAGGATTCCCTGCGGCCTGACCAGGAGGATGATGATCATGAGGATGAGCGGAGCCACGTACTTGAGGTTCTCCGGGATCCACACGGTCGAGATGTTCATCATGAGTCCGATGATGAGCGAGCCGACCAGGGCTCCGTAGGCGGAGCCGAGGCCTCCCAGCGTGATGGCCGCGAAGATCAGCAGCAGGATCGACGCCCCGGTGTCCCAGCGCAGCGACTGGTAGTAGCCGATGTACACGCCCGCCAGAGCAGCGAGGGCTCCCGACAGCACCCAGACGACGCGGATGACGCGCTCGACGTTGATGCCGGAGGCGGAGGCGAGGGCCCGGTTGTCCGAGACCGCGCGCATGGCCTTGCCGATCTTGGTCTTCGTCAGCACCAGGGCGACTCCGACGATGCAGACGATGCCGACGACCGCGCCGACGATGTCCGTGAACTTCAGGCTGATGCCGAGGGCGTCGATCGGTGAAGTACGGAGCGGTGCTGTTGGGCAGCGAGAGCCGGTCGGCGCCGAAGAAGAAGACGTACACGTAGCGCAGGGCCAGGGAGAGGCCGATCGTCACGATCATCAGCGGGATGAGCTGGATGCCTTCTTCCGCAGCGGCTTCCACAGCAGGCCGTCCTGCACGTAGCCGAACGCCCCGCCCAGGATCACCGCGAGGGGATCGCGAGCAGCGCCGGGCCCGAAGACCCCGGAGGAGGTAGGCCATCAGTGCGCCGAAGGTCACGAGCTCGCCGTGCGCGAAGTTGTTCAGCCCGGTCACGCCGTAGATCAGCGAGGCGCCGATCGCCGCGAGGGCGATGAGGAGCCGAAGATCAGACCGGTGACGACCTTGGGCCAGAAGATGATCCAGAAGGTGTCGGCCGAGACCGGCTGGTTCGCGGCGTTGGAGGTGCCGTCGGGGTTCGTCGCGTCGTTGCCCGTCGTGCCCTCGGTCGCCGGGCTGGTGGGGGCCGCCGAGTCCGAGGGGACGGGGCGGTGGCCCCGGTGCCCTTCGCGTTCGCGGTCGACACGATGAAGTTGACGATCTGGTTCTGCGAGCCGACGATCGTCACCTCCTTCGGGTTCTGACCCGCGGCGGGTAGCCCTTGTCGGCGGGGAGCGTGTCCTCGTCGACCGTGATGGTGAAGCTGCCGGGCTCGTCCAGCGGGAAGACCGCGCGGCCGTCGGCTCCGGTGGTCAGCGTCGCCGAGGAGTCGCCCTCGATCGCGGCGGAGACTCCGGCGAGGTTCTCGTTGGTGCCCTGGACGCGGACCCGGGCAGGTGATCGGACTCGTCGGCCGTGGTCTCGGCCATCGCGGCGGGAGCGGCGGCGGCGGGGCCGGGTCGAGGGTCGCGGCGAGCAGGCCGGCCGCCAGGCCGGCGGCTGCAGCGCGCCGAACGGACTCGCTGTCGCCACGGGGCGCGCCTCCCGGTCCGTCGGGTGCGGGGTCGTCGAGCGCTTGTCGGCGCGTCGAACGGGGAGCTGTGAGCAAGACGTTTACCTCTCGTCAGGGCGCACAGACGGATGCTGACTCCGGGCGCGCCCAGAGCAGCCGTCGTCAAACGGCGTTGGTTGACGCACACGTTCCGCATGTGTCCGGCGGTGTTTCACCGTCGGCACAGACGCGTGACCACATTATGAGGGGCGGAGAGCGCTCCAGCGGTCTCGAACGGGTGACAGCGCGTCTCCGCTCGGAATGAGAGCGCGCCCCGGCGGCGCGCTTAAGATTGAGCATCGCGCTCCCCGGGACCGGATGCCCTCCTCCGCCCGGGCACCCGCTTCCGCGACCGGTTAAAGGGGCATTGATGGACCAGCCGGATCCCTTCGAGTTCCTCGGACTCACCTACGACGACGTCATGCTCCTGCCGGGGCACACCGACGCCGTCATCCCGAAGCAGAGGCCGACACCACCTCCCGGCTGACCAAGCGCATCTCCGTCGCGACACCGCTGCTGTCGCGGCTGCCGCCAGGGCCACGGTGACCGAGGCGCGGATGGCGATCGCCATGGCCCGCCAGGGAGGCCTCCGGCGTCCTGCACCGCAACCTCTCCATCGCCGACCAGGCCGACCAGGTCGACCGGGTCAAGCGCAGCGAGTCCGGCATGGTCTCCAGCCCCGTCACCACCACTCCGGACGCGCATCCGTCGCCCGGTGGACGAGCCTCTGCGGGCGAAGTACCGCATCGGCGGGACTCCCGGTCGTCGACCTCCTCCGGTGTCCTCGTGGGCATCATCACCAACCGGGACATGCGCTTCTACGTCTCGCCGTTCGAGAAGGCCTCGACCCTCGTGCGCGACGTGATGACCAGCTCTCGGTCTCAATCACCGGCCGCAGCGTCGGCATCCCCGGCAAGCGAGGGTCATCGCCCTCTTCGCGCAGCACAAGATCGAGAAGCTGCCCCTGGTCGACGAGCAGGGCAAGCTCGCCGGGCTCATCACGGTCAAGGACTTCGACAAGTCGGAGCAGTACCCCAACGCCACCAAGGACGACGCGGGGCGACTGCGCGTGGGCGCGGCCATCGGCTTCTTCGGCGACGCGGCAGCGCGCGGCGCTCCTCGACGCCGGAGGTGGACGTCATCGTCGTCGACACCGCCAACGGCGACTCGGCCGGCGTGCTCGACATCATCCGCCGGCTGAAGTCCGACACCGCCTTCGCGGAAGCCGACGTCATCGGCGGCAGCGTCGCCACCCGCTCCGGCACGCCCAGGCGCTCGTCGACGCGGGTGCCGACGCGATCAAGGTCGGAGTCGGCCCCGGATCCGTCTGCACCACCCGCGTCGTCGCCGGCGTCGGCGTGCCGCAGGTCACCGCCGTGTACGAGGCGTCCCTCGCCGCCCGCGAATCGGGCGTGCCCGTCATCGCGGACGGCGGATCGCAGGTACTCGGGCGACATCGCCAACGCGCTCGTCGCCGGCGCCGACACCGTCATGCTCGGCTCCCTGCTGGCCGGCTGCGAGGAGAGCCCCGGCGACCTCGTCTTCCAGAACGGCAAGCAGTTCAAGACCTACCGCGGCATGGGCTCCCTCGGCGCCCTGCCTGGACCCGCGGCGAGCGCTACCTCCTACTCGAAGGACCGCTACTTCCAGTCCGATGTCCCCACCGACGACAAGCTCATCGCCGAGGGCATCGAGGGCCAGGTGCCCTACCGCGGTCCGCGGCTCGCCAACGTGGCCTACCAGCTCGCCGGAGGTCTACGCCAGTCGATGTTCTACGTGGGAGCGCGCACCATCACCGAGCTCGGGCGAGCGCGGCAAGTTCGTCCTCGTGCATCACGGCGGCGGGGCTGAAGCGAGTCGCACCCGCACGATGTGCAGATGGCGGTGGAGGCTCCGAACTACCGGCTTCGCTGAGTGCTGCTGGTGGGGCGGGTCGACGTCGGATCGCGATGGCGGCCCCTCTGCCTCGATGGGCCTGCGGCCCATACGCCCACCACACCGGAGGGGCCGCCATCCCGATCCGCCGTCGACCCCGTTCCGGGAGTCGGCGGCGGTTCTGCGGGGCGGAATCGTGCGGCGCAGCGCGAGCGGCGCGAGGCGCCGCCGCGGCTGCGCCGGAGTGAGTGGGGCAGCGCCGAGCGGCTGCGCCCGCCGCGGCTGCGCCGAGAGGGGAGGGGGCAGAGCGAGCGGGCGGGCCCCGCCGCGGCTGCGCCGGAGGTCGGGCGACGAGCCCGGCGGGAGCGCACGGCTAAACTCGCTCCGTGACTGAGATCGAGATCGGGCGCGCCAAGCGCGCTCGCCGCGCGTACGCCTTCGACGACATCGCGGTCGTGCCGAGCCGCCGCACCCGCGACCCCGAGGTGGTCTCGGTCGACTGGACGATCGACGCGTACCGGTTCCGGACGCCGATCCTGGCGGCTCCGATGGACTCCGTCGTGTCGCCGGCCACGGCGATCACGCTCGGGCGCCTGGGCGCTCTCGGCGTGCTCGACCTCGAGGGCCCTGGACGCGGTACGACCCGGAGCCGCTGCTCGCCGAGATCCGCGAGCTCCCCGCCGAGCGGGCGACCGAGCGCATGCAGGAGATCTACTCCGAGCCGATCAAGCCCGAGCTCGTGACCGCCCGTCTGGCCGAGATCCGCGCCGCGGGCGTCACCGTCGCCGGTGCGCTCGCCGCAGCGCACCGCGGAGCTCTACCAGACCGTCGTCGACGCGGGAGTCGACCTGTTCGTCATCCGCGGCACCACGGTCTCGGCCGAGCACGTCTCGCGCGGCACCGAGCCGCTGAACCTCAAGCAGTTCATCTACGAGCTCGACGTCCCCGTCATCGTCGGCGGGGCCTCGACCTACACCGCGGCGCTGCACCTCATGCGCACGGGCGCGGCGGGCGTTCCTCGTCGGCTTCGGCGGGGGAGCGGCGTCGACGACGCGCGCGACCCTCGGCATCCAGGCGCCCATGGCGACCGCGGTGGCCGACGTCGCCGGCGCTCGCCGCGACTACCTCGACGAGTCGGGCGGACGCTACGTGCACGTCATCGCGGACGGCGGCCTCGGCACCTCCGGCGACATCGTGAAGGCCGTGGCGGTCGGCGCCGACGCCGTCATGCTCGGCTCCGCCCTCGCCCGCGCGACCGACGCCCCCGGCGGCGGCTGGCACTGGGCCAGGAGGCGCACCACCCGCAGCTCCCGCGCGGCCGCCGCGTGCAGGTCGGCACGGTCGGGACCCTGGAGCAGGTCCTCTACGGCCCCGCGACCGGAGCCGACGGCACCGCGAACCTGATCGGCGCCCTCCGCCGCTCGATGGCGACCACCGGCTACCCGGACCTCATGGGGTTCCAGCGCGTCGAGGTCGTCGTCGCCCCCTACCAGCCCAGCTGACCCTCCGCCCCCGCTCCGAGGGAATCCCCGGACCGTCGAGGGAGCCCGCGCCGGCTGGTTCCCCCGGCCGTTCGGGGTTCCCTCGATGCGTCTGACCCCGGCGCGGGCCAGGCGGACGAGCAGGGGGCGGACGTCGCAGGCGTCGCGCCACGACCAGCGGGCGGCCGCGCACGCACGAGCGGATGCGGTCCTCCTCGGCGCTTCTCGGCGAGCAGGACCTCCTCGGGTGTGCGCCCCTTCAGGAATGCCGGATCGGCGTACTCGCTGATCGCCGTCCGCCTCTCCGACCACCGCCACCTCGTCGAAGAAGAAGTCCACCACTCCGGCCCGCCCCTCGGCGTCGTGGACCGGGTGCTGCAGCACCGGCGCGAGCAGCCCGCCCACGTGCATCGCCACGCGGCTGATCGACTCGAGCGGTGTCTCGGAGGCGGGTCCGCGAACGCGATGACCGCGGCGCTCGCCGTCCGGCCCGAGCCGGCGGCAGATCCGCGTGCCGCTCAGGAGCTCCTCGCGCCGGAGGAGGGGTCGGCCGTCGCCGTCGACGAGGCGCAGGGCGTGGTCGGCCGCGACGACGGCGCGACGGAAGGACGAGAACCGTGCGAGATCGAACACGGTCTGCGCGAGATCCGAGACGGCGAGGCCGTCGACGACCGCGAGGGTCGGGAAGCGCGCGCTCCGGTGCTCGGCCACGCCGTTCCGAGTCCGGCTGCCGACGTCGGTCGCTCCTTCGACGTGGACGACCGTGGCGAGCGGCTCGACCAGGGGGAGGCCCCACACCGCCGCGGCCGATTCCCGGAGGAAGAAGGCGACGACCACGTCGCCGCGACCGCGTCGATGCGCGCCCGCTGCCTCTCGTCGATCGAGGCCCGCGCCCGCGCGTCCGCTTCCGCGTACACGCCCCTGCGCAGACGCACGAACGCGTCCGACTGCCCGCACGCTCCGTCCCGGAGGCTCCACCGCACTCATGCCCTCGACCCTGGCCCGCGTTCTCCTCCATCGGTGCCGGTCCGCCCTGGTCTGTGGAGAGCCCTTCGGGCCCTGTGCCGCGAGGGCCTCCCGAACCGTCGAGGGAGCCCGTAAGGACTGGTTCCCTCGACGGTCCGGGGTTCCCTCAGCAGAGGGACGGCCCCGGCGTTCCTCCGCGGGCGAACGCGGGGAAGGGGCGGCCGGAGGCGCGCCTAAGCTGGAGGCATCCGAGTCAGGAGCGCCGCAGGGCGCGGATGGAGCACGCATGGTCGAGGTCCGCAGGGTCAAGCTGCCCGGTGTCGGAGTGCTGCACACCTTCCTCACCGCCGACGGCGGGAAGGTCGGCGTCATCGCCCACCGCTCGGGGCACAGCGACCTCATCACCTTCGCCGAGGGCGATCAGGACGGCGCGAAGGTCTCCCTCCGCCTGAGCGACGACGAGGCGCACACACTCGCGGAGCTGCTCGGCGGCACGCAGATCACCGAGTCGCTCACCGCGCTCGATCAGATCCCCGGCCTCTCGATCGACTGGTTCACCGTCGACTACGACGACCACATCGCGGGCCAGCAGCTCGGCAAGCCCGCCGACCGCGGCATCGTCGGCCTGACCGTCGTCGCCGTGGTCCGCGGGGATGCGGCCAACCCTGCGCCCGCGCCCGACTTCCGCGTCTTCCCCGGCGACACGCTCGTCGTGGCCGGCAGTCCCGAGGAAGGTCGCCAAGGCGTTCGCCTTCTTCCGCTCGGGCGCCTTCCCCAAGACGGCCGACGCACCCGGAGCCTGAGGATGCACCACGGTGAAGACCTCATCGTCCTCGGGATCCTGTTCGTCGTCGCCTACGTGCTCGGACGCCTCGGGAGGACCATCGGCCTCCCGGCGATCCCCATCTACATGGTCGTCGGACTCCTCGCGAGCCCGAACTTCCACTGGTTCCCGCTCGAGTTCGAGTCGACCTACATCGAGCTGACGGCCGTCTTCGGCCTGATCCTGCTCCTTCAACCTCGGGCTCGAGTTCGACCAGGACGAGTTCTTCGGCAACGCGGGCCGGCTCATCCTCTCGGGCGGCACCTACATCGGCGTCAACATGGCCGTTGGCCTGGGCTTCGGCTTCCTGCTGGGCTGGGGGAGCCAGGAGGCTCTGATCGTCGCCGGCATCACGGCCACCAGTTCGAGCGCGATCGTCACCAAGCTCCTGATCGAGCTCAAGCGCCTCGCGAACCCCGAGACGCCGATGATCCTGGGTGTGACGGTCGTCGAGGACATCTTCATCGCGATCTACCTGGCCATCGTCTCGGTCGTGCTCTCGGGCGAGACCGAGCCGTGGCCGGTGATCCTGAAGCTGCTGATCGCGTTCGCGTTCCTCGTCGTCATGTTCTCGATCGCCCGCTGGGGCGGCAAGGTGGTGTCGCGGCTGTTCCGCACCCGCGACGACGAGCTGTTCACCATCCTCTTCTTCGGTCTCGCGCTGCTGTTCGGCGGCATCGGCGAGGTCCTCGGAGTGACGGACGCCATCGGAGCGTTCCTGATCGGACTGGTCATCGGCGCCACCCGCTACCGGGCGAGGGTCGAGCACATCGCCATCCCGCTCCGCGACGTCTTCGGTGCCTTCTTCTTCGTCAACTTCGGCCTGGGGCTGGACCCGAGCGCCTTCCCGGAGGTCGTCGTTCCCGTCCTCGCTGCGGCCCTGATGACCATCGTGCTGAACCTCGGCGCCGGCCAGTTCGTGGCGTGGCTGAACAAGCTCGGCCCGAGGGCGGGACTCAACGCGGCGTTCATCCTGCACAACCGCGGCGAGTTCGCCCTCATCCTCGCGACGCTGTCGCTGTCGGCCGGTCTCGACGATCGGATCCAGCCCTTCGCCGGTCTCTACGTCCTGATCATGGCGATCATCGGCCCGATCCTCGCGTCGAGGTCCGAGATCATCGGGCAGTTCCTCTCGGATCGGCGCCACCGACCGCGCCGAGCGGTGGCGGAGCAGGGCGCGCTCGCCGAGGAGGAGTTCGCGCTGGTCGAGGCCGCGATGTCCGACGATCAGGAGCCGGTGCGGACCGGGCCGACGCGGACCGCGCCCGCCGCGACCGGACCGGTCGAGGTCCCGCCCGGCCGCGGCCGCGAGCGCGACGAGCTGGACGACGAGTTCCCGGATCCGATGCGCCAGGCTCTGATCGACCAGGCGATGCAGCAGTCCGACGGTGCGGAGACCGACCGGCCGCGCAGGTCCGTCGAGCCCGACTACTGATCCCGGGGAGCTCCCACGCGGACGGGCTAGGCTCGTCGGGTCCACCCGGCGGTCCGCACCGCGCGGAACGAGCGGATCCGGCACGAGCGAGGAACGAATGACGCAGAGCACCGTCTGGCAGGTGGCCCGCCGCCCGCGCTGGATCGGCGCCCTGGTGCTCGCTCTGGTGATCGCGGGGCTCTTCGCCGCACTCGGGCAGTGGCAGGTGGGCCGCGCCATCGAGGCGGCCGAGCCGGATGACGGCCTCTCCGAGACGATCGTCCCCCTGGACCGGGCGGCTGCCCCTCCGCCCCGATCACGGCGGAGGCGGACGGTCAGCGCGTCGAGGCCGAGTCCGTCCTCGTGCCCGGCGGCGCCGAGGTCATCGGCGGGCGCTTGAACGCGGGGGAGCCCGGCTGGTGGGTCTTCGCCCGCACTCGCACGAGCACCGCGGACCTCGTCGTGGCCTACGGCTGGACGGCCGACGAGGATCGCGCCCGCGCCGTGGCCGAGCGCCTCGACTCCGGCGAGGAGTCGGCGCCGACGCAGTACACCGGGCGCCTCGTGGCGAACGAGGCGGCCGAGGCGCCGGAGGAGGGTGCGGATCCGCTCACCCTCACCGCGCTCTCGATCCCCGCGCTGATCAACCGCTGGCCCGATCCACCGGCCGACGTCTACCAGGGCTACGTCGTCGTCGACGAGCCGATCGGCGGCCTCGAGGCGATCGACTCCCCGGCCCGTCAGCAGGACCTCTCGCTCAACTGGCTCAACGTCTTCTACGCCGTCGAGTGGGTCGTCTTCGCGGGATTCGCCCTCTACCTCTGGTACCGCCTCGTGCGCGACGCGTGGGAGAGGGAGATCGAGGAGGCGCTCGACGCCGAGGAGGCGCAGCGCGCCTCCGCCCCTCGGCCGCACCGTAAACTGGACCCCATGCCCCTCGAGCCCAAGCCCGCGCAGTTCCCTGCGATCCGGAGCGCTCTGCGCTTCTACCGGGTGACCTCGATCATCACGGGCGTGATGCTGCTCCTGCTCTGCGCGGAGATGCTCCTGAAGTACGTGTTCCACCTCGAGCTGTTCGCCTTCGGGCAGCAGGGCGTGCTGAACCTCGCGCCGATGTACGAGGTGCCGGGCGGCGAATACGAGTCCAGCGGCACGGGAGCGAACCTCTCGACCGGGATCCTCATCGCCCACGGCTGGTTCTACGTCGTGTACCTCTTCGCCGACTTCCGCCTGTGGAGCCTGATGCGGTGGCCGTTCAGCCGCTTCGTGCTCATCGCGCTCGGCGGCGTGATCCCGACGCTCTCCTTCTTCGTCGAGGGGCGCATCGCGCGCGAGGTCGAGCAGTACCTCGCGCGCCGCACCGCCGGCACCGATCCGAAAGCCCCGACCGACTCCGTGGAGGCCCCCCATTAGCGAGCAGCAGTCCAGCCCGCAGCCGACCCTCAGCTGTCCGCGCAGCCCGTCCTCGTCGTCGACTTCGGCGCGCAGTACGCGCAGCTGATCGCCCGTCGAGTGCGCGAGGCCAACGTCTACTCCGAGATCGTGCCCTCGAACGCCACGGCGGCCGAGATCGCGGCGAAGTCGCCGGTCGGGATCATCCTGTCCGGTGGCCCCTCCAGCGTGTACGAGGAGGGGGCGCCGCAGCTCGACCCCGCGATCTTCGACCTCGGCATCCCCGTGCTGGGCATCTGCTACGGCTTCCAGGTCATGGCGAAGGCCCTCGGCGGAGAGGTCGCGAACACCGGCCTCCGCGAGTACGGGGCGACCGACGCCGCGATCTTCGCGGACGGCGGCGTGCTCCTCGGCGAGCAGCCCGCCGACCAGACGGTCTGGATGAGCCACGGCGACTCGGTCGCCAAGGCGCCGGAGGGCTTCGACGTCCTCGCCTCCACCTCGTCGACCCCGGTCGCCGCCTTCGGCAGCGATGCGCGTCGCCTCTACGGCGTGCAGTGGCACCCCGAGGTGAAGCACTCGACGCACGGCCAGGCCGTCATCGAGAACTTCCTGCACCGCGCCGCCGGCATCCCGAACGACTGGAACTCCTCCAACGTCATCGAGGACCAGGTCGCCCTGATCCGCGAGCAGGTCGGCTCCGGCCGGGTCATCTGCGGCCTCTCCGAGGAGTGACCCGGCCGTGGCCGCCGCGATCGTGCACCGCGCGGTGGGCGACCAGCTGACCCGCGTCTTCGTCGACCACGGACTGCTCCGCAAGGACGAGCGCCGCCAGGTCGAGGAGGACTACGTGGCCGCGACCGGTGTCCGCCTGGTCACCGTCGACGTCCGCGAGCAGTTCCTCGACGCGCTCGCCGGTGTCAGCGACCCCGAGCAGAAGCGCAAGATTATCGGCCGCGAGTTCATCCGCACCTTCGAGGCCGCGGCGGAGGCGCTCGTCCTCGAGGCGCAGGGCGAGGGTGCGTCGATCGACTTCCTGGTGCAGGGCACGCTCTACCCCGACGTGGTGGAGTCGGGCGGCGGCACCGGAACCGCGAACATCAAGTCGCACCACAACGTGGGCGGCCTGCCCGAGGATCTGCAGTTCACCCTGGTGGAGCCCCTGCGCACCCTCTTCAAGGACGAGGTCCGCGCCATCGGCCGCGAGCTCGGCCTGCCCGAGGTCATCGTGGGCCGCCAGCCGTTCCCCGGCCCGGGGCTCGGCATCCGCATCGTCGGCGAGGTCACCCAGGAGCGGCTCGACCTGCTCCAGGAGGCCGACGCGATCGTCCGCGCCGAGCTCACCGCAGCCGGCCTCGACGCCGAGATCTGGCAGTGCCTGGTCGTGCTGCTCGCCGACGTCCGCTCCGTCGGCGTGCAGGGCGACGGCCGCACCTACGGCCACCCGATCGTGCTGCGCCCCGTCTCCTCGGAGGACGCCATGACGGCCGACTGGACGCGCCTGCCCTACGACCTGCTGGCGCGCATCTCGAACCGCATCACCAACGAGGTCGCCGAGAGTGAACCGCGTCGTGCTCGACGTCACGTCCAAGCCCCTGGGCACCATCGAATGGGAGTGGACGCCTCTCGCGTCACTGTGATCGAACGGCTCCTCAGGGGGCCCGTTCGGCGTTTGCGGGGAAGGTCAGACGGAGCTGTCGACGACGCCGACGAAGCGCGTGCCGATGCCGTCGTACTCGTCGCGGCGGTGGCCCTCGGGGTGGTTCGGCCACTCGTCCGGGGAGTGGTCCTCGCAGACGAGGAACGTGAAGTCGGGCCACCACTTCTGGGCCGTGCGGCCTCGGAGCGGCCGCAGATCGCGCAGTCGAGGGTCACCCACACCGGCCGCTTGCCGGTGCGGTTCTCGCGCGACTGGACGAGCCAGGGCGGCGGATCCTGCTCGAGAGCGGCGAACTCCTCCTCGGTGAGACGGGCGCCGAGACCGTGGCGGGCCGCCATCTCGAGGGGGATGTCGAGGCGCTGGGCGGCCTCGCGTCGCGTGATCATCGGTCCACTTAGCTCAGCGCCGGAGTGCGGACCCCGGCTGAGGGGCGCAGCGACGCGCGCGACAGCAGCCACTCGAGCGGGCCCTGACCGACGAACCGGCGCCAGAGCATCGCGAAGGCGATCGAGCCGAGCACGAAGGCCAGCAGGAGGGTCCAGCTGCGCCAGGCGTCGAAGTCGAAGGGCTCGTAGGGGACCAGGTAGACCGCCAGCGCCACCAGCTGCAGGGAGTAGATCGTCAGAGGCATGCCCCCCACTGCGGCGAGCGGAGCGGAGAGCCGCCGGAAAGCGCCGAGCGCTGCCCCAGAGCGGTGAGGAAGCCGATGGCGACGGCCGCGACTCCGCCCGCACCGACCAGCTCGGCGGTGGTGCTCGCGTGGGCCTCGACGCTCTCGGCGCCGCCGATCGCCATGCCGCCGCCGTAGCCGATGACGAGGGAGACCGCTCCGCCGATGACCAGCCAGCGCTGCGTGGTCGCCGAGCGGATGTCGCACCGGGCGACGAGGAGGCCGAGGACGATGTAGGCCAGCCAGGACGGCACCGGGTAGTACTGCGTCAGCCAGAGGAGGGGCTGCTCCGCGAGCAGGGCGGTATCCGGCGGCAGCGTCCGCAGCCAGGCTCCGCCCGTTCCGACGAGGTCGTCGACGATCACGGGACCCAGGACGGCGAACGCGACGACCAGCACGGCGAGCAGTGCCCGGGGGAGGAAGAGGACCAGGGCGGCGAGGGCGAACATCAGGCCGTAGTGCGGCAGGATCACGGCGATCGGCGTCCCGAGCAGGGTCAGCGCGACGCCCAGGGCGAGCAGGTAGAGCCCCCGGAGGAGGATCGACCCGGTGTCGCGCCCGGGGCGCTCGGAGCGGCGTGCGCCGCCGGTCATCAGCCCGATCGACACCCCCGCGAGGACCGCGAAGAGGACCGAGCTGCGGCCGTTCCAGATCATCTCCTCGGTCACCGGGGCGAGATGAGCGGCGAACATCCCGAGCACGGCGATCCCGCGGGCGACGCCGAGGCCGACGATGCGGAGGAGGAGGCGGTCACGGATCCATGCTGCCAGGCGGCCTGGACGGGGGGCCAGCACCCCGGAACGACGACGGGCGCCCGACCCCGGAGGTCGAGCGCCCGACGGCGTGAGCGGTGCGAGGGCTACTCGCGGAAGATCGCGACGAGTCGCAGGATCCCGAGGTACATCCAGACGACCGTGACGAGGATGCCGTAGGCGCCCGTCCAGCCGTAGATGCGCGGGGCGCGGTTGCGCACGCCCTGCTGGATGAACTCGAAGTCCATCACGAGCGAGTAGGTGGCCAGCGCGATCGCGATGAGGCCGATCACGATGCCGATGAAGCCGGTGCGCAGACCGAAGCCGCCGCCGACGCCGAAGAGGCCGAGACCGAGGTTCACGAGCGAGAAGACCGCGTAGCTGATCATGCCGATGAAGAAGATCTTGTTCAGCTTCGGCGAGGTGCGGATCTTGCCGTTCATGAACAGCGCCAGGGTGACGCCGATCACGATGACGGTCGCGAGGAGGGCCTGGACGACCGCGCCCTCGTAGACGTTCTCGAAGATGCCCGAGATCGCACCCACCGCGACGCCCTGGAGTGGCGGCGTAGCCGAGGATCAGAGCGGGGCTCGGGACCTTCTTGAAGGCGTTGACGATGCCGAGGACCAGCGCGACGATCACGGCCGGGAGCATGAGCCCCGGGACGAACCAGCCGACAGCCGCGCCCGCCAGGAGCACGACGAAGGCGAGAGCCGTCTTCGCGAGGGTGTCCTCGACGGTCATCCGGTCGGTCTCCGTGGAGCTCGCGGCCGGACGGTTGTACATCTGGTCGAGCGTGTCGGACGAGACGTCGGGGAGGTCCTGCACGCGGCCGGCGTAGCCGCGGTTGCTGAACTCCGGACGCCCGAAGGCCGGATTGCTGCTTGCCATGGTTCCTCTTCTCTCAGGTGCGCTGGTGTCCGGTGGAGCAACGGAGCTGAGTCGCGGTGGTCGGGATGCTGTGGTGCCGCCGGGTCCTCGGAGAGGACTCCGACGATGTGACCACAGTATCTGAGAACAGCTCTCAGAGTCTGGTTGTTCCCCCCGAGCGAACCGAGTCCTCGCCCGTAGGATCGCCGCATGCCCGACCGCTCCGCTCCACTCGTCATCGGCCACCGCGGCGCGAGCGGCTACCGCCCCGAGCACACCCGCTCCGCCTACGATCTCGCCGTCGCCCTCGGCGCCGACGCCGTCGAGCCCGACCTCGTCGCCACCCGCGACGGCGTGCTGGTCCTGCGGCACGAGAACGAGATCTTCGGGCACCACCGACATCGAGCGCCGACCGGAATTCGCCGACCGCCGGACGACCAAGCGGCTCGAGGGGAAGGACGTCACGGGCTGGTTCACCGAGGACTTCACCTGGCCCGAGCTCTCCCAGCTGCGGGCCAGGGAGCGCGCTGCCCGCCGTCCGCCCCTTCGAGCGCCACCTTCGACGGCCAGTTCCCGCTGCTGCGCTCTCGGACCTGCTCGCCCTGCTCGACCGGGCGGGCGAGGACGCGCCGGGCGCTCCTCCCGGGCTCGTCGCCGAGATCAAGCACGCCGACTACTTCGACTCGATCGGGCTGCCGCTGGACGTGCTGCTCGAGCAGGAGCTCGCCGCTGCCGGCTGGGGCCCCCGCGACCCGAGGCTGACCATCGAGAGCTTCGAGAAGACGGTGCTCGAGCGGCTCGGCGTGCGCGGCGTCGGCACCAAGCGCGTGTTCCTGATCGAGTCGCGGGGAGCGGCGCCCGACCTCGTCGCGGCGCACGGTGCCCGCGCCACTCCCTACGCCGACTTCGTGACCCCGTCCGGACTGCGCAACCTCGCCGGCACGGTCGACGGGGTCAGCGTGGACAAGAGCATGCTGTTCGCCCGCGACGCCGCGGGGCGTGCGACGGGGCCGAACTCGCTGGTCGAGCACGCGCACGCCGTGGGACTCGAGGTCTACACCTGGACCCTCCGCCCCGAGAACCGGTTCCTCGAGGAAGGTGCACCGCCGGGGCAAGGAGCCGGCCGCCTTCGGGGCCTGGCAGGACGAGTTCCGGATGATCCTCGCGACCGGTCTGGACGGCGTGTTCGCGGACCACCCCGATCTCGCACTCGAGGTCGTCGCCGCCCGCTGATCCGGATCAGCGACCTCCCGGCGCGGATGGAGGCGACCGGGAGTGTTCGCTGCCATCATCGGAAGCCCTCTGCGCGGCCCCCTCGCCGCGCCCCGCCCCGCCCCCTCGAGAGGAGGAACCCCGTGTCGACCCGCGCCCGCATCACCCGCCGCTGGATCACCTCCGCGGTGCTCGCCGCGCTCGGGGTGGCTCTGGTCTACTGGCTCGCCGTGCTCACGCCGCAGGGCCAGGCCGCCGAGAACTCCGGCCTGCGCGGAGCCGGCCTGGCCCTCGGCCGGGCGACGGGGACGGCCGCGGGCACTCTGGCCGACATCACTCCGGTCTCGATGATCGGCGGGGCCCTGCTGGCGGCGTCGATCGCGCTGATCCGGCGCCGACCGGCCCTCGCGCTCGCCTCCGTCGGGTCGATCGTGCTGACCGCCGGACTGACGCAGCTGCTCAAGAACGTGGTCCTCGAGCGCCCGCTGCTCGTCGAGACCGACGCCTGGTACACCGGCGGCAGCTTCCCGAGCGGTCACACCGCGGCCGCGGTCTCGGTCGTCTTCGCCCTGGCGATGGTGCTGCCCGCCCGCGGTCGCACCGTCGTGCTCCTGCTCGGCGGCGCCGTGGTGGTCCTGGTCGGCAACCTGACCATGGCGGCGTCGTGGCACCGGGCGAGCGACGTGCTCGGCGCCGACCTCGTCGCGCTGGCCTCCGCCTCCCTCGCCTGCGCCTGGCTCTCGACCCGCGCCCAGCTGGGCCGGGCCCCGCGCCGCACTCCGCGCAGGAACGTGAACAGGCTGCTGGTCGTCTGCTCGGTCGTCGTGGTGCTCGTGCTCGCCGGACTCGCCGTGCAGGGCATCCAGTACTACCCGGACGACACGAAGGATCTGACCGCGTTCGCGCTGCAGCAGCTGCTCGCGGTGTCGACCTCGACGATCGCGCTCGTGGGCTTCGCGCTCGCCTGGCGCGGCCTCGACGTGGGCGGTTCGCTGACGGCGTCCGCGGCTCGGCCCCGAGCGGCCTGACCCGGCTCCCCGTGTCGGAGGGTCGATCTACACTCGGAGGGACATGAGCCTCCTCTTCGATCCGAGCGATTCCCGCGCCACCCCGGTCATCGTCGGCGCCCCCGGCGACGGCGCCTCCTTCAGCGACCCGGCGCACGAGAAGCTCGTCGCCGGCCTGAACCCGCAGCAGCGCGAGGCGGTCGAGTACCGCGGCGACGCGCTGCTCATCGTCGCCGGCGCCGGCTCCGGCAAGACCAGCGTGCTCACGCGCCGCATCGCGAGCCTCCTCGGCAACGGCGAGGCCTGGCCGGAGCCAGATCCTCGCCATCACGTTCACCAACAAGGCGGCGGCCGAGATGCGCGAGCGCGTCGAGAAGCTCGTCGGGCAGAGCGCCGAGGGGATGTGGATCTCGACCTTCCACTCGGCCTGCGTGCGGATCCTGCGCCGCGAGGCCGAGAACTTCGGCATGACCTCCTCCTTCACCATCTACGACTCCGGCGATCAGCGCGCACTGCTGAAGAGGATCGTGAAGGACCTCGAGGCCGACTCCCTCGGCATCACCGTCGCGAGCGCGTCGTCGAAGATCTCGAAGCTCAAGAACGAGCTCGCGGACGTCGACTCCTACGCCCGCACCGCCAACATGAGCGACCCGAACGAGGAGATGTTCCTCCAGGTGTTCCGCGCGTACTCGCGGGCCCTCGAGAGCTGCCAACGCCTTCGACTTCGACGATCTCATCGCGCAGACCGTGTACCTCTTCCGCGCCTTCCCGCACGTGGCGGCCAAGTACCAGCGGCGCTTCCGCCACGTGCTGGTCGACGAGTACCAGGACACGAACCACGCGCAGAGTACTCGCTGATCCACGAGCTGACCCGGCCGGTGCCGCGGGCGACGATCGACGCGGCGCAGTTCGACCGCCCGTACCGCGGCCCGGTCACGGCCGACGGGTCGATCCCCGGCGCCTCCCTGACGGTCGTCGGCGACTCCGACCAGTCGATCTACGCGTTCCGCGGCGCCGACATCCGCAACATCGTCGAGTTCGAGCGCGACTTCCCGGGCTGCCGGGTGATCCTGCTCGAGCAGAACTACCGCTCGACCCAGAACATCCTCTCGGCGGCCAACGCGGTCATCCTCGAACAACTTCGACCGCCGTGCCAAGAACCTCTGGTCCTCCAGCGGCGACGGCGAGAAGATCATCGGCTACACGGGCTACTCCGGGCACGACGAGGCGCAGTTCGTGGTCGACGAGATCGCCCGGCTGCACGCCGCGGGCACGGGCTACGACGAGATCGCCGTGTTCTACCGCACGAACGCGCAGACCCGCGCGCTGGAGGAGATCTTCATCCGCTCGGCGCTGCCGTACCGGATCCTCGGCGGCACGAAGTTCTACGAGCGGGCCGAGATCAAGGACGCGCTCGCGTACCTCATCACCGTGGCGAACCCCGCCGATGTGCTCGCGCTGCGGCGGATCATGAACACCCCCAAGCGCGGCATCGGCCCGGCGACGGAGGCGCAGCTGCAGTCGTTCGCCGACACCAACGGCGTCACGCTCCGCGAGTCGATGCGCAACGCGGGCTCGCTGGGCATGGGGCCGAAGGTCACCAAGGCCATCGTCGACCTGGCGACGCTGCTCGACGAGTGCGCGATGATGCTCGACCCCGGCCGTCCCGAGGGGGAGGCGAAGGTGCACGAGGTGCTGACAGCGCTGCTGACCCGCAGCGGCTACCTCGACATGCTGCGCGCCAGCCGCGATCCCCAGGACGAGGCGCGGGCCGAGAACGTCGACGAGCTCATCGCCGTGACCAAGGAGTTCGCGCGCAACAACCCCGACGGCGGACTGGTGGACTTCCTCACCGAGGTGTCGCTCGTCGCCGCGGCGGACGACCTCGAGGACGACTCCGGCACGGTCTCGCTGATGACCCTCCACACCGCGAAGGGCCTCGAGTACGACGCGGTGTTCCTCACGGAGCATCGAGGAGGACCTCCTCCCGCACCGCATCTCCGCGAACGAGCCGGGCGGTCCGGCCGAGGAGCGGCGGCTCTTCTACGTGGGCATCACCCGCGCCCGCAAGCGGCTCTACCTGTCGCTCGCGATGACGCGTGCGCAGTACGGCGAGACGTCGGTCGCGATGCCCAGCCGCTTCCTCCAGGAGATCCCCGGGGAGCTCATCGAGTGGCGCCAGTCGCCGGGGGCGGCGACGTCGCGCGGAGGCACTCAGCCGCGCGCGCTGAACGCCCAGCGCCCGGGCTTCGGCCGCTCGCGCTCGAACACCGAGTTCCGCGAGGCGCTCGCGGCGGCTCCCAAGGCCAAGGCGGAGTTCCCGAACCGCATCACCGGCATGGTCCGCGACAACGGCGACCTCGAGCTGATCGCGGGCGACCGCATCCGGCACACCGATTTCGGCGAGGGCCGGGTGAACGCGGTGACCGGAGAGGGCACCAAGCGCGTCGCGCACGTGCTGTTCGACGCGGTGGGCGCCAAGAAGCTGCTGATCAAGGTCGCGCCGATCGAGAAGCTGTGAGGCGCGCGGCGCCGTGACCGCCCCGGTCCCGGCGCCTCGCGGAGCGTCACGGCGGCGCGGTTCGCGACCGAGGCGTTCTCGCCCGCGGTCCTCGCCGTGGTGGTGCCGATCGTGGCCGGAGCCCGGGTCGCCGATCCGCCGCTGCTCGGGATCGCCTGGGGTGCTCTCGCGGCGCTGTTCGTCGGGGTGCTGCCCTACCTCGCGATCCGGCTGCTGATGCGCTCGGGGCGGATCCGGGGCGACCACCACGTGCCGGAGCGGCGCGAGCGCGCGCTCCCGATCGCTCTCGCGCTGGTCTCGATCGTCGTCGGCCTCGTGCTGCTCGCCGCGTTCGGCGCTCCGGCGGCCGTGACGACCTTCGGTCTCGTGACGGTGGCGGTCGTCGTGGCGGTCGGCCTGGTGAACCTCATGTGGAAGCTCTCCGGGCACGCCGCGGTCGTGGCGACCTGCGCGGTCGTGGTGCTGATCGCCTACGGGCCCTGGTCGCTGCTGCTCTCGGTGCCGGTCGTGCTCTGGACCGGATGGTCGCGCGTCCGGCTCGCGGCGCACACGCCGGCGCAGGTGCTGGCGGGGGCCGCCGCGGGCGCCGTGCTCGCCTCCGTCGTCTGGTCGCTGCTCGGCTGACGCGCCGGGGAAGCGCCGCGAGATGCCGGTCCGGTACGCGCGGCGCGGGCCGCGCACGGGACCGGCATCTCGCGCGGAGTCAGTCGCAGGCGATGCCGTCCCCGTCGCGGTCGAGGTCGTAGATGTCCGGAGCCCACGACCGTCACCGGCCCGCGCACGTAGGAGGGGCCGTTGCCGGATCCGGCGGCGCAGTCGACGTCGGAGTCGATGGGGACGCAGTCCCCGGTGTAGTTGGAGTCGCAGCCCGACGCCGCAGCGGCAGCCGGCGCCGGAGCGGGCGGCGGCACCCGGGTTCCGACGCGCGTCACATCGTCCACGGGAGCGGTCGTGACCGCCTCGGAGACCTGGGTCCGCGACACCTCGACGCCGTCGTGCTTCACGATCTCGACGGTGCGGGTGAGGACCCCGTCGCTGCCGGCGATCACGACGCTGCTGCCCTGGTCGGCGGTCGGGTCCTCCTCCGTCCGCGCGGCGCGGGGCACCGGCGCGGTCTCGGTCACGGTCTCGGTCGTGACGACGACCGTCGGCGTCGGGACGGCCGTGCGCGTCGGTGCCGGTGAGGCCGTCCGCGTCGGCTCCGCCGTGGGGGCCGGCGTCGCGGTGCTCGCGGCGACCTGCTCCTGGGCGACGGGCGCCGGTGCGGTGGCGCCGTACGCGCTCGAGCCGACCAGCAGGGCGGCGAGGGCCCCGGCCGCGACGAGTCCCGACGTGCGGCGACGGCGCCGCGAGCCCCAGCCAGGTCGGTCGGCGCAGCAGGACTCCGTAGACGCCGGTGATCAGCACGACGAGCGCGACCAGGAGGACCGCCGACCAGAGGCCGCCCGAGAGCAGGCCGACCAGCGCGAGGAACGCGGTCGCTCCTCCGCCGATCCACTGCAGCGGAGTGAGGGCGCAGCCGCGTGAGCCGGACGGAGCCCAGGCGCAGCGGTCGGCGCCGCCGAGGGCTCCGGAGCCGGGGCGGCGCGTCCTGCGGACGTCGATCGCGGGGAGAGGGGGCGGGAACGAGCTGGGCACGGTCGGGTACTTCCTGAACGGGAGGGGGAGGTCGCCCCAGTATCACCCGTCCGGGGTACGACTCCCGTGCCCCGTTCGCGGGCGACGCTCGCACCGGTCGCCGCGGGATGCCCTTCCGGTACGCGACACGGCGCGCCGCGCGGACCGGAGCGGCCCCTCGCGAGGCCGATCAGGAGTAGCGGGCCACCAGCTCGCGCTTGAGCACCTTCCCGCTCGAGGCCCAGCGGCAGAGCATCGACGAACTCGATGCGGCGCGGGAACTTGAAGGCGGCGAGGTGCTCGCTCGCGAAAGCGATCAGCTCCTCGGCGCCCGCCGTCGCCGACGGTCCGAGCACGACGGCCGCGACGACCTCCTGCCCGTGCTTCTCGTCGGCCACGCCGAAGACCGCGGCGTTGGCGACGGAGGGGTGCCCGATCAGCACCTCCTCCACCTCGCGCGGGTACACGTTGTAGCCGTTGCGGATGATCATGTCCTTCGTCCGGTCCAGGATCCGCACGTAGTCCTCGTCGTCCTTCGTGCCGAGGTCGCCCGTGCGGAACCAGCCGTCGACGACGGCCTCCGCCGTCGCCTGCGGGTTCCCGAGGTAGCCCTTCATGAGGTTGTGCCCGCGGATCACGATCTCGCCGAGCTCGCCCCGCGGGAGCAGCTCCACCCGGTCCTGCACCTGGGCCCGTGCCACCTCGACCTCCACTCCCCAGATCGGGGTGCCGACGGTGCCCGCCCGCGGCGGAACGCCGACGTGGTTGAAGGTCGCGACGGGAGAGGTCTCGGTGAGCCCGTAGCCCTCGTAGATCTCGACGCCGAACACCTCGCGGAACCGCTCGATGACCGCGACGGGCAGCGCCGCACCTCCGGACACGGCGTAGCGCAGGGGCGGGCGGTCCGGGCGCCTCGTCGCCGCGTCGAGCAGCGCCACGTACATGGTGGGCACACCTCGAACACGGTGCAGTCGTGCGCGATCATCGCCTCGAGCGCGGCGTCGCCGTCGAACTTCGGCACCAGCACGACCGTCGCGGCGGTGCGGAACGCGGTGTTCATGGCGCAGACCTGCCCGAAGGTGTGGAAGAGCGGGAGCGCCCCGAGCACGACGTCGCCGCGGTGCAGGTCGAAGGTGTTCATCAGCAGCACGTCCGACTGCGACACGATCGCGAAGTGCGTCCCCTCCGCTCCCTTGGGCCGGCCGGTCGTGCCGCTCGTGTAGAGGATCGTCGCGGTGTCGGAGGGGGAGCGCGGGGCGTACCCGTCGATCGGCTCGGCCTCGGCGGCGAGGTCCTCGAGGCGGGCGAACGGGGACTCCGTGCCGTCGGGGACCATCACGCTCAGCACGGGGACGCCGGCGAGCTCGGCGCCGGCCGCTCCCTCCTCCAGCAGCGGCGCGGCGCAGATCAGCGCCGCCGCTCCGGGAGTCGCGGAGCACGTAGGCGATCTCGTCGTGCTTGAGCAGCGCGTGCACCGGGACGACCACAGCTCCCAGCGCGAGGACCGCGAAGTAGCCGCGCGGGAAGTCCGGCACGTTCGGCACGAGCAGCGCCACCCGGTCGCCCGGCCCGATGCCGCGGGTCCGCAGCGCTTCCGCGTAGGCCCGCGTCTGGTCCCAGAGCGCGGCGTAGTCGAGTGCGAGCGGACCGACCCGGATCGCGATCGTGGTCGGAGTGCGCCGGGCGGCCTCGGCGAGGATCGCGGCGACCGAGAGGGTGCCGGAGCCGGGCGGGGCGGAGGGGGCCTCGGACGATCGCGGTTCCGTGCTGCTCATGAATGCTCCCGTCGTCGTCGACAGCCGCGGCGGAGGCCGGGTGGTTCACCGTAGTCCCGGCCCGTGCCCCGATCGAGGGATCCCACCGGATGCCCAGCCCTCAGCGCGTGAGAGCGCGGTGGCGGAGGATCACGAGGGGCCCCGGCACCGTGAGCGCCAGGCTGTGGCTCACCGAGCCGAGCAGGAGCCGGAGGAAGGCGCCCCGACCGTGGCTGCCGACGACGAGCAGGCGGGCTCGGAGGCGACCTCGCTGAGCTTCTCGACCGGGTTGCCGCGCACGAGGAGGTGCCGGATCTCGAGGTCGGGGCAGCTGTCGCCGAGGCCCACCAGCGATTCGGCGAGCACGAGGTCCTCGTCCTCCTCGATCGCGTCGATGACCCGGCGCTCCACGGGGACGGCGTCGGCCCAGGCGCCCGGGAGCTGCCAGGCGTGCAGGGCGAGCAGGGGCTCGCCGAGCCGGTCGGCCTCGTGCGCCGCGAGCCGGATCGCCTCGAGCGACACCTCCGATCCAGTCGACCCCGACCGCGACACCGGTGCGGCCCGGCTCGACGGGTCCCGGATCAGCGCGACCGCCGAGCGCGAGGCCGCGGCCACCCGGACGGCGACGGGCGCGGCCACGGCGAGACCGCGGCGGGCGAGCGGATGCGCGCCCAGCACCAGCAGCGCACCCGCCGGCGCCGCCTCCGCCAGGACGTGCACGGGATCGCCGTCGAGGAGCCGCACGCGCACGGGCACCGAGGCGTACTCGCGCTCGGCGAGAGCCCTCGCCTCCTCGAGCGCGGCTCCGGCGGCTCGGCGCTGCGCCACCGCGGCATCCGGGACGCGCCCTCGCGCCGGCTCGACCACGCTCACGAGCTCGGCGGGCAGCCGATGCCCCTCGGCGTAGTCGAGCGCCTAGCGCAGGGCGTCCGTGCTCCGATCCGATCCGCTGACTCCGACCACGACCGCGTCCATGCTGCGCCTCCTCATCGAGTGCTGCTCTCGGCCGCATTCTCCTCCGTCCGGCCCGCCCGCGGGAGTGCCGGACGGAGATCCGCGCCTCGCCGTAGAGTCGCAGGATGCGTGGCGAGGCGACCCTGTACACCGATGCGATCGCGACGGCGCCCTTCGCCCTGGCGGTGATCGCCGAGGCGACCGGGTCGCGCGTGGTCGGCGCCCGGACCGCCGATGCGCACGTGCCGCTCTACAGCGGACCCACGAGCGCCCGCGTCTCGGTGTCGGGCTTCGGCGACAGCGTCCCGATCTCGGTCGACGTCCGGGACGAGCGCGGAGTCGAGGAGGCGCGGGCCGCCGCGCAGGCGCTGGGCCTGGAGCTCGCGGCCTACGCCGGCTGGAGCATCACCGCCGGCTTCTAGAGCCGTGTCGACCAGGCCGAGCGGAGCACGCGAGATCGTGATCGGCACGGCCTAGGCGTCGGCGAGGGTCGCCCGGCGCACCTGCGCGAGGTAGAACCGGCTCGGCGAGGTCCGCACCCGGGCGGGCAGCAGCCGGTACACCGCGAAGGTGCGCGCGAGCGCGCGGTCGAAGCGCGCCTGCTGCCGCTCGCTCCAGCGGAAGCCGAAGGGCTCGCGGAGCGACGGAGGGAGCAGCCCGGCGGTCATCAGCCGCAGGTACGGTCCGAACGGGCGGAGGTACCACGCGGCGATCAGCTCCGCCGAGGAGGTCGTGCGCGACGCGGCGCGCCTCGGGAGTGACGTGCAGGCGGCCCACCTGCTCGTCCCAGTAGGCGTCGAACGCCGCACGGTCGGCGGGCCACGACGCGTCCGCCATCTGCAGTGAGGTGCCGACCACGCGCGAGCGGTCGACCAGGTCGTCCGCCTGCTCCCGGGTCATCGGTCCGAAGGCGCCTTCGTAGAGCTGGAGCATCGACTGGGTGAGGGTCGCGGCGACCCAGCGCTGCAGCTCCGGATCGAAGGCGCTGTAGCCGGGTCCGCGGACGGGCCCGTGCGCCCGGTTCACCCGGCGGCGCACCGCGTGGACGTCCTCCGGGGAGCCGTAGTGCAGCGCGTAGAGGTAGGAGAGGGTGCCGTGCAGGCGCCCGAGCGCGCGGTGCACGAAGTCGGAGTGCTCGGCCACTCCGGCGCCGACAGCGGGGTGCGCGATCTGCAGCAGGATCGCCCGAGCGCCCGCGACGAGGAAGACGCCCTCGCGGAACACGTCGCGCTCCGGGCGGGGGCGGGTCCTCGGGGGCATGCGTCCACGCTACGCGGCGCGGGAAGGGCGCAGCGCGTGCGGAGTAGAGTTGTCGCGGCCCAGGACCGTGCCGAGACTCCGGCGCAGACGGGCCGCATCGGACTCGAAACGCAAGCGCGCTCAGCGCGGAATGGGAATGCAGCGTGGATCTCTTCGAATACCAGGCCCGTGATCTGTTCGAGAAGTACGGCGTCCCCGTGCTCCCGGGCATCGTCGCCGACACGCCCGAGGAGGTGCGCGCCGCCGCCGAGAAGCTGGGCGGCGTCACCGTCGTCAAGGCGCAGGTGAAGATCGGCGGCCGCGGCAAGGCCGGCGGGGTCAAGGTCGCGAAGACCGCCGACGAGGCGGAGGAGGCGGCGAAGTCGATCCTCGGCCTCGACATCAAGGGCCACGTCGTCAAGCGCGTCATGGTCGCGGGCGGCGCCCGCATCGCGCAGGAGTTCTACTTCTCCGTGCTGCTGGACCGGGCGAACCGCTCCTACCTCTCGCTCACCTCCTACGAGGGCGGCATGGAGATCGAGCAGCTCGCCGTCGAGCGCCCCGAGGCGCTCGCGCGCGTCGAGGTCGTCGCCGGCCAGGGCATCGACCTCGCCAAGGCGGAGGAGATCGCCCGTGCGGCGAAGTTCCCCGAGGAGCTGATCGGCAAGGTCGCCCCGGTCCTCGTGACGCTCTACGACGTCTACACCGGCGAGGATGCGACCCTCGTCGAGGTGAACCCGCTCGTCCTCACCGAGGAGGGCGACATCGTCGCGCTCGACGGCAAGGTCTCGCTGGACGAGAACGCCGGCTTCCGCCACCCCGAGCACGCCGCGCTCGAGGACAAGGACGCCGCCGACCCGCTCGAGGCGAAGGCCAAGGAGAACGACCTCAACTACGTGAAGCTCGACGGCGAGGTGGGCATCATCGGCAACGGCGCGGGCCTGGTCATGTCGACCCTCGACGTGGTCGCCTACGCGGGCGAGCGCCACGGCGGCGTGAAGCCCGCCAACTTCCTCGACATCGGCGGCGGAGCCCCGCCCAGGTCATGGCGAACGGCCTCGACGTGATCCTCGGCGACGAGCAGGTCAAGAGCGTCTTCGTCAACGTCTTCGGCGGCATCACCGCGTGCGACGCCGTCGCCAACGGCATCCTGCAGGCGCTCGAGATCCTCGGCGACACCGCGACCAAGCCGCTCGTCGTCCGCCTGGACGGCAACAAGGTGGAGGAGGGCCGCGCGATCCTGCAGGCCGCCGCCAACCCGCTCATCACGCTCGCCGCGACCATGGACGAAGGCGCCGACAAGGCCGCCGAACTCGCCGCCGCGTAACGGACCCGACGACTCAAGGAATCAGAGAACAAGCATGTCGATCTTCCTCACCAAGGACTCCAAGGTCATCGTCCAGGGCATCACCGGCGGCGAGGGCACCAAGCACACCGCGCTGATGCTGAAGGCCGGGACCAACATCGTCGGCGGCGTCAACGCGCGCAAGGCCGGCACGACCGTCACCCACGGCGACGTCGAGCTGTCCGTCTTCGGCACCGTCAAGGAGGCCATCGAGGCCACCGGCGCAGACGTCTCCATCGCCTTCGTCCCGCCCGCCTTCTCGAAGGACGCCGTCATCGAGGCGATCGACGCCGAGATCGGCCTCCTCGTCGTCATCACCGAGGGCATCCCGGTGCAGGACTCGGCCGAGTTCTGGGCGTACGCGCAGGAGAAGGGCAACAAGACCCGCATCATCGGCCCGAACTGCCCCGGCATCATCACGCCGGGCGAGTCGCTCGTGGGCATCACCCCCGCGACGATCACGGGCAAGGGCCCCATCGGCCTCGTCTCGAAGTCGGGCACCCTGACTTACCAGATGATGTACGAGCTGCGCGACCTCGGCTTCTCGACCGCCATCGGCATCGGCGGCGACCCGATCATCGGCACGACGCACATCGATGCGCTCGCTGCGTTCGAGGCCGACCCCGAGACCAAGGCGATCGTCATGATCGGCGAGATCGGCGGCGACGCCGAGGAGCGCGCGGCCGACTTCATCAAGGCCAACGTCACCAAGCCGGTCGTCGGCTACGTGGCGGGCTTCACGGCTCCCGAGGGCAAGACGATGGGCCACGCCGGTGCCATCGTCTCGGGCTCCGCGGGCACCGCGCAGGCCAAGAAGGAGGCCCTCGAGGCCGCGGGCGTGAAGGTCGGCAAGACGCCGTCCGAGACCGCCGCGCTGCTGCGCGAGGTCTTCGCCTCGCTGTAGTACCCACGGGCGCGTCCAAACGGGCGGGATCGACTGCTCCGGCAGCGATCCCGCCCGTTCCGCGCATTCCGGGTACCGTCGGGGGGTGACCCGCAGACTCGGCCTCGACTTCCTCACCTTCGTCCCGTACCCGGAGGGGCCCGAGAAGCCGGGCGACGCCGCGCGCAGCCTCGAGGACGGGCTGGCCCTCTTCGAGCTCGGCGAGGAGCTCGGCTACGGCACCGGCTGGGTGCGCGTGCGCCACTTCGAGCGCTACCTCGCGTCGCCGATGACCTTCTTCGCCGCCGCCTCGCAGCGCACGCGGCGCCTGCGCCTGGGCACCGCCGTGATCGGCGCCCGCTACGAGGCGCCCATCCGCCTCGCCGAGGACGCGGCGACCGTCGACCTGCTCTCGGGCGGCCGTCTCGATCTGGGCGTGAGCAGCGGATTCGCGCACCTCGCGTCGGTCTTTGACGGGGTCTTCGGTCAGGGCGAGGGCGAGTTCCGCGCCCAGGCGCAGGAGCGGATCGAGCGACTCCGGCAGGCTCTGTCCGGAGAGGTGCTCGGGATCGCCGAGTCGGCGCTGATGTCGGTGCCCGTCGGCGACCCGCTCGTGCAGCACCCGCACGCCCCGGGGCTGGCCGACCGGATCTGGTACGGCGCCGGCTCCGTCTCCTCCGCCGTGCGCGCCGGTGAGCAGGGCATGCACCTGCAGGTCTCGACTCTCAACACCGAGGAGACCGGTCTGCCGTTCGCCGAGCAGCAGGCCGTCCAGATCCGCGCCTACCGCGAGGCGTTCCGCGCCGCGCATCCGGAGCGGACCTCCCGCGTCACCGCGGGCCGCATCGTGCTGCCGCTGGTCGACGACGCCGACGAGCGGGCCCACCGCCCCTTCATCGACGGCTACCTCGCCCGGATGAACGACGACGGCACGCCGCGCACCGCCGACCGCTCGATCATCGCCGCTCCCATGCGCTTCAGCCCGCTGCACGTCGGGTCGCCGGAGGAGATCGTCGCCTCCCTCGCCGCCGATCCCGCCCTCGCCGAGGCGGACTCGCTGACCCTGACGCTCCCCGCGGTGGGCGGAGTGGAGTCGCACCGGCGGATCCTGCGGACGGTCGCCGAGCGGATCGCTCCGCAGCTCGGCTGGGCGCCCTCGCGCTAGCTAGCGGCGCCGATCGAGCAGCCGCCGCACCGGCGTCTGCAGCAGCAGCACCAGCAGCCACCAGAGCGAGGGCGCGGCCATCGCGAGCACCAGCGCGAGCACCAGCAGCCCGAACGGGACCAGCGCCCCGCGCAGGGCACCCCGCCGACCCCCTCCTGCAGCAGCGCCGGGTGCCGGGCCAGGTGCCGCTCGATCAGCACCAGTGCGCCGCTCATCACCGTCATCGTCCCGAGGTACAGGCCGATCGCTCCGCGGGTGTCGGGGAGCAGCGCGATCACGCTCGTCGCGAAGGGGAAGAACGCCACGGCGGCGAGCCAGAGCAGACCGAGCCGGGCCAGGCCGCCGTCGTAGTCGTCGACGAGCTCGAAGACGCGGTGGTGGGGGATCCAGAACACGGCGATCAGCAGGAACGAGAGCGCGAACGCGAGCACCTGGTCGACGTGGCCGTTGAAAAGTGCCGCCACGCCTCCTCCGTCGGCCGCGATCCGGGGCGCGAGCTCCACCAGGGGCAGCACCAGGAGGGTGATCGCGATCGCGACGGTCGCGTCCGAGAAGCCGACGAGCCGGTCCAGCCCGCGGGCGGTGCGGACGGGACGAGCGGGTGCGGTGCGCCGACCGCGGTGCAGCAGGCGCTCGAGCGGTCCGGCGAGCAGGAGCAGCAGCAGCCAGAAGAGGCCGACCGCTGGCACTATCACCGCGAGGAGGAGCGCCGCCAGCAGCAGTCCGAGGACGATCACCGAGCGCGTCAGCGGCTGCCCGGTCCCGCGGGCGGCGAGGTCCGGATCGCGGCGCAGCAGCAGCCGCATCCCGAGGGTGGCGGCGCTCGCCGCGGCGATCACCCCGATGTAGGGGGCGACGACGGACGGGTCGTCGGTGGACGCGCTCGAGAGCAGGTTCGCAGCGAACGGCAGCAGCACGATCGCGGCGAGCCAGACGAAGTCCACCGCGACGAGAGCGGGGGAGTAGCGGCGCACCTCCTCGAAGACCGCGTGCTGCACCAGCCACAGGCGTCCGATCACCGCGAACGTCACGACGAAGGCCGAGAGCGTGCCGACGTGGTCCGCGAGGAGCGGGCCGAGGCCGCCCGACCCGCCCTCTTCGACCGCGTCGACGAGCGGGAGCACCAGGAAGGTGATCGCGATCGCCGTCACGGCGTCGCTGAAGTTCACGAGCCGGTCCAGGCCCCGCTCGGTCCGGTCTGCTGGGGTCCTGGTCACGGCTCGACCCTAGGGCGTGCGGACGCGCCCGAGCGTGCGGCTGAGCAGCCGGAGCCGGGCCCGCCGGTAGGCTCGTCGAGCCCATGAACCGGATCACCGTCGCCCTCCTCGCCGCCTTCGACGCCGCTCTCTCGGCCCTCATCGGCATCGCGATCCCCCTCGTCCCGCTCACCGTCCTGTGGGCGGTGCAGTACGACACCGCCGTCGACTGGGCCGTGTTCTGGCGCGTCTCGGCCGACGCCTGGCTGATGGGCCACGGGGCCGATCTGCGCGCGAGCCTCGCCCCCGACTCCGCCCTCGCCCTCGGCCTGCCCGGGGAGCGGACGCGTTCGCCGTCACGATCGCGCCCCTCGCGTTCGCGGTGCTCGCGATCCTCCTCGGCGCCCGCACGGGCCGCCGTGCGCAGGAGTCGCCGTTCCGGTTCATCGGCTTCACGGTGTCGATCGCGACCTACCTGGTCATCGCCCTCCTGGTCACCCTCGGGTCGGCGACCGAGGCGGCGACGGTGGCCACCGTGCAGGGCGCGGTGCTGCCGCCGCTCGTCTTCGGCCTGGGCGTCGCGATCGGAGCGGGGACCCACTCCGCCCGCAGCGGCGAGACCGACCGCCTCGGCGAGCTGGTCTCGACGCGGCCGCCCGGCTGCCCGACCCGGCGCTGCCCCTCGTGCTCGTCCGCTGCGCGCCGGAGCGCTCGCCGCGGCGGGCGTCGTCGGCGCGGCCGCCGTGCTCGTCGCCGTGCTGCTCGTCACCGGCTACGCCTCCGTCGTCGCGCTCTACGAGGGACTCGGATCCGAGGCGCTCGGCGGACTCGCGTTGACGCTCGGCCAGCTCGCCTTCGTCCCCAACCTCGTGATCTGGGCGGCGAGCTGGCTGATCGGACCGGGATTCGCCGTCGGAGCCGGATCGTCCGTCGGCCCCGCCGGGACCCTCCTCGGCCCGGTGCCGTCCATCCCGTTCCTCGGCGCTCTGCCGCAGGGCGACCTGCCGTTCGGCTTCGTCGGGATCCTGGTCCCGGTCCTCGCGGGCTTCCTCGCCGGTTGGAGGGTGCGCAGGAGTCTCTTCGAGGCCCTCGAGGGGCGCCCGTTCCTGCGTTGGGGCGCGGTCGCCGCCGCCGGCATCGGAGTGGTCGGGGGCGTGCTGCTCGGGCTGCTCGCCTGGGCGTCGGCGGGTGCGGCCGGGCCGGGCAGGCTCGCGGTCGTCGGACCCGATCCGCTCGTCGTCGGCGCGGTCGCCGCGCTCGAGCTGGCGCTCGCCGCCGCCCTGGGCCTCGCCGCGGGCAGGACGTCGCGCGATTGAGCAGCGGTGGTCCCCGGCGAGGGCCTCCCCCTAGACTTGCGCAGTGCTGAAGCTCGTCGTACTGATCTCCGGCGGCGGTTCCAACCTCCGCGCCCTCCTGGAGGCCACCCGCGACGACCGGTTCCCCGCGCGCGTCGTCGCCGTCGGCAGCGACACCGATGCCGAGGGCCTGCGCCACGCGGAGGCGTTCGACATCCCCTCCTTCACGGTCACGCCGCACGCGTTCGCGTCGCGGGACGCCTGGGGCGAGGAGCTGCTCGCGAGCATCCGCGAGTGGGAGCCCGACCTGGTCGTCTGCGCGGGCTTCATGCGGATCCTCCCTCCCGTCGTCGTCGACGCCCTCAGCCCGCGGATGATCAACACCCACCCCGCTCTGCTGCCGCTGTTCCCCGGTGCCCACGCCGTGCGCGACGCGCTCGCGGCCGGGGCCGCCGAGACGGGCGTCACCGTGCACGTCATCGACACCGGAGTCGACACGGGCCCCGTCATCGCCCAGGAGAGCCTCGCCGTGCTCCCGGGCGAGAGCGAGGCCGCGCTGCACGAGCGCATCCAAGACCATCGAGCGCCGTCTGCTGGTGCAGACCGTGCTCGACATCGCCCACGGAACCGTCGACCTCGAGGAGCTCGCCCGATCATGAGCATCACCGCCCACGACCCCAGCAGCTACGACGACCGCGACGTGGTCCCCGTCCGCCGCGCGCTGATCTCGGTCAGCGACAAGACCGGGCTCCTCGGGCTCGCCGCGGCGCTCGCGACCGCGGGCGTCGAGCTGGTCTCGACGGGATCGACGGCCGCCACGATCCGCGACGCGGGCCACGAGGTGACCGACGTCTCCTCCGTCACCGGGTTCCCCGAGTCGCTCGACGGCCGCGTGAAGACGCTCCACCCCGCGGTGCACGCCGGGATCCTCGCCGACCTGCGGCTCGCCTCGCACCGCGAGCAGCTCGGCAGCCGGACATCGCCGCGTTCGAGCTCGTCGTGGTCAACCTCTACCTCGTTCCGCGAGACCGTCGCCGGCGGCGCCGACGCGGAGACCGTGGTCGAGAACATCGACATCGGCGGCCCCGCCCTCGTGCGCGCCTCGGCCAAGAACCGACGCGAACGTCGCGATCGTCGTCGATCCGGCCGACTACCCCGGCGTCATCGCCGCACTCGGCGACGGAGGCACGACCCTCGCGGCCCGCCCGCACCCTCGCCGCCCGCGCCTTCGCTCCATACCGCCTCGTACGACTCCGCGGTCGCCGCCTGGTTCGCCGGGCGGGAGGCGGGCGACTCCGCCGTCGACGGAGCGATCGAGATCCGCGGCACCCTCAAGCAGGTCCTGCGCTACGGCGAGACTCGCACCAGAAGGCCGCCCTCTACGTCTCGCCCTCGACGGAACCGGCATCGCCCAGGCCGAGCAGCTGCACGGCAAGGAGATGTCGTACAACAACTTCGTCGACGCCGACGCGGCCGTCCGCGCCGCGTACGACTTCGTGCTGCCCGCCGTCGCGATCATCAAGCACGCCAACCCCCGCGGCATCGCCATCGCGAGCACCAAGGCCATCGACCCCATCGCCTCCGCGCACCGGCGGGCGCACGAGTGCGACCCGGTGTCGGCGTTCGGAGGAGTGATCGCGGCGAACCGCCCCGTCACCCTCGCCATGGCCGAGACCGTCAAGGAGATCTTCACCGAGGTCCTCGTCGCGCCCGCCTTCGAGCCCGAGGCGCTCGAAGTGCTCAAGACGAAGAAGAACCTCCGCCTGCTGCAGCTGCCCTCCTTCTACGCCCCCGTCGAGACCGAGTTCAAGCAGATCTCGGGCGGCGTCCTGATCCAGGAGCCGGACCGCTTCACGGGCGGCCCGGGCGAGGTCAGCCCGGCTGGGAGCTCGTCGCCGGCGAACCCGCCGACGCCGACACCCTCCTCGACCTCGAGTTCGCCTGGAAGGCGTGCCGCGCCGTGAAATCGAACGCGATCCTGCTCGCCAAGGGCGGCGCCTCCGTCGGCGTCGGCATGGGCCAGGTCAACCGCGTCGACTCCTGCCACCTCGCCGTCACCCGCGCCGGCGACCGCGCCCCCGGCTCCGTCGCCGCCTCGGACGCGTTCTTCCCCTTCGCCGACGGCCTCGAGGTGCTCCTCGCCGCCGGAGTGAAGGCCGTCGTCCAGCCCGGCGGCTCCGTCCGCGACGCCGAGGTCATCGAAGCCGCCAAGCGCGCCGGCGTCACCATGTACACGACGGGGGAGCGGCACTTCTTCACCGAGCGCGCAGCGCTCAGTGGGTGCTCCATCGCCGCTCCTCGCGCGGCGTGGCGCGGTCGGGATCGCGACGTGGGGCGTTCCAGGGAGCGGGGTCGTCGCCCGCCGCGGGAATCGCTGGCACGCGATTCCCGCTGAGTGGGCTCGCCCTTCGGGCATCGGCTCTGACGAGGACTCGCGGCCTACCGGGGCGTGAGGTGTTCTCGCCCTGCGGGCGTCGAGTTGTGGTGTTCTCGCCCTGCGGGCGTCGAGTTGTGGTGTTCTCGCCCTGCGGGCATTGAGTTCCGGTGTTCTCGCCCTGCGGGCGTCGAGTTGTGGTGTCCTCGCCCTGCGGGCGTCGAGTTCTTGTGACCTCGCCCTGCGGGCACTGAGTTCGTGTTCCTCGCCCTGCGGGCATCGCGTGAGCATGCGCCTCGACCTGTGGGCGTCGGGTTCTCGTTTCCTCGCCCTGTAGGTGTCGGGGTGGCGCCCGCGGGCGGCGGGATCGAGAGTCCGGCGCCGCGAGGCGGCGTGGGTCGGGGTCGGTCGGGTGGTGAGGGCCGTTCCGCGACGAGTCGTGAGGTGGGGTGCGCGGGCCTGAGAGGGCGTCGAGGGGGTGCTCGGGGAGGAGCGGAGGAGACCGCGTAGGGTCGGCGAGTGCCTTCTGACTCGACGCTCGCCTCCGCGCCCGCCCCTCCCTCGGTCGCCGCGTGCTGCCGGCGCTCGCCGCCGCGGCCGCCACGGCGCTCGCGGCCCACCTCGCCAATCTGCTCGCGTTCTTCGTGGGCAACCAGCTGCGCCGTCGTCGCTGGCGCAGGTCAACGCCTACTTCCTGCTCTCGAGGTGCGCTCGCCTTCGTGGTGCTCGTGGTCCTGGGGCTCGCGGGGCTCTTCGCGCGGTGGTGGACCGCGCGCTCGCGGGTCTGGTCGCGGGCGTGGCCGGCGCGCTGTTCGGCACCCTCGTGCAGGTCTCGGCCAGCGGCACCGCTCTCGACGGCACGGTCTGGATCTCGGTCCTCGACACGCTCGGCGGGCTCAACCTGATCCTCCTGGTCGCCTTCACCGTGGCCGCGGCGACGCTGGGCCGCCGCGTCCTGCGCTCCTTCGAGCCCGTCCGCGACGAGCGGCAGCCGGTCGAGCGCCGCATCGCGATCGTCCGGCAGCCGGCTGCGAACCTCGGCGACGGCGAGCTCACCCACCTCGAGCGCGTCCCCGTGGACCAGGCGAAGGCCGAAGCGCAGTGGGAGGAGTACGTCGACGCGGCTCGAGGCCGCCGGCTGGGAGACGGTCCAGGCCGCCACGGCCGCGCACCACGCCGACTCGGTCTTCGTGGAGGACGCGGTGGTCGTCTTCGGCGGCCACGCCGTCCTCGCGCGCTTGGGTGCCGAGTCGCGCCGGGGCGAGAGCGCCGGAGCGGAGGAGGCCGTCCGCGCGCTCGACCTGACCGTGCACCGCCTCGAGGAGCCCGCCACCTCGACGGCGGCGCGATGTGCTGAAGATCGGGCGCACCGTGTACGTGGGCCGGGGCGGCCGCACCAACGCGGAAGGGGTCGCTGCGCTGCGCGCGATCCTCCGACCCCTCGGCTGGAGCGTCGTGGCCGTCCCGCTCACGAAGGCGCTGCACCTCAAGAGCGCCGTCACCGCCCTCCCGACGGCACCGTCATCGGCTGGGAGCCGGTCGTCGACGAGCCGAGGATCTTCCCCTCCTTCCTGCCGATGCCCGAGGAGCCCGGTGCGCACGTCGTCGTGCTCGACGACGACACCTGCTGATGGCCGCGTCCGCGCCCCGCAGCGCCGAGCTGCTGCGCGGCCTGGGCTACACCGTCGTCACGGTCGACGTCTCGGAGTTCGAGAAGCTCGAGGGCTGCGTCACCTGCCTGTCGGTGCGCGTCCGCTGAACCGGGCGTCGGACGGGCGTTCTGCGACGCCTGTCCGAGCCGGGTGGACACCTCCGCGAGACCGGGTATAGCCTGCAAGGCTGCCCGGAGCGACGCTCTGCGGCACTCGTCCTCTCCGGCGCCCGACCGCGCCCTCCGCTCCTCGCCGCGAAAGCACTCCTGTGTCCGCACCCGCCTCCCCGTCCGTCTCCTCCGAGCAGCAGCGCCCCGGCACGCTGAAGGTCCTGCTGCGCCTGCTCCCGTTCGTCGGGGACGCGCTGCCCCGGCTCGGCATCGGCATCGCTGTCGCCCTCGTCGCGAGCCTCGTCTCGCTCGCGATCCCGATCGTCCTGCAGCGTCTCGTCGACGGTCCGCTCGCCGAGGGCGCCGGGTCGGCGGGGTCGGGAGACCTCGGACCCCTGTTCGGTCCGGTGCTCCTCGTGCTCGGACTCGGCGTGCTGGAGGCCGCGGCGATCGCACTGCGCCGCCGGATGGTGCTCACGCCCAGCACCCGGGTCGAGGCCCGGATGCGCACCGCGCTCTACCAGCGGCTGCAGGACCTCCCGGTGTCGTTCCACGACCGGTGGCAGAGCAGGCAGCTGCTGTCCCGCGCGGTCAGCGACCTCAGCCTCATCCGCCGCTGGATCGCCTTCGGCTTCGTGCTGCTGGTCGTCAACGCGCTGACGATCCTCGTCGGCTTCGGCGTGCTCGTGTACTGGAACCCGATCCTCGGCGTCCTCTTCATCGTCTGCTCGATCCCTGTCTGGATCTACGGCTTCCTGTTCGAGAAGCGCTACTCGAGCATCGCCCGCCGGAGCCAGGACCAGGCCGGCGATCTCGCGACGACCGTCGAGCAGTCGGTGCACGGCATCCGCGTGCTCAAGGCGTTCGGCCGAGGCAAGCACGCCCTCGAGGGCTTCGCCGACCAGGCGGAGCTGCTGCGCGGCACCGAGATCGCCAAGGCGAAGGCCATCGCCGGCATCTGGCTGATCCTCCTGCTGGTCCCGGACGTCGCCTTCGCGCTCTGCCTGCTCGGCGGCGTGTGGCTCGCGGCCGACGGCCAGCTGAGCGTCGGCGAGCTGTTCGCGTTCTTCGCCACCGCGACCGTGCTGCGCTGGCCGGTCGAGTCGATCGGCTTCCTCCTCTCGATGACCTTCGACACGCGCACCGCGGTCGACCGCTACTTCGAGGTCATGGACAGCGAGAACACGATCACCGACCCGGCGGAGCCCGTCTCGGTCGCGGACCCGCGGGGCCGGGTGACCTTCCGCGGCGTCCACTTCCGCTACCAGGACGCCCCGGCCGACGCGGTCGATCCTTCGACGGCGTCGACCTCGAGGTCGAGCCGGGCGAGACGATGGCGCTGGTCGGAGTGACGGGGTCGGGCAAGACGACGCTGACCGCGCTCCTTCCCCGCCTCTACGACGTGACGGCCGGCGCGATCGAGATCGACGGAGTGGACGTCCGCCGGATGCGCCGCGAGGAGCTGCGCTCGCACGTCGGCATGGCGTTCGAGGACGCGACCCTCTTCTCGACGTCCGTCCGCGAGAACGTGCTGCTGGGGCGCCCGGAGGCGAGCGAGGAGGAGCTGCTCGAGGCCCTCGAGATCGCGCAGGCCGGTTTCGTGCACGCGCTGCCCGACGGCCTCGACACGACGGTCGGCGAGGAGGGGATGAGCCTCTCGGGCGGGCAGCGGCAGAGGCTGGCCTCGCCCGCGCGATCGCCGCGCGGCCTCGGTACTCGTCCTGGACGACCCGCTGTCGGCGCTCGACGTCGACACCGAGGCGCGCGTCGAGGCGGGCTGCGCCGCGTCCTCGGCGACACGACCGCGCTGATCGTCGCCCACCGGCCGTCCACGGTCGCGCTCGCCGACCGCGTCGCCCTGCTCGAGGACGGGCGCGTCACCGCCGTGGCACCACAGCGAGCTGCTCGCGAGCAGCCCGCACTACCGCTTCGTCGTCTCGAGTCCCGAGGAGGACGAGCAGACCCGCGCGCCGGGCGCCGAGCGCGCCGGGTCCCGCCCCCGCACCGCGACCGCCGATCGGAGGCGACCTCATGAGCACGCTCGGATCGACCGAGGAGCGCGACGACCTGACCCGCGCCGAGTCCGCCGCGATGCGGCGCCGCTCGCTGCGACTCCTGGGGTCGCTGCTGAAGCCGCTGCGGCTGAGGCTGATCCTGACCGCGGTCGTGGTCGTCGTCTCGACCGCCGCCCAGGTGGCGGGTCCGGCCCTGATCGCGGTCGGCATCGACAACGGTCTGCCGGCGGTCCTGGCCGGCGACGCGACTCCGCTGCTGCTCACCGTCGGCGCGTACGGGCTCACGGGGCTCACCGGCGCGCTCCTGGTCGCCTGGTACACGGTCCTCTCGGCCCGGGGTGAGCCAGGCGATCCTGATCGATCTGCGCAAGCGGAGTGTTCCTGCACACGCAGAGGCTGAGCCTGGAGTTCCACGAGAACTACACCTCGGGGCGCATCATCTCGCGCCAGACGAGCGACCTCGACTCCATCCGCGAGCTGCTCGACTCCGGGATCAACCAGCTCGTCCAGGGTGCTCTGTACATGGGCTTCGTGGCGATCGCCCTCGTCTCGCTCGATCCGCCGAGCGGACTCGTGCTCGCCTGCGCCCTCGTGCCGCTGGCGATCCTGACCCGCTGGTTCCAGAAGCGGTCGCAGGCGCTCTTCCGCGGCACCGCGTCGCGTCCTCCCGCCTCATCGTGCAGTTCGTCGAGACGATGACGGGCATCCAGAGCGGTGCAGGCGTTCCGCACCGAGAAGCGCAACGAGTCGGCGTTCGAGGGGCTTCGTCGAGCGCTACCGCGTGACCTACAAGCGGGTCTTCGCGCTGTTCGGCACCTTCGACCCGGGGCTCGTGCTGATCGGCAACGTGACCGTCGCCGTCGTGCTGCTGCTGGGCGGCATCCGGGTGCTCGACGGCGGGCTCGAGATCGGTGCCCTGCTCGCTGTCCTGCTCTACACGCGGCGCTTCTTCGATCCGATGGAGGAGATGGCGATGTTCTACAACCTCTACCAGTCGGCCCGCAGCGGCGCTCGAGAAGATCTCGGGCGTGCTCGCGAGGAGCCCGGCGTGCCCGATCCCGCGCGTCCGATCGATCTCTACGAGGCCCGCGGACGCATCGCCTTCGAGGAGTGCGCTTCGCCTACACGGCCGATCGCGAGATCCTGCCGCGCTTCGACCTCGACATCCCCGCCGGGCAGACCATCGCCCTGGTCGGATCCACGGGCGCCGGCAAGTCGACGCTCGCGAAGCTCCTCTCGCGCTTCTACGATCCGACCGACGGGGTGGTGAGCCTGGACGGTGTCGATCTCTCGCTCGCTGCACCCGAAGGACCTCCGCCGCGCGATCGTCATGGTGACGCAGGAGGCGTACCTCTTCTCGGGGTCCGTCGCCGACAACATCGCGATCGGCCGGCCCTCGGCGACCTACGACGAGATCGTCGGCGCCGCGAAGGCGGTCGGCGCGCACGGTTCATCGTGTCGCTGCCCGACGGCTACGACACCGACGTGAACAAGCGCGGCGGCCGCGTCTCGGCGGCAGCGCCAGCTGATCCGTTCGCGCGGGCGTTCCTCGCGGATCCGGCGGTGCTCATCCTCGACGAGCGACCTCCTCGCTCGACATCCCGAGCGAGCGCCTCGCGCAGCAGGGGCTGCAGACCCTGCTCGCCGACCGGACGGCCGTGATCATCGCGCACCGGCTGTCGACGGTCGCGATCGCCGACCGGGTGCTGGTGATGGAGCACGGCCGCATCGTCGAGGACGGGACCGGAGGCGCTCATCGCGGGCGAGGCCGGTTCGCCGTGCTGCACGCGGCCTGGCGCGACTCCCTGGTCTAGTGACGCGTCACCGCCAGCGGGCGGTCCGCACGTCGACGCGGTAGCCGCTCGGAGTCTCGACCAGCGGCGCCTCGCGCTCGTACTCGACGCGGGCGCGCTCCTCGTGGCCGACCGGAGGGCCTCCGCCGACGCGGACCACGCGCCACCACGCGGTGTCGGAGCCGTGGCGCGCCATCACGGTGCCGACCGCTCGGGCGGCACGGGTTCCGAGGACCGCGGCGATGTCTCCGTAGGCCATCACGCGTCCGGGCGGGATCGCGCCGACGACGGCCAGCACGGCCGTGACGAAGTCGGTTGCGCCTCCGGCGTCGGGGTCGACCTGCTCGACGACCCGCTGCGAGGACGCAGCGGTCGAGGCCAGAGCCCCGATGTTCTCGCCGTACGGGGTCTCGCCGACGACCTCGAAGCCGACCCAGCGGAAGAACTGGTCGGGGCCGTCCTCGCCGGACTCCCAGATGACGGTGAGCGTGTCGAAGCCGCGGCTCCGCGCCTCGTCGGCGGCGGCGCGGATGGCGAAGGTGCCGACTCCGTGGCCCTGCTTGGCGGCGCCGATGTTGATGCGCCAGATGCAGCTGCGGAACTCCTCGGCGGCGCTCGTCGAAGTGCGCGGATGAAGCCCAGCGAGCTCATCGCCGTCGAGGATCGCCCTGCTGCCAGGCGGCGCCCGGATCGATGACCGCGGCGGCCGCCGAGTACGAGACCGGCGCGACGAACTGCTCCTGCCCCGGTTTGAGGCTCAGTCCGTTGACGGCGGAGATGTTCGCGGCCGACAGCTCTTCCAGACGCAGTGCACTCATGCGGTCAATCCAGCGGGCCGGTCGTCGAGCGGCATCCCTCCACCGGACGAGACGCGCCAGCCGCACGGCACCGCGCGGCCAATCTCTCGACGTCGAGACAGTTGGCCCCTCGGGTAAGCTGGCGGAGGCCGTCTGACGCGGCCGAGAGCCGCCCGTCCCGCGCAGAGGCGGGGCGCTTCACGAGACCATGGGAGAGCAATGTCCAAGATCAAGGTTGAGGGAACCGTCGTCGAGCTCGACGGCGACGAGATGACGCGGATCATCTGGCAGAAGATCAAGGACACCCTCATCCACCCGTACCTCGACGTGAACCTCGAGTACTACGACCTCGGCATGGAGCACCGCGACGCGACCGACGACCAGGTCACGATCGACGCGGCGCACGCCATTCAGAAGCACGGCGTCGGCGTCAAGTGCGCGACCATCACGCCCGACGAGGCGCGGGTCGAGGAGTTCGGCCTGAAGAAGATGTGGAAGTCGCCCAACGGCACCATCCGCAACATCCTCGGCGGCGTCATCTTCCGCGAGCCGATCATCATCTCGAACATCCCGCGCCTGGTGCCGGGCTGGAACAAGCCGATCATCATCGGCCGCCACGCGTTCGGCGACCAGTACCGCGCCACCGACTTCGTCTTCAAGGGCAAGGGCACGCTCACCGTCGAGTTCACCCCCGAGGACGGCTCCGAGCCGATGAAGTTCGAGGTCTACAAGGCCTCCGACGACGGCATCGCCCAGGTCCAGTACAACCAGGACGCCTCGATCCGCGACTTCGCGCGCTCGTCGCTCAACTACGGGCTGACCCGCAACTACCCGGTCTACCTCTCGACGAAGAACACGATCCTGAAGGCCTACGACGGCCGGTTCAAGGACATCTTCGAGGAGATCTTCCAGACCGAGTTCAAGGAGCGCTTCGACGCCGCGGGCCTCACCTACGAGCACCGCCTCATCGACGACATGGTCGCCTCGGCCATGAAGTGGGAGGGCGGCTACGTCTGGGCCTGCAAGAACTACGACGGCGACGTGCAGTCCGACACCGTGGCGCATGGGCTTCGGCCTGCTCGGCCTCATGACCTCGGTGCTCTCCACGCCCGACGGCTCCGTCGTCGAGGCCGAGGCGGCGCACGGCACGGTCACGCGGCACTACCGCCAGCACCAGGCGGGCAAGCCCACGTCGACGAACCCGATCGCCTCGATCTACGCCTGGACGCGCGGCCTCGCGCACCGCGGGCAAGCTCGACGGCAACCAGGAGCTCATCGACTTCTCGCTCGCGCTCGAGGACGTCGTCATCAAGACGGTCGAGTCCGGCAAGATGACCAAGGACCTCGCGCTGCTCGTCGGCCCCGACCAGGGCTGGCAGACGACCGAGGAGTTCCTCGCGACGCTCGACGAGAACCTCAAGGCGCGCATGTCGGCCTAGCCGGCCTCCGGCTCGCAGAACACGCTCCGGCTCGCAGGATCCTCGGATCCTTGCGGGCCGGACGTGTTTCCGCGAGCTGGGACGTGTTAGCGCGGGCCGGACGTTTTCCCGCGGGCCGGACGCGCGTCGACCGGCGCGTCCGCGGAGCTCAGAGGACTCGAGCCAGCTGGTCCAGCGCCGCCGACGCGTCCGGGCCCGACGGCATGAGCACGACGCTCGCGGCGCCGGCCGAGTGCAGCTCGGCGATCCGCGCGCGGGCCGACGACGCGGTCCCCACGACCGCCAGCTGGTCCACCCACTCGTCCGGCAGATCGCGGACGAAGGCCGCCCGATCGACGCTCCGCTCCCGCAGCGCGCGGAACTCCGGAGCGAACGGCAGGGGGTCGATGTGCGGCGCCCAGTCCGGCTCGCCGATCCACTCGGAGTCCGGGGCGCACGAGGTCGCGAGCGGCCGAGGCGTCGTCGTCGACGGCCGCCACGTTGTACGCGACGACGCGGCCGGACGTGCCCAGGTGCTCGCGGGCCGCGGCGAGGTACTCCGGAGTGACGGGCTCGGCCAGCACGGCGCCGTCGGCGATGCGGCCGGCCAGCTCGAGCGAGCGGGGACCGCGGACTCCGGCGAGCAGCGGCGGCACGACGGCGGGCGGCGTCCTCGAGGCGGAGCGAGTCGACGGCGACGTAGCGTCCGTCGCGCGCCGTCTCGGCTCCCGAGAGCAGCGAGCGCACGGCGTCGAAGTGCTCCTCCAACAGGGTCAGGGGCTCGCCGGCCAGATGCGCAGTCCGCGCATCCAGTGCGGCATTCCGTGCCCGATGCCGGCGTGCACGCGGCCGGGGAACAGCTCGGCGAGCGTGCCGAGCTCCATCGCGGTGAACGCGGCGGTGCGGGCGGCGGCGGGCAGGATCCCGATGCCCACGACGATCCGCTCGGTGGCGGCGAGGACGGCCGCGGCCTGGGCGATGCCGCCCCGGAAGCCGAGGTCCTCGACGACCCAGAGCTCGTCGAAGCCCGCGGCCTCCGCGCGGCGGGCGTAGGGGAGGACCTCGGAGGCGGGGAGATCGCGGGGGAGCAGGATTCCGACGGCGGCGTCGGGCGATGAAGCGCGCATCCTCTCAGCGTAGGGCTGCGCCGCCGCACAGAAAGGCGGGGCGGCCGCTCGCGCAGCCGCCCCGCCGGAGACGCCGGTCTACTCGGCGTGCGCCTCGCTCAGCTGCACCTGCTCGGGGCCCGAGGCCGAGACGACCTCGATCTTCCGGGAGCGCGCCTTCTCGGAGACGGGGATCGTGACCGAGAGCACTCCGTTGTCGTACGACGCGGAGATGCGCTCGGTGTCGACTCCCTGGCCCAGGCTCAGCTGGCGGACGAAGGTCGCCGACTGGCGCTCACGGGTGATCCAGGTGACCCCCTCGCCGCCGGCGACGGTGCGCTGCGCGCGGATCGTGAGCAGCTGACCGTCCACGTCGACGTCGACCGAGCCGGGGTCGATGCCCGGGAGGTCGGCGGTCAGGACGTAGTGGTCGCCGTCCCGGTAGAGGGTCGATCGGCATGCGGCGGGGGCCCTGGCCCGAGCCGAAGAGGGCGGAGGCGAAGCGGTCGAGCTCGCGGACGGGGTCGTAGGTGACGGCCATGGGAATCACTCCATTCGGTCTGGCAACGGATGAATCTCGAGTTGAGCCGACTCGACTCAACTGAGAAGAATTTAGCACTCGGGCAGGGAGAGTGCCAAGAACAGAAGTCACCCTTTCGGGGACTTCGTAACGTGTTCGTAACAGAGCCGGGCAATCGAGTTCGTAGGGTCGATCCAGTGCGGGAACCGATCCGGTTCCCAGCGGAACGTGAGTAAGGACATCGATTGCCGATCCACCCCTCCCACCGTCCACCTGTCCGGCGCGCAGAGAGGTGGATCCTCGCGGGTCTCGCGGCTCTGGGCGTCGCCGCCTCCGCCGCGTTCGCCGCCACGGGCGCGAGCGCCGCTCCCGCGATCGGGAGCGCCTCCCTCGTCGGCGGCCTCTCGTCGCTGCAGAGCTTCGACGACGGCGACTACGTCGTCACCCTCGTCGAGCCGTCCGCCGCGACGTACAAGCGGCACCGACGCCCGCTTCGCTCGCACCGCCCCCGGACGCAGGAGCGCAGCTGCAGGCGCGCTCCGCGCCGGTCGAGGACTACGCCGACCACCTCGAGAAGCGCCAGGACGACGTGGCGGCCGCTGTCGACGCCGAGATCGGCTACCACTACACGGTCGCGCTCAACGGCTTCTCCGCGACTTCCTCACCGGCGCTCAGGCGAGCCGGCTCGCCGAGCGCAAGGACGTCGCGCAGGTCAGGGAGGTCGAGGACCTGACGCTCGACCGCGCTCCCGGTGCCGCGCAGACCGCGCCGCTCGCCCAGGCGCCGACGGACGGCATCCCCGTTCCCGACACCGGCCAGCAGCGCTCCACCGACTTCCTCGGCCTCGAGGGCGCTGACGGCGTCTGGAACGCCACGTCGGCGGCGTCGAGGAGGCCGGCGAGGGCATCGTCGTCGGCGTCATCGACTCCGGCATCGCGCCCGAGAACCCCTCGTTCGCCGGCGCACCGCTCGCGACGAGCCCCGGAGCCGCCCCGTACACCGACGGGGAGGCCGTCACCTACCGCAAGTCCGACGGCGGAGACTTCGTCGGCGCCTGCGAGAGCGGCGCCGACGCCTCCCAGCAGTGGAACGGCGACGAGTGCAGCCAGAAGCTGATCGGCGCGCGCTGGTTCCTCGGCGCGTCCGAGAGCGTCGGCTCGGCCGACAACCCCGAGTTCCTCTCGCCGCGCGACGCTCGACGGCCACGGCTCGCACACCGCCAGCACCGCCGCGGGCAACGCCGACGTCGAGGCGAGCGTCGACGGCTACGACTACGGCACGATCTCGGGCGTCGCCCCGGCGGCCAAGGTCGCGGCCTACAAGGTCTGCTGGAACGGTGACGTCGAGGGCACGGACGACGACGACTTCTGCTCCGGCACCGGGATCCTCGGCGCCATCGACGCGGGCCGTGAAGGACGGCGTCGACGTGATCAACTCGGATCGGCGGTGGCTCGGCGACCTCCACGCTGACGCTCTACGACGAGGCGTTCCTGAACGCCGCCGCCGCAGGCGTCTTCGTGCGGCCTCCGCGGGCAACTCCGGCCCCGGTGACTCGACCCTCGACCACGCGTCGCCGTGGTACACGACGGTCGCGGCGTCCTCCATCCCGACCTACACCGCCACCGCGACGCTCGGCGACGGGCAGGCGTTCGTCGGAGGATCGATCTCGGTCCACGACGACGTCGCCGGACCGCTGGTGAACAGCGCCGACGTCGTCCTCCCCGGCTCCGAGACGCCGACCGTCTGCGCCCCGGGCACGCTCGACCCCGCGAGGGTCGCCGGCACCGTCGTCGCCTGCACCGCGGGCACCACCGCGCGCGTGTCGAAGTCGGCCGAGGTCGAGCGGGCCGGCGGCATCGGCATGCTGCTGCTCAACCCGTTCCCCAACGCGCTGCACGTCGACGACCACTCCGTCCCGAGCATCCAGATCGACCTCGCAGGCCTACGACGCGATCACCGAGTACGCCCTCGACCGACGGTGCGACGGTCGTGCTCAGCGAGGGCAACCTCACGGGTGCCGAGATCCTCGTCCCGCAGGTCGCCGGCTTCTCGTCGCGCGGCCCGGCCGAGGCCGACGGCAGCGACGTCCTCAAGCCGGACCTGACGGCGCCCGGAGTCGCGATCCTCGCGGACTCCTTCAACGCCGAGGGCGACGACCCGGCCTTCGCGTTCGAGTCGGGCACCTCGATGTCCTCGCCGCACGTTGCGGGCCTCGCGGCGCTGATCCTCGGCGTCTCGCCGAACGCCTCGCCGTCGGCCGTCAAGTCGGCCATGATGACGACCGCGTACGACAGCGTCGACCAGGCGGGCGACCTCCGAGGACGTCTTCGCCCAGGGCGCGGGTCACGTCGACCCCACCCGCTTCCTCGACCCCGGTCTGCTCTACGAGAGCGGACCGACCGACTGGATCGCGTTCCTCAAGGGTGCGGGCTACGTCTTCGACCCCGACTTCGAGGTCGACGCCATCGACCCGTCCGACCTGAACCAGGCCTCGATCGCCATCGGCTCGCTCGCCGGGACCCAGACGGTGACCCGCACGGTCACGTCGACCGGCCCAGGTGAGTACACCGCCTCGATCGACGTCCCCGAGATCGACGCGGTCGTCTCGCCCTCGACGCTGTCCTTCGGGGCGGCGGGGGAGACGGCGGAGTACACCGTGAGCTTCACGACCGAGGACGCCGAGCTCGGGCAGTTCGCGACTGGCTACCTGGCCTGGACCAGCGCCGAGCACGAGGTGCGCAGCCCGGTCGCGGTGCGCCCGGTGCTGCTCGACGCCCCGTACGAGGTGTCGGGATCCGGCTCGACCGGCTCGACCACCGCCACGATCACGCCCGGCATCGACGGCGCGCTCCCGCTCTCGCCGAGCGGTCTCGCGCGCGGCGTGCTGGCCGAGGACGCGACGGCGGCGGACGGCCACTCGGGCACGCTGCCCGCCGGCACGACCCTCGAGACGACCGTGGAGGTCCCCGAGGGGGCGACCTTCGCCCGCTTCGACCTCGACTCGATCGACGAGACGGCCGACCTCGACCTCTACGTCGATCTCCTCGACGCCGCGGGCGAGCCGGTCTCGGAGGCGGTCTCGGCCACCGGCTCGGCGGACGAGCGCGTCGACCTCGACTCGCCGGAGGCCGGCACCTACCGGGTGACCGCGGACATCTACGCGGTCGGAAGCGACGACACCGTCACCTTCGATCTGCGCAGCTTCGTCGTCACCGCGGAGGGCGGCGAGGGATCGCTGACCACCGAGCCGGAGACGGTGGACGCCGTGCTCGGAGAGCCCGTCGACTACGCGATCTCGTGGTCCGACCTCGCGGGGCCGGCCGAGTACCTCGGCCGCATCGCCTACGCGGACTCGGGTCTCGCGACGCTCGTGAGCGTCAGCGTGACCGAGGACGTCACCCCCGGCCGCAGCCGACCGCGACTCCGGAGCCGACCGCGACTCCGGAGCCCACCGCGACTCCTGAGCCGACTGCGACTCCTGAGCCGACCGTGAGTCCTGAGCCGACTGCGACTCCGACCGCTGGGCCGACCGCCGGGCCCGCGCCCACCTCCTCGCCGACCGCCGGACCGGGTCTGCCCGGCACCGGAGGTCCCGGGAGCTCTGCCCCACACGGGCTTCGAGGCCGGTCTCCTCGGAGCCGCCGCGCTGGCCCTGATCGGCGCAGGAGCGGTCATCACCGCGAGTCCGACGCCGCGCACTCGCGCAGCGTGAGGGCGCCGCAACGGAGTAGAACCGCTCGACGCGACGGCCGTCCTGCTCGCCCCCTCGGGGCGGCGGGGCGGCCGTTCGCCGTCCGAGCCCGCGGGGTGGGCGAGGAGTGCTACGAGATCGAGCGGCGTCCGGCGATGACGCCCGAGACGATGGCGATCACGCCGAACACGATCGCGACGATCGGCTGCCCGAGGTCGAGCCATGCGAGCGCCGCGGCGCCCATGACGAGCAGCTCGATGAGCGAGCGGCCGTAGACGTCGATCGCCAGGACGGCCCGGGGCGAGAGGAAGAGCGCCCAGACGAGGGCGGCGAGGACCGGAGCGCCGATGCCGACGACGATGCTCCACGGCATCCCGAAGCTGCTGAAGCCCCAGATGCCGAAGGTCACCAGGGCGACGAGCTCGAGGAGGAATCGGACGACGGCGTTCGGGCCGATCCGGGGGTCGCGGTCCGCGGTGGTCGCCTCTGCTGGATTCACGCCGACCATGCTAACCGTCCTCTCCGACCGCGCTCCGAGCATCACTTGCCGCGAGGGAAAGTCTCTGTAAGACTTTCCACTATGGAAAACGACGACATCCTCCGCGAGCTCGACTCCGATCGCGCAGCACTCGCGGCGCGCGTCCGCACCCCGTGGTGGCTCTCCACGGGCTTCGGCCTCGTCGCCGCGCTCGTCGTGGTGCGTCCCGCCGCCGGGGAGAGCGGGTCCGGGGGATCCTGCCCGCGCTGGCCCTCGGCCTGGTGCTGCTCTGGGCCTACCGCCGGGCGACCGGCGTGAAGCTCGGCCGCCTCGGGGCGATGCCGTGGGTCGTGTCGGCGGTGGCGCTCGTCCTGGTGCTCGGGCTCTTCAGCACGGCCCTCGGCCTCGCTTCCTTCGACCTCCACGGCTGGGTGGCCCTGCCGACCGCGGCGGCGTTCGCGGTCGGAGTGGGCGCGACCTGCGCCTTCACCGCCGCCGCTCGGGAGCGGATGCGCCGTGTCCGCTGAGGCGCGGTTCGACGAGGTCATCCACGCGCCGCTGCGCCTGCGCATCTGCGGGTTGCTGCGTGCCGGCGACGGTCTCGACTTCGGCGTCCTGCGCGACACCCTCGGAGTGAGCGACGCGACGCTCTCGAAGCACCTGAAGGTGCTCGTCGATGCGGGCTTCACGGCGACGGTCAAGAGCTCGTCGAGCGCCCGCAGCGACTCGCGCCGCATCACCTGGGTCTCGCTCACCCGCGCCGGAGCCCAGGCGTTCGACTCCCACGTGCGGGCACTGCGCGCCATCGCGCTGGGCGAGTGATCGCTCGGTCCGGTCTTCCGATACTCTCGCTGTGAGAGTACTCTCGCCTCCATGACCGACGCGCTCCCGCCGACCTCGTTCTGGATCCTCACCGTGCTGTCGCGGGGAGGCGCCACGGCTACGCGATCCTCGCCGAGGCCCGCGAGCTCTCGGCGGGGGAGGCGGTGCTCAAGGTCCCGACGCTCTACTCCGCTCTCGAGCGGCTGTCGGCCGACGGCCTGGTCGCGACCGACGGCGAGGAGGTGTCGGACGGACGCCTGCGCCGGTTCTTCCGCGTGACCGGAGCCGGAGAGACGGCGCTGGCCGCCGAGCTCTCCCGCCTGCAGGTCATGGTCGAGCAGGGTCGGGCGGCGCTCCGCGAGCGCCCGGAGGGGGTCGTCGCGTGAGGGCGGAGCGGCGGTACCGCCGACTGCTCCGCTGGTACCCGGAGGACTGGCGGCGCGAGCACGGCGAAGTGGTCCTGGGGATGCTGCTCGACGACGCGGACGCGGAGGGGCGCGACGGTCCGGACGCGAGCGAAGCCCTCCGGCTCGTGGTCGACGGGATCGCCCACCGCGCGTGGCGCAGGGTCGACCGACGTCGGACCACCGCGACGGCGTTCGTCGTCGCGGCCGTGCTGGCGCTGCTCTACGTCGTCCTCGGCACCTGGAGCACGGGCACCGCCTCCGTCGGCTTCCTCGGTCCGTTCTCGAACCCCACGGTCCTGGTCGCGGTGGCGCTCGCGGTCGCCGCCGGTCTCGCCCTCCTCGGACGCACCGCCGCCGCCCGCCTGCTCGCGCTCGCCGCCGTTGCGGGGCTCGTTCTGCTCGTCGTCGTCGCCGAGCGCTCCGGGTGGATGGGCCCGGGTGCGCTCGTCCTGGCGATCCTCGCCCCGCCCGCCCTGTCCGGGGCGATCCCGCCGACGGGCGCCCGAGGTGCTGCGCGCGATGCGATCGCTGCGGTCGTCCTCGTCGCCGTGGTGCTCGGCGGAGGGATCGTCGCGAGCTGGTCCGAGCTCCTCATCGACGTCCTGGCTCCGGGCGGGGCGCTCCTGCTCGGAGCGTCGCCCTCCGACGTCGAGCTCGCGGTGCTCGTCGTCGCCGGGCCGCTCGTGGCGCTCGCCGCACGACGGCCGATCCGTGGACGGAGGAAGCCGGCGGCGATCCGCGGAGCCGCTACTTGAAGATGATCGTGCGGGCCCCGTCGAGCAGCACGCGGTCCTCCGCGAACCACTTGACCGCCTGCGTGAGGGTGCGGCTCTCCTCGTCCTGACCGATCGCGACCAGCTGGGCCGGGGAGTGCGAGTGGTCGACGCGGACAACGTTCTGCTCGATGATCGGGCCCTCGTCGAGGTCGCTCGTGACGAAGTGGGCCGTCGCGCCGATCAGCTTCACGCCGCGAGCGTGCGCCTGCTTGTAGGGGTTCGCGCCCTTGAAGCCGGGCAGGAACGAGTGGTGGATGTTGATGGCGCGGCCGGCGAGACGTGCGCAGAGCTCGGGCGAGAGGATCTGCATGTAGCGGGCGAGCACGACGAGCTCGATGTCGTGCTGCTCGACGACCTCGATCACCCGCTCCTCGAACTCCCGCTTCGTCTCGGGGGAGACCACGGGGCGCGATTCGAACGGCACCCCGTAGAACTCGGCCAGATCGCGCAGGCTGCCGTGGTTGGAGAGGATCAGCGGCACGTCCACCGCGAGCTGGCCCGCGCGCTGGCGGAACAGCAGGTCGTTGACACAGTGCGCCGCCGTCGAGGCGAGCACGAGCGTGCGGAGGGCGGCCGACGACGTCCAGGCGCCAGGTCATCCCGTAGTGCTCGGTGATCGGCTGGAGCGCCCGCTCGAACTCCTGGCGGGTGACGGGCGACTCCACCTGGAGCCGCATGAAGAAGCGACCGGTGTCGGCGCTGGAGAACTGCTGGCTCTCGGTGATGTTGCCGCGGGCGTGCACCACGGCGCCCGAGACCGCGTGGACGATGCCGGGCAGATCCGGGCACGCGAAGGTCAGGGTCCAGTGGTTGCCGGGACCTCGATCGCCGGTCCCGGTGAACTCGGTGCCGGTGGGCACGGGCCGGGCGGACGCGGGCGCTGCGGGGTCGGACTGCATCCGCTCAGGATATCGGCCGCCCGCCCCTGGACCCACGCGCAGGGCCCCCGTAGGCTGGCAGCGGTCGTCGGCATCCCCGCGGCCCCGGGCGCGCACGACGGCGCGCAGCCGATCCTCCGCCCCGGACGCGGGCCGCCACCGCTTCGAGCGGGGCCGCCGCGCCGTGCCGGGGGACACGCCTCTCGGAGCCCTCCGATGACCTCCTCCACTGTTCCCGTCCGCACCTCCGCGCCCGCGGACCGCTTCCCCTGGGCGCCGCTGCTCGTCCTCTCGAGCGTGATCTTCCTCTCGGTCACCGCCGAGATGATGCCGACCGGCCTGCTGCCGGAGCTCGGCGGCTCGTTCGGGGTCTCGCCGGCGCAGGCCGGCCTCCTCGTCTCGGTCTTCGCGTTCACCGTCGTGCCTCGAGCACGCCGCTCGCGCTGGTCACCCGCCGGGTCCCGCGGCGGACCCTCCTGATCGCGGTTCTCGTCGTGCTCACTCTCGGCACCGTCGCGACGGCGCTCGCTCCTCCTACCCCCTGATGGTCGCCGCGCGCATCGTCGGCGGCGCGGGCCACGGCCTCTTCTGGGCGGTCGTCGGCGCCTACTCCGCCCGGCTCGTCCGGCCCCGCGACCTCGGGCGCGCGGTGGCGGTCACCTTCGCTGGCGGCACGCTCGCCTTCGTGCTCGGCGTTCCGCTGGGCACCGCGCTCGGCCAGCTCGTCGGCTGGCGCGTCTCCTTCCTGATCGTGGCGGGGCTGATGGCGGTCGGCACGCTCCTGGTCCTCCGGGTGCTCCCGTCCGTCGAGACCCCGGTCCCCGAGACGACCACCGGCTCGATCGCGACCCTGCGCGCCGGCCGCGGTGTCGGATCCGTGGCGGTGCTCTGCGTGGCGGTGGCCGTCGCCATGACCGGCCACTACGCCTTCACCACCTACCTCGTCCCCTTCGCCACCGACCGGATGGGAGCGGCGACCGGGGCGGTGTCGCCGCTGCTGTTCGTGTACGGAGCGGCCGGAGCCGTCGGGCTCGTCGTCGCCGGATCCCGGGTGGTCACCCGCCGGCCTGTTGCCGCCCTCCTCGTCGCGCTGACGGTCGTCCTCGTCTCGGCGGTGGTGCTGAACCTGGTTCCCGCTCGGCCCTGGTCGCTCTGCCGGCGTTCGTCGTCTGGGGAGTCGCGTTCGGCGTGCTGCCCTCGCTGCTCCAGACGCGCCTCCTGCAGGTGGCCGATCCGCTGATCCGCGACACCGCCACCGCGGTCTACACGGCGTCCTTCAACGCCGGCATCGGCGGAGGAGCCCTGGTCGGCTCCGTCGTCTACGGCGCGTTCGGGCTCGAGAGCACCGCCGTCGTCTATGCGGCGTGCTTCCTGCTGGCGATCGCCCTGCTGGCGGGTGCGGAGCTGCGTGCTCAGCGCACGACGACGCGGGTCGCGGTCTCGGGGCCGGAGCGCCCCTCCGCGGAGGCGTAGCGGGCGGCGATCGCGTGCTCGCCGGCCGCGAGGTCGAGCGAGAGCACGAAGCCCGGGGCGACCGAGGTCGTCCTCTGCGCGACGGCACCGTCCACGAGCACGTCGACGAGCCCTGTCCCGGCCAGCACCACGACGGTGACCGGCCCGTCCGCCGTCGGCGCGGCGAGCGGCGTGGGCGACTCGAGGCGCACCGTCCACGGGTCGCTCCGCCGCTCGCCGACGGCGACCAGCGTGGTCTCGCCCGCCGGGAGAGGGAGTGCGGGGACACCCCAGTAGCCGTCCGTCGACGCCGGGACCGCGGCGTAGACGGCGCCGGTCGTCGCGTCCTCGACGCTCACCCGTGACCCGGGCGGCGCGTGGCCGCGAGCGGCGGGGAACAGGCGGTTCGCCGGATCCTCGTCGATCGTCAGCGTGGGGGCGGCTGCGGGAGCGAGCGGGGAGTAGTGGAGGACGGCGCCGGGGCCGGAGGCGGTGGGAGCGCGGACGTCGAGGTGGCCGTCGGCGGCCGCACCGGGGTGCCGGACGGAGGAGGAGCACCGATCGGCGGGGAGTCGGAGTCGTCGCGCGTACCGGCGTCGGAGTCGTCGCCGCACGGGGCGGCACGGCGGGGGACGTCGGGACAGGCGCCGGCGAGGCGGGCGCCGGCGGTACCGCGACGGTCGGGGGCGAGACGACGGTCGGCGGCGATGCGACCGTCGGGGGCGCCGGCGGCACGGCGTCCTCGCCGGAGTCCACCGGCGCCACAGGGCTCGCGGGGGCGGCGACGCCCTGCTCGCCCGTGGTCGGACCGGGAGGGATCAGCGCCGCCATCGCGATCCCGGCGACCAGCAGCACTCCCGCCGCAGCGATCGCCGCGACGAGGGAGGCGCTGCCGGTCGTCACCGCGCCCGCCGCCGCTCCGCCCGTCGCGCCCGCCGTCGCTCCGCCCGTCGTGCCGGCGACCGGTGCGCCGCCGGCCCCGCCCGCCGCGGCGTAGGCGGTCGCGCCGCCGACACCGGCCACGAGCGGCAGCAGCGCCACCGCCAGACGCGCGCTCGCCCCGGCCGCCTCGGCGAGGGCGCCCCGGCACGACGGGCACTCCTCGAGGTGGGCGTCCGCGCGCCGACGGTCGCGGAGCGCCAGGCGCCCGCGGGTGTGGGCCCCGGCCTGCTGGAGCACCCAGCGGCACTCGCCCTCCGCCGCCGTGACGCTGACGTGCTGCTGGATCCACGCCCCGCGTAGCCCCTCCCGGGCGCGGTGGCCGAGTGCGGCGACTCCGTTGGGCCGCAGACCGAGCAGCGGGGCGGCCTCGGCGGGCGTCATCCCCTCGACGGCGGTGTACCAGAGCACCTCCTGCCAGCGCGCCGGCAGGGCGCGGAACGCCCGGACGCCGAGGTCGCGGTCGAGCGCCGCGAGTGCGAGCTCCTCCGGGCCGTCGTCATCGGCGGCGACCTCGCCGATCGCGTCCAGCGGCTGCTCGCGCCCGCTGCGCCGCCCCCTGTCGCGGCGGCGTTGCGGACGGCGGTGAACAGGTACGGGCGGAACGCCCCCTCCGGACCGCCGCCCTTCGCGATCGCGTCGAGAGTGCGCAGGAACGCCTCCGACACGAGGTCGTCGGCGTCGAGCGAGGACCAGGCCCGGGCGAGGGAGCGCGCCGCCGACGCGTGGCGCCGCCACAGCTCGGCCGAGGCGGCCGCATCTCCCTCGCGCACGAGGGCGATCAGATCGGCATCGCCCGGAGCCGCCGACGCTCGCGCGGTCCTGCGGCGGGGAGAGGGCTGCGCCCGGTGCGTGCTCGCCACAGCGCCCTCCTCCGCTCGTCGACCGCACGATCCTGGCACAGAGTCGAGGGATGCTCGCGCTCGGGCGCGACCTGTCGGACGGCGCTCGCGTTGCTACACTGGCCGCGTCGCGACTGGCGTTCGGATGGGTGACCATCAGGGAGCGGCACCTCCTCCGGGCTCGCCCCCGGACACTTTTCCCGCCGCACGCCTGGGCTGGAACGGATACCGTAGTCCGGGTCGCCCGTACGCGCCGAGTCGCCTCGATGCGCCGGCGCGGGCACCCTCCGTTTCCCAGTCAAGGAGCGTCCGTGTCCACTTCCCCCGCCCAGAGCCAGACCTCGAGCACCGGAGCGTCGGCGTCGTTCGACCAGCCCGTCTCGGTCGTCGATCCCGAGATCGCCGCCGTCCTGCAGCAGGAGCTCGACCGCCAGCGCGGCTACCTCGAGATGATCGCGAGCGAGAACTTCGTGCCGCGCGCGATCCTCGAGTCGCAGGGCTCGGTCCTGACCAACAAGTACGCCGAGGGCTACCCTGGCCGCCGCTACTACGGCGGCTGCGAGTTCGTCGACGTCGCCGAGCAGCTCGCGATCGACCGCGCCAAGGCCCTGTTCGGCGCCGAGTTCGCGAACGTCCAGCCCCACTCCGGAGCCACCGCGAACGCGGCCGCGCTCGCCGCGCTGATCCAGCCCGGCGACACGATCCTCGGTCTCGAGCTCGCCCACGGCGGCCACCTGACGCACGGCATGAAGCTCAACTTCTCGGGCAAGCTCTACAACGCGACCGCCTACGGCGTCGACCCGCAGTCGTTCCGCATCGACATGGACGTCGTCCGCGAGAAGGCGCTCGAGGTCCGCCCGCAGGTGCTCATCGCCGGCTGGTCGGCCTACCCCCGCCACCTCGACTTCGAGGCGTTCCGCGCCATCGCCGACGAGGTCGGCGCGAAGCTCTGGGTCGATATGGCGCACTTCGCCGGCCTCGTCGCGGCCGGGCTGCACCCGTCGCCCGTCCCGCACGCCGACGTCGTCACCACCACCGTGCACAAGACGCTCGCCGGTCCGCGCTCGGGTCTCATCCTGTCCAAGCAGGAGTACGCCAAGAAGCTCAACTCGGCCGTGTTCCCCGGCCAGCAGGGCGGTCCGCTCATGCACGTCATCGCGGCGAAGGCCACGGCCTTCAAGCTCGCGGGCGAGGCGGAGTTCGCCGAGCGCCAGGCCCGCACGATCCGCGGCGCGCAGATCCTCGCCGAGCGCCTCACCGCGCCCGACACGAAGGCCGAGGGCATCGACGTGCTCACCGGCGGCACCGACGTGCACCTCGTGCTCGCAGACCTGCGCAACTCGCCGCTCGACGGCCAGCAGGCCGAGGACCGCCTCCACGAGGTCGGCATCACGGTGAACCGCAACGCGGTGCCGTTCGACCCGCGTCCGCCCATGGTCACCTCGGGGCTCCGGATCGGCACGCCCGCGCTCGCCACACGCGGCTTCGGCGAGAACGAGTTCGCCGAGGTCGCCGACGTCATCGCCGAGGCGCTCAAGCCCGCCGCCGACCTGCAGGCGCTGCGGGCGCGCGTCGGTCGTCTCACGGACGACTTCCCGCTCTACCCCGGGCTCTGAGCCCGTGATCCGCGGAGTCCCGGCACCGGGCTCCGCGGATCCCGATCGAGCCCGTCGGGCTCATCCCGCGCCACGGTCGGCGGAGGCGTCCCCCGCCTCCGCCGTGCCCGGGCGCACCGGTCGAACACGAGGAGTGACGAGATGACGGCACAGGTACTCGACGGAGTCGCCACGGCGGCGGCGGTCAAGGCCGAGATCGCGGTGCGCGTGGCCGCACTGCGCGAGAAGGGCGTCGTGCCCGGGCTCGGCACGCTCCTGGTCGGCGACGACCCCGCGTCCCGCTCCTACGTCGCCGGCAAGCACCGCGACTGCGCCGAGGTGGGGATCGAGTCGATCCGCGTCGACCTGCCCGCGACGGCCTCCGCCGCGGACATCCGCAGCGCCATCCGTCAGCTCAACGAGTCCGACGCGGTGACCGGCTACATCATCCAGCTGCCGTTGCCGAAGGGCATCGACGAGAACGCGATGCTCGAGCTCATGGACCCCGACAAGGACGCCGACGGCCTGCACCCGACCAACCTCGGCCGACTGGTCCTCGGCGTCGAGGGCGAGCTCGACAGCCCGCTGCCCTGCACGCCCGCCGGTGTCGTCGAGATGCTGCAGCGCCACGACATCCCGCTGTCGGGCAAGCACGTCGTCGTCGTGGGACGCGGACTCACCGTCGGCCGTCCGCTGGGGCTCCTGCTCACCCGCAAGGGCCTGGACGCGACGGTCACCCTCACGCACTCCCGTACGACGGACCTCGCCGAGGAGGTGCGCCGCGCCGACATCGTGGTCGCCGCGGTGGGAGTCCCCGGTCTCATCGCCGCCGACTGGGTGAAGCCCGGTGCAGCCGTGCTCGACGTGGGCATCACCCGCGTCGAGAACCCCGAGACGGGCAAGGCGAAGCTCACCGGCGACGTCGCCCCCGGCGTCGCGGAGGTCGCGGGCTGGCTCTCGCCGGTCCCCGGAGGAGTGGGGCCGATGACGCGCGCCATGCTGATCCACAACGTGGTCACGGCCGCGGAGCGCGCCGCCCGCTGACCGGCGCGGCGGCCCGGAACCGCACCGCGGCCCCCGGCGCGAGCTGCGCCAGGAGGTCGAGTGCTCCGGAGTCGACGACCGCGACGACGGGGTAGCCGCCCGTGACCGGGTGGTCCGGTCCGAAGACGACCGGCAGCCCGGACGGCGGCAGCTGCACCGAGCCGTGCAGCATGCCCTCGCTCGGGAGCTCGCTGCCGCCGGCGGTCGCGAGCGGCGTCCCGGTCAGCCGGAGCCCGACGCGGTCGGCGGCGGAGCCCACCCGCCAGGACGTCTCGAGCAGGGCCCGCCAGGTTCCCGGCGGGACGCGATCCAGACGCGGGCCCGGATGCACGTCCAGCACCGCGTCCCGGCCGGGCGCGTCGAACGGCCACCAGTCCAGCGGGGCGCCGGGTCCCGCCGAGGGTCCCACCCCGAGCACGTCTCCCGCGCCGACGGGCTCCGGACCCAGCCCCGCGAGCGTGTCGCGCGAGCGGGAGCCGAGGACCTGCGGCACGTCGACCCCGCCCCGCACCGTCAGCGTGCGGCGGACCCCCGCCCGGAGGGGACCCAGCCGCAGCACTCCGCCGGCCGGGAGCAGCACCGGCAGCACCCTGTCGACGGTCCGTCCCTCGATCGAGGCGGCTCCGTCCGCACCGGTCAGGCTGATCCAGACGTCACGGTCGGCGCTCGCCGTGAAGCCCGAGCCGAGCAGCTCGAGCCCGGCGGCGTCGACGGGGTTGCCCAGCAGCCGGTTCCCGAGCCGCAGAGCGCCGGCGTCCATCGCGCCCGACCGGCCGACTCCGATCCCCGCGGACCCCGGCCGACCGCGGTCCTGCACGAGCGCCAGGGGCCCCGGATCGAGGACGTGCAGGCTCACGGCACCTCCCGGAACCGGATCTCGTCGCCCGGTGCGAGCAGCGCGGCCGGCGACCGCTCGACGTCCCAGAGCGCGGAAGCGGTGGAGCCGAGCAGCTGCCAGCCGCCGGGGGAGGAGCGGGGGTAGATCCCGGAGTAGCGGCCCGCCACCGCGACCGACCCCGTCGGCACTTCGGTCCGGGGCTCTGCTCGGCGCGGCACCTCCGGCCACTCGCCGAGCGGGACCAGGTAGGCGAAGCCGGGCGCGAAGCCTCCGAACGCCGCACGCCACACGGTCGTCGTGTGCCGCTCCACCAGCTCGGCCGCACTCCACCCGAGGATCGCCGCGGTGCTTCCGAGATCGGCTCCGTCGTAGCGGACGTCGAGGGTGTGCACGCGACCGGCGGTGGCCGCCGTGCAGGTGCTCGTGACCGCGGCGGTGGCGCGGACCCAGCGGGACGCCTCCGCGGGGGTCAGGACGTCGGGGTCGAGCACCACCAGCACGGTCCTCGCCGCGGGGACCAGGTCGACGACACCGGTCGGCCGCGAGCGCTCGAGGGCCGACGCGAGCGCGAGCGCCCCGTCGAGCCCCTCCAGCTCGACGAGCACGGCCCGGTCGCCGGAGGGCAGCAGGCGCGCCTCGATCACCGCACCGCGGGTGCCAGAGCGACGCCCGCCTCCGCGAGGGCCCGACGCACCGCGACGGCCGTGGCGAGGGCGCCGGGGAGTCCCCGTGCACGCAGAGAGAGTCGACCTCCACGGCGAGGACACCGCCGTCGCGATCGAGCACCGTGCCGTCCACCGCCATCCGCACGGCTCGCGCGGCGATGAGCTCCGGATCCTCCAGGAGGGCGCCCGCCTCGGCGCGCGGCACGAGGGTGCCGTCGGGGCGGTAGCCGCGGTCGACGAACGCCTCGCGGACGAAGGGCGAGCCGGCGGCCGCGGCCGCGCGCTCGATGGCGGAGGAGACGAGCCCGAGGATCGGCAGGCCGGGTGCGGTGTCGCGCACGGCGGCGGCAACGGCCTCGGCCTGGACCTCGTCGTGCACGATCCGGTTGTACAGGGCCCCGTGCGGCTTCACGTAGCGGACCCGGGTGCCGGCCGCCCGCGCCACGGCCTCCAGCGCGCCGATCTGGTAGACGACGTCGGCGTGGAGCTCGTCGCGGTTCACCGGGATCTCGCGCCGTCCGAAGCCCGTGAGATCCCGGTACGACACGTGAGCGCCGACCGCGACTCCCGCTCGGCCGCGGTCCTGCAACGGGCGAGCATGATCGACGGATCACCCGCGTGGAAGCCGCAGGCGATGCTGGCGCTCGAGGACGACCTGCAGGATCCCGTCGTCGTCGCCGAGCCGCCAGACGCCGAAGCCCTCGCCGAGATCCGCGTTGAGGTCGATCGCGCTGCGCATGCCCTCGAGCCTACGGTTCCCGTCCAGACGGCGAGAGTAGCGTTGTCGGGCGCACTCGCGTCCTCACCCCCGTCGGACAGACACTCGAGTGCGCCCGCCCCCACGAGGAGAACTCATGCGCACCGTATCCGCCTACGCCGCCCCGTCCGCCACCGAGCCGCTCGTCCCGACCACCGTCGAGCGCCGCGACGTCGGCCCGCACGACGTCCTCATCGAGATCGCCTACTCCGGCATCTGCCACTCCGACATCCACACCGTGCGCCGGCGAGTGGGGACCGGTCGCCTACCCGCTGACCGTCGGCCACGAGATCGTCGGCGTCGTCGCCGAGGTCGGCTCCGAGGTCTCGAAGCACTCCGTCGGCGACCGCGTCGGCGTCGGCTGCATGGTGAACTCCTGCCGCGAGTGCGAGAACTGCCTCGCGGGCGAGGAGCAGTACTGCCTGAAGGGGAACGTCGGCACCTATGCCGCCGTCGACCGCGACGGCACGATCACCCAGGGCGGCTACTCCACCCACGTCGTGGTCGTCGAGGACTTCGTGCTCCGCGTGCCGGAGTCCATCCCCTACGAGGCCGCCGCGCCGCTTCTGTGCGCCGGCATCACCACCTACTCGCCCCTGTCGCACTGGAACGCCGGCCCCGGCAAGAAGGTCGCCGTCGTCGGACTCGGCGGCCTGGGCCACATGGCTGTGCAGTTCGCGCACGCGATGGGCGCCGAGGTCACCGTGCTCTCGCAGACCCTCGGCAAGAAGGACGACGGCCTGCGCCTGGGCGCCGACCACTACTACGCGACGAAGGACGAGGAGACGTTCTCGACCCTCGCGAACACCTTCGACATCATCCTGAACACCGTGAGCGCGCCGCTCGACCTCGACGCCTACCTCGGCATGCTGCGTCTGAACGGCACCATGGTCAACGTCGGCGCCCCGGCCGAGGCCCTGCCGCTGCACGTCTTCACGCTGTTCGGCGCCCGCCGCTCCTTCGCGGGCTCGGGCATCGGCGGCATCCGCGAGACCCAGGAGATGCTCGACTTCTGCGCCGAGAAGGGCATCGCCAGCGAGGTCGAGGTGATCCCGGCCTCCGAGATCAACGCGGCGTACGAGCGCGTGCTCTCCTCCGACGTGCGCTACCGCTTCGTCATCGACGTCGCGACCATGGCGGAGTAGTCCGCGCTAGCCTCGCGGCATGAGCGAACGGAGTCATCCCGCAGTCGACCGCGTCCTCGCCGACCTCGCCGGGCACGGAGTGCATCCGCCCGTGCGCTGGCTCGACGAGGCCGCGTCGACGGCGGCCCTCGCGGCCGCGGCGCTCGGCATCGAGCCCGGCCAGATCGCGAACTCGCTGGTGTTCCTGCTCGACGGGGAGCCGCTGCTCGTCCTCACGAGCGGCGGCCACCGCGTCGACACGGGCTGGCTGGGCGGCGAGCTCGGCGGCACGATCGGTCGGGCGAGCGCCTCGGTGGTCAAGGAGGCCACGGGCCAGACCATCGGAGGCGTCGCACCGGTCGGTCATCCGCTCCGGCTGCGCACCGTGGTCGACGAGGCTCTCGCCGATTTCGACACGGTGTGGGCGGCGGCGGGGCACGCGCACACGGTCTACCCCACGAGCGCCTCGGAGCTCGTGCGGGTCACCGGGGAGTGCTGCGCGCGGTCGTCCCGCCCGCCTGACCGGCGCCGTCCTGCAGAAGGAGCCGGCACCCGTCCGGCCGCTTGCGCGGTCCGGGGGTGCCGGCTCCTCGTGGTCGTGCGGCGGCTCAGCGCACCCGGCCCGCGCCGTCGGCGGCGGTGACCAGGAAGAGCTCGGGCTCGCGGAAGCCCTTCTCGGCGAAGGCGGCGAGGACCGCGGCGCGGACCTCCTCCTCCTTCTCGACCGGCGTCAGCGCGATCGCGGAGCCGCCGAAGCCGCCGCCGGTCATGCGCGCGCCGATCGCGCCGGCGCCACGGGACGCCTCGACCGCCGTGTCGAGCTCGGGCACCGAGATCTCGAAGTCGTCGCGGAGCGAGACGTGTCCGGCGTCGAGCAGCTCGCCGATGGCCCGGGGGCCCTGCTCGCGGAGGGTCCGCACCGTCGAGAGGACGCGGGCGTCCTCGGTGACGACGTGCTTCACCCGGCGGTAGGTGACGTCGTCGAGGAGCTCCTCGGCGCGGGGGAGGTCGTCGACGGAGAGCTCGCGGAGCGACTCCACCCCGAGGGTCGAGGCGCCGAGCTCGCACGAGGCGCGCCGCTCGGCGTAACCGCCCGTGGCGTGCGCGTGCTCGACGCGCGTGTCGATGACCAGCAGCACGAGTCCGGCCTCCTCGAAGCCGAGCGGGATCACCTCGGTGTCCAGGCTCCGGCAGTCCAGGAACACGGCCGCGTCGCGCTGCCCGAAGAGGGAGGCGGACTCGTCCATGATCCCGGTCGGGGCGCCGACAGCGACGTTCTCGGCACGGCGTCCGACGCGGGCGAGCGTCGCCTTGTCGAGGTCGAGCTCCCAGAGCTCGTTCAACGCGACGGCCATCGCGCACATGAGCGCGGCCGAGCTCGACAGCCCTGCCCCCACGGGTACGTCGGAGTCGACGAAGGCGTCGAAGCCCGATCGGGTGCCGAGGTCGACGCCGTACTCCGTCAGCGCCCAGACGACGCCGAGCGGATACGCCGACCAGCCCGCGATCGCTCCGGGCGCGAGGTCGTCGAGCGAGATCTCGACGTGCTCGGGCGAGAAGGCGCTGGCGATGCGGATGACGCGGTCCTCGCGGGGCGCGACGGCCATGGCGGTCGCGCGGTCGATGGCGAACGGGAACACGAAGCCGTCGTTGTAGTCGGTGTGCTCGCCGATCAGGTTCACCCGTCCGGGACCGGCCCAGACACCGACGGGCGGACGGCCGTACTCGCGCTCGAAGTCGCGGGCGGCGCGCTCGGCGACGGCGTCGAGCGAGGGGGAGGCGGTGGTCATCGGGTCTCCTCGGAGTCGGAGGGGGAGTCGGGGAGGGAGGCGTCGGGCCGGGCGGAGACCTCGTCGGCCAGCGTCGCGGCGTCGGCGCGCTCGATGGCCGCGCGCAGGGCGGCGGCACTCGTCTCGGGCGGGATGTCGCCGATCCAGGCGCCCATGGCGGCCTCGCTGCCGGCGAGGTACTTGAGCTTGGTCTCGGCGCGGCGGGGGGAGGTGATCTGCAGCATCAGTCGCACCTCGTCGCGGCGCTCGTGCACCGGTGCCTGGTGCCAGGCGGCGATGTAGGGCGTCGGAGTGTCGTACAGGGCGTCGATGCCGCGGAGCAGGCGCTGGTAGACGACCGCGAGCTCGTCCCGCTCCTCGGGCGTCGTCTCGCTGATGTCGGCGACGTGACGGTGCGGCAGGAGGTGCACCTCGACGGGCCAGCGCGCGGCGAACGGCACGAACGCGGTGAAGTGCTCGCCGCGGATCAGCACGCGCTCGCCGGCCTGCTCGAAGGCGAGGATGTCGGCGAAGAGAGTGGGGCCGTAGGAGTCGAGCGACGCCAGCAGTCGCGTGGTACGCGGGGTGACGTAGGGGTACGAGTAGATCTGGCCGTGCGGGTGGTGCAGCGTCACTCCGATCGCCTCGCCGCGGTTCTCGAACGGGAAGACCTGCTGCACGCCCGGCAAGGCGGACAGGGCGGCGACGCGGTCGGCCCACGCCTCGACGACGGTGCGGGCGCGCGAGGCCGAGAGGGTCGAGAACGACCCCTCGTGCTCGGGGCTGAAGCAGACGACCTCGCAGCGGCCGACGCTGGTCAGGGTGCGGCCGAGGCCGAGGGTGCGGAGGTCTTCGAGCGAGGCGGGGGCGTCGTCGTCCTCGAGCAGCGGCCCGAAGGACGGCGAGCGGTTCTCGAAGACCGCCACGTCGTAGAGGCTGGGCACCTCGGAGGGGTTGGTCGGCGAGGCCGGGGCGAGCGGGTCGAGCTCGGCCGGTGGCAGGAACACGCGGTTCTGCCGGGAGGCGGCGATCGACACCCACTCGCCGGTGAGGACGTCTTGGCGCATGCGCGCGGTCGCGGGGCGAGAATCGAGGTCGCGGGCGTCCGCGGCGCGCTCGGGCGGCAGCGTCGTGTCGGCGTCGTCGAAGTAGAGGAGCTCTCGCCCGTCGGCGAGGAGGTGCGGGCGCTTGACGACGCCGGCGGAGAGGGGGATCGCTTCGTTCATGGCGGGACCCAGACTAGAGGTGCTCCTTCGAAAAGGAAAGCACGGTTTCCCTTTGACAAGCGGCGCGCGGGCGGCGACCATGGCCGGATGAGAGCGGACGGCGAGCAGGACGGGCGGAGCGCCTCGAGCGCCGCGTCCGCATGCGGCTCCTGGCCGAGGCGTCCGGCTTCGTCTCGGTCGCCGACCTCGCCGAGCGCCTGGGCGTCTCGGTCGTCACCGTGCGCTCCGACCTCGATCTGCTGACGGCGGAGGGCTCACTGCAGCGGGTCAGGGGCGGAGCGATCCCGTCGGCTCACCGAGCGGGCGAGCGCTCGCTCGAGGAGGGGCTCGCGTCGGCGGCGGAGGAGAAGGCGGCGATCGGCCGCGAGGCCGCCGCCTCCGTCTCCTCCGGCGAGAGCGTGATCCTCGACGTCGGCACGACTCCGCTCGCCATCGCCCACGCCCTGGTGGCGCGGGAGGACCTGCGTGACGTCACGATCATCACCAACGGGCTCTCCACCGCCCTCGCGCTGGAGCCGGCGATCCCGCGGTTCACGGTCGTCGTGACCGGCGGCACCCTGCGCCCCCTGCAGCACTCGCTCGTCGAGCCCCTCGCCTCCGAGATGCTCGAGCGGATCCGCGCGGACACGGCCTTCGTGGGCTGCACCGGCGTGCATCCGGGTGCCGGAGTCACGAACGTGAACCTGCCCGAGGCGACTCTCAAGCGCCGGATGCTGGGGGCCGCCGCCCGCCGCGTCGTCGTGGCCGATTCGCGCAAGCTCGGCGTGATCGACCTCGGGCGCGTCGGCGGCGCCGCCGAGTTCGACCTCCTGCTCACCGGAGCGGGCGCCCCGCGGGCGTCGTCGCCGAGCTCGAGGAGGCGGGGCTGGCCGTGACGCGCTGCGGCGGAGCCGGTGGCGACGCCGGGCGCTCCCTCCCTCACGTCAGTCCGTAGGATTCAGGCATGGCCGACTTCACTCCCGCCCCCGCGACCGGGCGCCAGTTCGCGCTCGACCTCACCGCCGAGGGCCGCACCCTGCACGCCGTCGTCACGGAGGTGGCCGCAGCGCTGCGCCACCTCTCCGTCGACGGCGTCGAGATCACCGCCGGATACCCCGAGACGATCGTCCCGCCGTTCGGGTCGGGGACCGTGCTGGTCCCGTGGCCGAACCGCGTCAGGGACGGGAAGTGGCACCACGCCGGGCGGACCCTCCAGCTCGACATCACCGAGCCGAAGTACCACAACGCCCTCCACGGGCTCCTGACCGCCACCTCCTACCGCCTCGTCGACCAGGGTCCCTCGTTCGTCGAGCTGGCCGCCCCGGTGGTCCCGCAGCGCGGCTGGCCCTTCCACCTCGAGACGAGCGTGCGCTACGAGCTGCAGGCCGACGGTCTGGAGGGTCGTGCACCGCGTGGTCAACGTCGGAGCGGACGAGGCGCCGGTCGCGATCGGCACGCACCCCTTCCTGGCGATCGGCGACGTCCCGACCGACGAGCTCGAGCTCACGGTCGACGCGGCCGTGCACATCGAGGTCGACGAGCGCCTGAACCCCATCGGGCAGAGCCCCGTCGAGGGCACGGAGTGGGACCTCCGCCGCGGCCGCCGCGTGGGCGATCTCGAGCTGGACGACGCGTGGGCCGACGTCAGCGTCGTCGACGGCGAGAGCGTGCACGGGCTCCGCGCGGCCGACGGCCGCCGCGTGCTGCTCTGGGCCGACTCCTCGCACAACTACATCCAGGTGTTCATCACCCGGATCTTCCCCGAGGGCGACGACGTGAAGACCGCCATCGCCGTCGAGCCGATGACGGCGCCGGCCGAGGCCCTCAACTCCGGGCAGGGCCTGCGCTGGCTCGAGCCGGGCGAGGAGTGGACCGTCGCGTGGGGCATCCGCCACGAGGGGTTCCCCACCGCCTCATGACGGTGAGCACCTCGACGGGGCGCGACAACGCCGCCAAGCGCGCGGCGCCGTCCGGATGAAGCGGATCGCGACCGGGCTCCTGATCGCGATGGCGGTCGTCTTCGCGATCTCGTTCGCCCTGCAGGACCGGTACCCGTGGCTGCAGTGGGTCCGCGCGGCGAGCGAGGGCGGCATGGTCGGCGCTCTGGCCGACTGGTTCGCGGTGACCGCCCTGTTCCGCCGGCCGCTCGGGCTCCCCATCCCGCACACGGCCATCATCGCGACCAAGAAGGACGAGATCGGCACGAGCCTCGCCCAGTTCGTGGAGGAGAACTTCCTGCGCGGGGCGATCGTGCGCGAGAAGCTCGACTCGTTCGGCATCGCCCGGCGCGCCGGGGTCTGGCTCGCCGAGCCGGTGAACGCGCACCGCGTGGGCGACGAGAGCGCCGCCGCCGTCCGCGCGGCGATCGCGCTGCTCGACGACTCGCACGTGCAGGGCGTCATCGAGTCGCTCGCCCGCCGCCATCTCCTGGACCCGCAATGGGGACCGCCCCTGGGCAAGCTCGTCGGCGGCATCGTCGAGGCGGGTCACCACCGGCGCCTCGTCGACACGCTCGTCGAGCAGGCGGAGGCGTGGCTCGCCGCGAATCCGCAGAGCTTCACCCGCATGGTCAGCGGCAGGCTGCCCGCGTGGCTGCCGTCGGGGTCAGCCGGGCGATCGACGAGCGCCTCTACCACGAGGCCCTCGTCTTCGTGCACGCGGTGCGGGAGGAGCAGGGTCATCCGCTGCGCCGGGCGATCGACGGCTACCTCGAGACGCTGGCCGTCGACCTCGGCACCGATCCCGACCTCGTCGCCCGCGTCGAGGAGATCAAGAACCAGGCCTTCGACAGTCCTCGGGTGCGCGAGCTCGCGGGCGACGTCTGGGAGTCGACGAAGTCCTCGCTCCTGGGAGCGATGGACGATCCCGAGAGCCCGTTGCGCGCGAACCTCGAGTCCATCGTCGTCGATCTCGGCCGCCGGCTGTCGACCGACGAGCGCCTCGCCGGAACGGTCGACGCGTGGGTCGGCACTGTCGCGTCGAACCTCGTCGACCGCTACCGGGCGGACATCGCGAGCATCATCGGCGACACGATCCAGCGCTGGGACCCGCGCGAGACCTCCGACAAGCTGGAGCTGCAGGTGGGCAAGGACCTCCAGTTCATCCGGATCAACGGCACGGTCGTCGGCGCGCTCGCCGGCCTCGTCATCTTCACCGTCGCGCACGCCCTCCTCGGCTCCTGACCGGGCGGCGGTTCCTGGGAGAAGGGCGGTGTCCCGGGGAGCGGCGACCGCCGCTCCGCAAGCCCTCGCCGGTGTCGGTGGTCGCGCGTACCGTCGCAGCATGAGCGACAACGACACCACCGGATCCGACATCAAGACCGAGGGCGACGTCCTCGGCGCCCGCGCCGACGACGGCAGCGACACCAGCGCCAGCAAGGACCCGTCCGACTGGGTGACCGGCGACGAGCCGATGACCGGCCCGCAGCGCAGCTACCTCGACACCCTCGCGCGCGAGGCGGGCGAGACCCTCCCCGCCGATCTGACGAAGGCGCAGGCGTCCGAGCACATCGACCGCCTGCAGTCCTCCACCGGTCGCGGCGAGTCCACGAACGGCCACGACTGAGCCGCTACCGGCGCAATAGGAAGTCGCGCGGCGGTGAGCAATGATGCCGCCGCGCGCCCCCGTGCGGGGTGCGTCGAGCTGTGTCGGTGCTCCCTAGGGTTCCGGCATGGCGATCTCTCGCACCACGCGGACAGCCCTCGATCTCATCGACGCGATCCGCGTACCCGGGGCGATCGACCCTCGGCTGGCGAGACAGGTCGCGACCTCGCTCCGGCTCCTGCTCGAAGCGGGCACCTTCGGGCCGAGCGAACGCGCGGTGCGCCGCCGGGCGCGGCGTCTCCGGCGTCGTCCACTGATCCACTGAGGGCCTCCCGCCCTCGCCTCCTGCAGGGAGCACCGCCGGTCCGACCTCGTGTGAGCGCTCCGGGGGCAGACACGCGGCTCCGCGCGGATTAGAGTCGTGCCATCCGGTCCGCCGGACGCCCGCGGAGGAGCCCCCCGACGATCCCGTCGTCGGAGCGACGCGCCGCCGCCGTCCGCTCGCCACGGCGAGCGACCCGCCACTGCCGACGCACTGCGCCGACGCCGTCTCGATGAGGAGACCGTCATGTCGATCCGCTCCACCGTCCTCGCTCTCGCTTCCGTCGTCGCCCTCGCGGGCGCCGCGGGCTCCCGCCCTCGCCGACCACAACGCCGGCGCCAACCTCGACGACCACGCCTCGAGCGACATCTCGTCGACCGGCTCCTGCTACTACGGCGAGCTGCTCTCGGGCGCGCCCGACAGGAGCCTGGTCACCACCAGCTACCGATTCGTGCGAAGCGGGAGATCGTTGACGCTGGTGTGCTCGTACACCGGCATCCCCTCGTTCATCCCCGCGTCGGAGAACGGGGACGGCGACTGGTACGCCCCGACGAAGCCCGTGCGCTTCGTCGCCGAGAACGCGTGCCTCCTCCCGGAGTCGAGTCCGCCGGAGAGGTCTATCTCGACGATCCCGATCGCCCGGTCGACTCCGTGGACGCGAGCACGCTCTGGTACCGCTCGACGATGACCATGGTCTGCTTCTGGGCGGACGATCCGACGCGCTGACCGACCGGAGGGGCGACCGGACGGTCGCCCTCCGCGCTCCGATCGTGATCGAAGCGCTCCCTCCGCACCAACCGCGTCCCTCCTCCGGGGGCGTAGGCTCCCGACAGGTGCTCCCACCGCCGTCGCACCGCCGCGACGACGGCAGGGTCGCCAGTGAGGACGACGATGTCTCAGCGGACCGCATCCCGCAGCTCTGTCAGCGTTCGGCTCGTCCGGTGGTACCGGACCGACGACGGCTGGCGCTCGCAGGTCGTGCACGGCCGGCTGCTCGAGCACCAGGGCGGCGTCTGGCGCCTGGTCGACGGCGACGAGCTGACCGAGTACCCCGACTCGATCTGGGCTCTCTGCCACGAGTAGGGCGCAGGATCAGTCCTGCTCGCGGCCCAGCAGGGCCCACTCGTCGTACTCGTCGCCGACGTCCGGCTGATCCTCGGCCGCGACGTGCTCGATCCGCGGCTCCAGCGCGCGCCTGCGCTCCGTGAGGTCGGCGAGCGCCTCGGCGTCGGCCTCCGGATCCTCCGGGGCGTCGTCCTCGACGAGGAGCAGCTGGCTCGCGGGACCGATGAGCAGCTCCGCCTGCTCCGGGTCGCCGTCGAGGGACCTGCCCGCGATCCGGACGGTGTCGGCGATGCCGCGCAGTCCGAGCTCGCGGGCGTAGGCGAGGATCTCGTGTGCCACGGCGTCCCCCACGAGGAGTGCTCCGCCGGCGTAGTGAAGGCGCTTCATGCCCTCCATGCTCGCCTCGGCTCCCGGCGCCTGCAGGGGGATTCCGTTCCTCCGCCGAGGTCGCTAGCACCCCGGACAAGGGCCCCACGATCGGGGGCCGCCCCAGGACGGCGCGCCGTGTCCACCCCGACGGGCCGATCCGGCCCCCTGGGAAAATCGTTCCATGGGTCAGCTCATCTACGGTTCCTCCGACGTCTACGAGTTCGAGGACCGCGTGCTGGCCCACCGTTCAGGCCGTCGTGGGTCGCGAGCTCCGCCGACAGGAGACCTTCTACCTGAGCTGGGTGAAGCCCGTCGAGAGCGGATCCGGACGCGTCTCCGTCTGGATCTCGCCCCACATCCCGCTGCAGTTCCACTTCGTCGGCGGACGCCCGCCGCGCCTGAACGACCTCTGGCTGCGCGAGATGCTCGCGACGGCCCACGGCGACCGCGGCGTCGTCGTGACCCGCGAGCCCGAGTCGAGCGCCGTGCCGGAGTCGCCGAGGCCGTAGGGACCGGACTCGGGGCGGCGGCGGTCCCGGACGGCGGGGAGGGAGTGGGCCCCGTCGGGCTCGAACCGACGACCCGCGGATTAAAAGTCCGCTGCTCTGCCAACTGAGCTAGAGGCCCGCGGGTCCCAGGGTAGCGCGCCCGCGGAGACCCCGGGAGCGGGGGCCCGCGGGCGTGCGGGAGCGCAGGTCGAGGGGCATACTCGGGCACCCGGGGGCGTTACCCTCACCGAACCCCTCCACCACCGGACGGACGCGCGCGTCCGCCCACCGACCGCGGAAGGCGGCCCCATGACAGACGGCTTCCACAAGCCGACCAAGTTCCCCTCCCACGTCTTCGAGGCGTTCCAGGGAGGAGAGGACCCGGCGCAGATCAGCCGCGTCGCCCACGAGACGGCCATCGCGCTCCTCAGCCGCGTCCGGAACGATCCCGATCCGGTGATCATCGACCGCCTCGTCGAGTACACCGATCACAACGGCATCGACGCGCTCGCCGAGCTCTGGGCGCGCCTCGAGCGCGGCCAGCCTGCCCGGGGCGCTCTGGCGCATCTACCTGCTGCGTCTGGTGATCCGGCAGGACCCCGACAGCACGAGCTTCCTGTACCAGCGGGGCGTGGAGCTGTCGTCCACGATCGATCCGGTGGTCGCGGGTGCCAGCACGCCGACCGGCCCGGCCGAGATCACCGAGCTCGCCGATCGCATCCTGCGCGGGGTGTTCGACGGCGACTTCGCCGTGGCGCTGGATCGCGCGGCCGCCTTCTGCCGCGTGAGCGCCTCCGGAGCCGCTTCGGTCGCCGACGACGTCGAGCTGATCGACGGACCGAGGGCGAGCGAGCTCACCACCCGCGCACTGCGCCTCTCGACCACCGCCGCCGAGCTCGTCAGCTGCGCGCGCCTCTGGCGCAGCGACTCGCTGGAGTAGCGCGCACTCGGCCGCCGTCGGCCGCAACCCCGTTCACCGCCCGCGAACGCGTCTCGCGAGCACCCCGGGGGCAGTGGTTACACTGGGTACGGCCGGATCGCAGTAACCCCGGGCTCCACTTATAGCCGCTTCGAGCGGCCTCGCGCCGAGAGGCGTTCCTGCGGTCCGGCCCCTTCTCCCGCTCGTGAGCGAGGAAGCGAGGGCCCGGTGACAGGCGGCCCGAGACGGCCGTTCCGCACAGCACGTCAGAGTCCTCGACAGACAGGCGCGATCCCGATGAAGAACCGCACCGCGTTCCGGAGAGGCGCGCGGTGGTGGGCCGGGATCGGCCTGCTGGTCGCCGCCGTCCTGTACTTCCTCGGCGCCCCGCTCGTCGACGGCGCGGACGGCGCCCTCCTCGGCGGGGGCCTCACGGTCTCGCAGGGGGCGGTGATGCGCTCGCTGGCGATCCTCGACGTGATCGCCGGCCTCTGGGTGCTCATCCGTCCGCGCACCTACCCGGCTCTCACCGCCGCGGCCGCCGGGCTGATCGCCCTCTGGCTCTCGCCCCGGCTGTCCGCCCCCGCGCCGCTGGATCTCGGAGCCCTCGCGATCGACATCCGCTTCGTGGTGCACCCGATCGAGGTCGTCGTGATCGTCGCAGCCGTGTCGATCGTGGTCTCCTCCGTGGCCAACGGCTTCCGGAGCAGGGCCCGGGCGGGGCAGCGCGGATGAGCGACGGGACGACGACCGATCTCGGCACGCTCCTCGAGCGCGTCGCCTCCGCCGACCAGGCGGCCTTCGCCGAGCTCTACGACCTCACCGCCTCGCGGGTCCTCGGGCTCGTCACCCGCGTCCTCGTCGACCGCGCGCAGTCCGAGGAGGTGACCCAGGAGGTGTTCCTCGAGATCTGGCAAACCGCTGCACGCTTCGCTCCGAATAAAGGAAGCGCGACGACCTGGATCCTCACGATGGCACACCGCAGGGCCATCGACAGGGTACGCGCGGCCCAGGCGGGCCGCGACAGGGACGTCCGCATCGGAATCCGGGATCTCGGTCGTGACTACGACCAGGTCGCCGAGCAGGCGGAGGTGTCTCTTGAGCACGAGAAGGTCGCGGCCGCCATGGGCCGCTTGACGGAGCTGCAGCGGCAGGCGCTGCAGCTGGCGTACTACGGCGGATACTCGCACAGCGAGATCGCGGGGATCCTGCAGTGCCCCGTCGGTACCGTGAAGACGCGCCTGCGCGATGGAATGATCAGACTTCGAGAAGAGATGGGGGTGACCCGGTGACCGATGCGCTTCGACCCGACGAGGCGGAGGATCCCCGCGACCTCGCCGCCGGGCACGCCCTGGGCATCCTGACTCCGCGCGAGCAGGCCCGCTACGAGCAGTACCTCGCTGAGCATCCGGAGGCGCGGGCCGAAGCCGACGAGTTCTCGGCCGTTGCCGAGGCGCTCGCCGACGACGCGCCGTCCGTGGCGCCGTCGCCGACCCTCAAGGCCGATCTGATGGCGCTCATCGCCACCACGCCCCAGCTCCTGCGCGAGGAGCCCCTCGAGCAGACCGAGGCGCCCCGACTCCACGCCGTCGAACCCGACCGGGAGGCGGCCGCAGTGCCGCCGTCCGCGTCCGGTCGCCACGGCGCCGAGGCCAGGCTCGCGGACGCTGGTTCACGCGACCGGCGATCTACCTGTCGGCCGCGGCCGCCGCCGCGGTGATCGTGGTCGGCGGAGTGACGCTGCCCTCCGTCCTCTCGCCGGGCTCCGGCCAGACGCAGGAGCTGACGGCCCTCGAGCAGATTCGCAGTGCTCCCGACGCGCAGGAGTCGACCGCCACGGTCGCCTCGGGCGAGTCCGCCACGCTGGTCTGGTCGAGCTCGCTGGGACGCTCGGCGCTCGTCGTCGACGACCTCGCTCCGCTGCCCGACGGCAAGACCTACGAGCTCTGGTACATCGACTCGTCGGGACCCGTGGCCGCCGGCCTCTTCGAGGGTGGTGACGGCCGGACGGTCGCGCCCTCGAGGGGACGATGGCCGAGGGCGCCGTGGTCGCCGTCACCGTCGAGGACGAGGGCGGATCGGAGACCCCGACCACCGAGCCGATCCTGGCGATCGAGACCGCCTGACACCGACCTCCTCGACGACGAGAGCCGCACGCCCCGAGGGGAGTGCGGCTCTCGTCGTCGTGGCGGAGGATCAGCCGAAGCGGCCCGAGACGTAGTCCTCGGTGGCCTGGACGGACGGGCGCGAGAACATCGTCGCGGTGTCGTCGTACTCGATGAGCTTGCCCGGCTTGCCGGTGCCCGCGATGTTGAAGAACGCGGTGCGGTCCGAGACGCGCGAGGCCTGCTGCATGTTGTGCGTCACGATCACGATCGTGTACTCGTTCTTGAGCTCCTCGATCAGGTCCTCGATCGCGAGGGTCGAGATCGGGTCGAGCGCCGAGCAGGGCTCGTCCATCAGCAGGACATCGGGGGAGACGGCGATCGCGCGGGCGATGCACAAACGCTGCTGCTGCCCGCCCGAGAGACCGGAGCCGGGCTTCCGAGACGGTCCTTCACCTCGTTCCAGAGGTTCGCGCCCTGGAGCGACTTCTCGACCAGGTCGTCCGCGTCGCTCTTGCTGATGCGGCGGTTGTTGAGCTTGACGCCCGCCAGCACGTTGTCGCGGATGGACATCGTCGGGAACGGGTTCGGCCGCTGGAAGACCATGCCCACCTGGCGGCGGACGAGGACGGGGTCGACGCCGGGTCCGTAGAGGTTGTTCCCGTCGATCAGCACCTCGCCGTCGACGTAGGCGCCGGGGATGACCTCGTGCATCCGGTTGAGCGTGCGGAGGAAGGTCGACTTGCCGCAGCCGGAGGGCCCGATGAAGGCGGTGACGGTGCGGGGCTCGATGGTGAGCCCGACTCCCTCGACCGCGAGGAACTTGCTGTAGTAGACGTTGAGGTCGTTGACTTCGATGCGCTTGGACAACGGAGATCCTTCGGGTTAGCGGCCGAGCTTGGGGCGAAGATGCGCGCGACCAGGCGTGCGAGCAGGTTGAGGAGCATGACGATCAGGATGAGGACGAGCGCGCCCGTCCAGGCCCGGTCGATGTAGGCGGCGGCGTCGGAGCCCTGGTCGGCGTACTGGCGGAAGACGTAGACCGGGAGGGTCATCATCCGGTCGTCGAACGGGTTGTAGTTCATCGACTGCGTGAAACCGGCGACGATGAGCAGCGGAGCCGTCTCGCCGATGACGCGGGCGATCGAGAGCATGACGCCCGTCACGATGCCGGCGATGGAGGTGGGGAGGACGATCTTCAGGACGGTCAGCCACTTCGGCACGCCGAGGGCGAAGGACGCCTCGCGCAGCTCGTTCGGGACGAGGCGCAGCATCTCCTCGGTCGAGCGGACGACCACGGGGATCATCAGCACCGAGAGGGCGATCGCGCCGCCGAAGCCCATGCGGACGCCCGGCTCGAAGAACAGCACCAGCAGGGCGTAGGCGAACAGTCCCGCGACGATCGAGGGGATGCCCGTCATCACGTCCACGAAGAAGGTGATGCCGCGGGCGAGCGCGCCCCGGCCGTACTCGACCAGGTAGATGGCCGTCATCAGGCCGATCGGGATCGAGATGACCGCCGCGAGCGCCGTGATGATGAGCGTGCCCATGATCGCGTGCAGCGCGCCGCCGCCCTCGCCGACGACGTTGCGCATCGAGGAGGTGAAGAAGAGGAGGTCGAAGCGCGCGGCACCGGCCGTGATCGCGGTGTACATCAGCGAGATCAGCGGGATCAGCGCGACGACGAACGCGGCGGTGACGAGCGTCGTGACGACCCGGTCGGTGGCGCGCCGCGCGCCCTCCACCAGTCGGGCGAGCACGAACACCGACACGGTGTAGAGCACGGCGCCGAAGAAGACGGTGCCGACGACGTCGAAGCCTTCGGTCACTCCGCTGACCGCGAGGAGCCCGTAGACGACGGCCATCAGGGCGATGCTGCCGACCAGGAGCGCGAGGGGGGCCCACTTGGGCAGCCGCCCGCTGGTGAGGGTGTTCGTCACTGCGGGAGCGGCGTCCTCGACGCGGCGGCGCTGGCGAGGAGGAGTCGTCATGGTGACCATCAGTTCGCTCCCGAGAAGGCCTTGCGGCGGTTGATGATGTAGCGGGCCAGCATGTTCACGATGAGCGTGATGGCGAAGAGCATCAGGCCGGAGGCGATCAGCTCGTTGATCTTGAGGCCGTACGCCTCGGGGAAGCTCAGCGCGATGTTCGCGGCGACCGTGTTGGAGTTGGTCGACTGAAGCAGCGCGAAGTTCACGACGAAGGACGGCGAGAGGACGATGGCGACGGCCATCGTCTCGCCCAGCGCGCGGCCGAGGCCGAGCATCGAGGCCGAGATGATGCCGGGGCGGCCGAAGGGGAGGACCGCGGTGCGGACCATCTCCCAGCGGGTCGCGCCGAGGGCGAGCGCCGCCTCCTCGTGCAGGGTCGGCGTCTGGAGGAAGACCTCGCGCGAGATCGCCGTGACGATCGGCAGGATCATCACGGCGAGGACCAGCGCGACGGTGAGGATCGTGCGGCCGGTGCCCGAGACGGGACCGGAGAAGAGCGGGAACCAGCCGAAGGCGTTCGTGAGGAACGTGTAGAAGGGCTGGACGAAGGGGGCGAGGACCGTGATGCCCCAGAGGCCGAAGACGACCGACGGCACGGCGGCCAGCAGGTCGATCACGTAGCCCAGGCCCTGCGCGAGACGGCGCGGGGCGTAGTGCGAGATGAAGAGCGCGATGCCGATCGAGATCGGGACGGCGATGACGAGGGCCAGGGCCGCGGCGTAGACCGTGCCGAAGACCAGGGGCCCGACGTAGGCCCAGAAGCCGGCGCCGCCGGAGATGTCGTCGGCCGGCGCGGTGAGCGCGGGATCGACTGCACGACCAGGAAGAGGGCGACGGCGGCGAGGATGACGAGGATCAGCGTGCCGGAGGCGACTGCCGACCCGGCGAAGATCCGGTCGGCCGGACGCTGCTTCGCCTTGATGGCGCCGACGGGCCGCTCTGCGGTGCTCATGGTGGGTTCCCTGCGTTCGGTGTGGGGAGGGGGCCGAGCCGAGACGGCCCCGGACCGGTGGGGGTCCGGGGCCGATTCGCGCGGGGGTGCTACTTGATGGACTCGATCGCGGTGGCGACCTGGGTCGACAGCTCGGACGAGAGCGGGGCGGCACCGGCGGAGGTCGCGGCCTCCTCCTGACCGGCCTCGCTGGTCACGTAGCCAAGGTACGCCTTGACGAGCTCTAGCCGTCGCGGGGTCCTGGTACTCCTGGCAGGCGATGAGGTAGCTGACCAGGACGACCGGGTAGACGCCCGACTCCTCGGTGGAGTAGTCGATGTCGTACACGATGTCGTTCTCGGGACGGTCGGTCGCCTCGGGCGAGGCGTCGACGATCGCGGCAGCGGCCTCGGGGGAGTACTCGACGAACTCCTCGCCGACCTTGATCTTCGCGGTGCCGAGGTCACCGGCGCGCGACGCGTCGGCGTAGCCGATGGTGTTGGTGCCGTTGGTCACGGTGTCGATGACGCCCGAGGTGCCCTGGGCCGCCTCGCCGCCCTCGTAGGGCCAGACGCCGTCCGGCTCCGCGTCCCACACGTCAGGAGCGGTCGCGTTGAGGTACGCGGCGAAGTTCTCGGTGGTGCCCGAGTCGTCCGAGCGGTGAACGGCGGTGATGTTGGCGTCCGGGAGCGTCGCGTCGGGGTTGAGCGCGGTGATCTCGGGGGCGTTCCACTTGGTGATGGTGCCCTTGAAGATGCCCGCGGCGGTGGCCGCGTCGAGGTTGAGCTCGTCCACGCCGTCGACCTTGAAGACCAGGGCGATGGGGGAGATGTAGGCGGGGACGTCGATGGCGGAGGTGCCCTCGGCGCACTTGCCGAAGGAGCCGTCGAGCTCCTCGAGCTTCAGCGCGCGGTCCGAGCCGGCGAAGTCGGCACCGCCGGCGATGAACGCCTCGCGGCCCGCGCCCGAGCCGTCGGGCGAGTAGTTGATGGTGACGCCGGGGTTCTCCGTCTGGAAGGCGGCGACCCAGGCCTCCTGGGCCGACCCCTGCGACGAGGCGCCGATGCCGTTGAGCGTGCCCTCGAGGCTGCTGCCGGAGCCCGACTCGGAGGACCCGCCTGCGGAGGCGCCCCCTCGTTGGCTGCGCACGAGGTCAGAGTGATCGCTGCGACGGCGGCGACGACGGCCGCCTGGCCGAGACGCGAGATTCTCACAAGTATCCCTTTCGGGTAGGAAAGCATGGAAACAGAACAGGGCCTGGTGCAGCCCGCGAGCGAATGTACGAGGGGGTCGTGTCCGCCCACGGTCCGCTGGGTGAACGGGCGGTGAACGAGGCCCGTCGGGGCTTGCCGGGCGCGACGGGGATCCGGCTCGATCCGCCGTCTTCGGGAGGAGGCTCAGGCGAGCGGCGAGTGCGTCTCGATCGCGACGATGCCCGAGCCGGGGTGCTCGCTCGAGAGGTGCACGACCGTGAATCCCCCGGTGGGCAGGTGCGACGCCTCGTCGAGGTACGGGCCGATCGGAGTCGCGGTGGCGAGGGCGATCTCGCGCAGGATCTCCGGGATCACCGGCCGGTGGCTGCAGAGCACCGCCGACTTGCGTGCGCGCACGCGCTTGCCGACCAGGCTCCGGATGTCGGCCGTGCCGTTCTCGTACGACTCCTGGCTGATCTCCTCGGACAGTCGCACCGGTCGCTTCAGAAGGGAGGAGAGGGGAGCGACGGTGGCACGGCAGCGCTTCGCGGTGCTCGAGACGAGGCGGCGCGGGCGCCAGGCGGCGACGGCGCGTCCGGCGGCCGCGGCCTCCTCGGCACCGCGGCGGTTGAGGCGGCGGGTGGAGTCGCGCCCGTCCCAGGAGGAGGCGGGCACGGCCTTCGCGTGCCGCAGCACCACGAGCGCGAACGTCTCGAGCGCCCCCCGTGCGGCGATCCGGGCGAACTCGTCGACGATCGCGACGTCGTGCGAGTAGGTGAGGTACCCGCGCGCCCGCTTGGGCGTCACCCACTCCAGCGCCTCCACCTCGCGGTTCGGGAGGAAGTCGGAGTGGAGCACGGCCTTCTCGCTGACCTTCGCGGCCCAGTAGTACACGGCCTTGGGCCGCCCGTTGGGCAGCGTGTACTCGGTCGAGCCCAGCGGCACGCCGAGCCCGACGGCGAGCCCGGTCTCCTCCCGGATCTCGCGCACCGCGGTCTCGGGCAGCGACTCGCCGGGGTCGACCTTGCCCTTGGGCAGGCTGACGTCCCTCCGGTGAGGCCGGTGGATCACGAGGATGTGCGGGCGGCCCCTCGATGATCCGCCAGCACACCGCTCCGGCCGCGTAGACGGTCCCCGTCACGGCGTCAGCGGGAGGAGGCCCGGGAAGCGGCCCGCGACGCGATGCGCTTGCGGTGCGTGATGTGCGCCATCAGACGGTTCTGGAGATCCGACAGCGGGGCTCCGTCCTCGTCGAGGTGGCGGCGCGTCCAGACTCCGTCGGGTCCGAGCCACCACGAGGCCGTCTTCTCGTCCATCGCGCGCTCGAACATGTCGTCGATCTCGCTGAGGTGGGCGGGCTCGACGATCCGCACGAGGGCCTCGACACGGCGGTCGAGGTTGCGGTGCATCATGTCGGCGCTGCCGATGTAGACCACCGGATCGCCGTCGTTGACGAAGCTGAAGATGCGCGAGTGCTCGAGGTAGCGGCCCAGGATCGAGCGGACGCGGATGTTCTCGCTGAGCCCCTCCTGCCCCGGCTTCAGCCCGCAGATGCCGCGGACCCAGACGTCGACCGGGACCCCGGCCTGGCTGGCGCGGTAGAGCGCGTCGATCACCGCCTCGTCGACGATCGAGTTGACCTTGATCCGGATCCCGGAGGGCTTGCCCGCGCGGGCGTTCTCGGTCTCGGCATCGATCCTCTTGAGGAGTCCCTTGCGGAGGTGGCGCGGAGCGACGAGCAGGCGCTTGAACTTCTTCTCGATCGCGTACCCCGACAGCTCGTTGAACAGACGGGTGAGGTCCTTGCCGACCTCGTCGTCGGCGGTCAGCAGGCCGAGGTCCTCGTAGATGCGCGAGGTCTTCGGGTTGTAGTTGCCGGTGCCGATGTGGGAGTAGTGCCGCAGCACTCCGCCCTTCTCCTGGCGGATGACGAGAGCGAGCTTGCAGTGCGTCTTGAGGCCGACGAGGCCGTAGACGACGTGCACGCCGGCCTTCCGAGCTTGCGGGCCCACGAGATGTTGGCCTGCTCGTCGAAGCGCGCCTTGATCTCGACCAGGGCGAGCACCTGCTTGCCCGACTCGGCCGCGTCGATGAGGGCCTCGACGATGGGGGAGTCGCCCGAGGTGCGGTAGAGCGTCTGCTTGATCGCGAGCACGTCGGGATCGGCGGCGGCCTGCTCGAGGAACGACTGCACGCTCGTCGCGAACGACTCGTAGGGGTGGTGCAGCAGCACGTCGCCGCGCGAGACCGCCTTGAAGACGTCCTGGCGCTGGTTCGGCTCCGTCGGCATGAGCTGCGCCGCCGTCGTGGGCACGTGGTTGGGGTACTTCAGGTCCGGCCGGTCGATCTTCTGCAGGCTGAAGAGGCCGCTGAGATCCAGGGGAGCCGGGAGCTTGTAGACCTCCTGCGTCGTGATGTCGAGCTCCCGGACGAGCAGGCCGAGCGTCTCGTCGTCCATGTCGTCGGTGACCTCGAGGCGGATGGGCGGGCCGAACCGGCGTCGCAGCAGCTCCTTCTCGAGCGCCTTGATGAGGTTCTCGGTCTCGTCCTCGTCGACCTCGACGTCCTCGTTGCGGGTCACCCGGAAGACGTGGTGATCGAGGATCTCCATGCCGGGGAACAGGTCGTCGAGCTCGTTGGCGATGAGGTCCTCGAGCGAGATGAACCGCATGGGCTCGCCGGGCGCGGCGACGCCGGCGATGCGCACGAAGCGGGGGAGCATCTGCGGCACCTTGAGGCGGGCGAACTCGGTCTTCTGGGTCTTGGGGTTGCGCACCCGGACCGACAGGTTGAGCGAGAGCCCGGAGATGTACGGGAACGGGTGCGCCGGGTCGACGGCCAGCGGCATCAGGACCGGGAAGATCTGTGCCGAGAAGTAGTCGTCCAGCACCGCCCGCTCGGCGTCGCTGAGCTCGTCCCAGCGGACGATGTCGATGCCGGCGTCCCGCAGGGCGGGCTCGACCTGGTCCTTGAAGGCCCGGGCGTGACGCTGCTGGAGCTGGTGCGCCTTCTCCGAGATGTCGGTCAGCACGTCCAGGGGGACGCGGCCGATGTTCGTCGTGAGGGCGAGGCCGGTGAGGATGCGGCGCTTCAGACCGGCGACCCGCACCATGAAGAACTCGTCGAGGTTCGAGGAGAAGATCGCGAGGAAGTTGGCGCGCTCGAGCACCGGCACCAGCGGGTCCTCGGCGAGTTCGAGCACGCGCTGGTTGAACGCCAGCCAGCTCAGCTCGCGGTCGAGGTAGCGGTTGTCCGGGAGGAGGGGTCCGAGTGCTCCTCCTCGTCATCGAAGTCGTCGTCGAGTTCGTCGCTCAGGCCGTCTTCGAGAATGAGGTTGTCGCCGTCCATGCGACCATCCTGGCACCGCCTCCGCGCGCTCCGCGCCGCCCGTGGTGAATGCGGGTGAACGCGGTCGGGGAGGAGCCTCCGGATCAGCGGACGGCGGGCGTGCGCTGCAGGTACTGCACGTCGACGGAGGCGTCGGTGAAGCCGAGCGAGCGGTACAGGGCCACGGCCGAGCGGTTCTCGGCCTCGACGTAGAGGTCGGCGGCGGGCAGCCGCGCGCGAGCATGCGGGCGAGGCCCGCGCCCAGGAGGGCGCGGCCGAGGCCGCGGCCCGCCTCCTCCGGAGCGATGCCGAGCACGTAGATCTCGCCCGTCGCGGAGCCGGGCTCGATCTTCAGCCAGTCGTAGCCCACGAGAGCGCCGGAGGCGTTCCGCAGCACCAGGAAGTCGCCCTCGTCGAACCAGTCCTCGGCCCGGCGGGCGGCGAGGTCGTCCTCGGTGATCCGTCCCTGCTCCGGATGCGCAGCGAACACGCGCGCGTTGAGCGCGACCCACTCCGCAGGATCGAGACCGCGGGCGTCCGAGAGCACGTACCCCTCGGGGACCCGCACCGCGGGGGCGACCAGGGGCTCGAGCTCGAGGTGCAGGAGCGTGCGCACCGGAGCGAAGCCGCGCGACTCGGCGAGCGAGCGCGCCGCGGGGTGGTCGCCGTGCGCCCACGCCAGCAGACCCGTGCGTCCGCTCGCGAGCACCTGCTCGAGCACGGCGCGGCCGAAGCCCACGCCGCGCCACTCCGGATCGACGACGAACTCGAGCTCGCCCTGCCCGAGGACGGCCGCGGCGACGACCACGTCGGCGCGCAGGCCGATCAGCAGCGTGCGCGAGCCGGTGCGCGCGTCGACCAGGGTCTGGTCGCTGAAGGGCGGCTGCCCGTCGAACCACTGGGCGCGGCCGATCAGCTGCTCGAGACCGGCCGACACCGAGGGGTCGGCCAGGTTCTCAACGGAGAGGTTGAGGGACTCGCTCATTGTCCTCTTCGTAGACGTTGAACCGGTATCCGACGTTGCGGACGGTGCCGATGAGGGACTCGAGGTCGCCGAGCTTCGCGCGCAGGCGCCGCACGTGCACGTCGACCGTGCGCGTGCCGCCGAAGTAGTCGTAGCCCCACACCTCGCTGAGCAGCTGCTCGCGGGTGAACACCCGGGACGGGTGGGTGGCGAAGAAGCGCAGGAGCTCGAACTCCTTGAAGGTGAGGTCGAGGGGGCGGCCGTGGACCTTCGCGGAGTAGCTCGCCTCGTCGATCACGACGCCGGAGGCCTGGATGCGCGACGTCGACTGCTCCTGGGCGAGGCGGCCGATGACGAGGCGGATGCGCGCGTCGACCTCGGCGGGCCCGGCGGAGTCGAGGATCACGTCGTTGACGCCCCAGTCGGCCGAGACCGCCGTCAGCCCGCCCTCGGTGAGGATCAGGATGAGCGGCACGTTGATGCCGGTGGTGGTCAGGATCTTGCAGAGCGACTTGGCGCTCGCGAGGTCCTGACGGGCGTCGACGAAGATGAGATCGCAGCTCGGGGCGTTCACGAGCTGGGCCGGCTCTGCCGGGATCTGCCGGGTCTTGTGGCTGAGGAGCCCCAGCGCGGGCAGCACCTCGGTGCCCCCCGCAGAGGTCAGTATCAACAACTGCGCCACGGATCCTCCAGAAATGGTCTGCGGCAATACTAGCGGCGGGCCGGAACGGCCGATCGCCTCGGGCATGATTGACGGATGAGCGGGGATCGGGTGGGCGTCGGCATCGTCTGGGTGCTGGCACTCGCGGGGTCGGTCGTGTCGCTGGTGCTCGCGTCGCCGGGGTCGGCTCAGACGTGGCTCGCCCTCACGTTCGGGGGATGCGTGCTGGCGACCTTCGCGGTGCAGCTCGCCGTCGCCCGCGCCTCCGGGTACCTCCTCCGGACCATGACGAGCGTCGTCGGCGCGATGGTCGTCGTCGGCGTCGCGAGCGCGATCGCGGCACTCGCCGGGCGCTGACGCTCCCCGTCGTCCCGCTGCCCCCGCCCCGCTGGGAGCCCGCGCGGCCGGGTAGGATGGGGGCATGCTTCTCGCGCTGGAACTCTTCTATCTCGGACTGCTCGGGCTCGCTTCCCTCGCGATCGCGTGGGTCTCGGGAGTCGTCGTCTACAAGCTCTACCGCGGCCAGAGCTAGCCGCCGCGTCGGAGCCGGAGTGATCTCCCTTCCGTCGGGCCTGCCGCCCGAGCTCGTCCCCCTCCTGGCTGCTCGGCGTCTGGGAGGGGTCCGGCGTCGTCGACTACGCCGTCGGAGACGAGAGCGTGCAGGCCGAGTTCGGCCACCGCGTCAGCTTCAGCTACGACGGTCTGCCCTACCTCAACTACAGCTCCTACACCTGGCTGCTCGACGACGAGCGCGAGATCGGGCACAGCCCGCTGGTGAGCGAGATGGGCTACTGGCGCCTCAGCCGTGCCCTGACGGACGCCGATGCCGGCCCCGCGATGCTGCCGGGACGCGGTGCTCCCGCCTACCCCGACGCGGAGTCGGTCGAGACGCTCCGCAACGCCGCGGGCGGTTTCGACATCGAGGTCTCCCTCGTCCACCCGGACGGCGTGAGCGAGCTCTACCTCGGCCAGGTCAAGGGCCCCAGGATCGACCTCGCGACGGATGCGGTCATGCGCACCGCCGCCGCGAAGGACTACGCCGCCGCCACCCGCCTCTACGGCCTCGTCGACGACCACCTGCTCTGGGCGTGGGACATCGCCGCGCTCGGCCAGGGCCTGCGCACCCACGCCTCCGGAAGGCTCGCCCGTGTCGACTGACCCGCTCTCGCCCCTGCTCGACGTCCCGGGGGCGGTGGCCACCGCGAGCGTCGCCGAGCCGGGTGTGGCCGCGCACTACGGCGAGCCGTTCCGCGAGCAGCGCGCGCTCGCCGCGGGCACCGCGCTCGTCGACCTGTCGGGGCGCGGAGTCGTCACCGTCACCGGTCCCGACCGCCTCACCTGGCTCGACTCCCTGACCAGTCAGGCGCTCAGAGGGCTGCAGCCCGGCGACTCCGCCGAGACGCTCCTCCTGGACCCGACCGGCCGCATCGAGCACCTCATCCGCCTCGTCGACGACGGAGAGGCGGCCTGGCTGCTGCTCGACCGCGACGAGACGGCCGGCCTCGCGGCCTGGCTCGACCGGATGCGCTTCCTGCTCCGCGTCGAGATCGCCGACCGCACCGACGAGTTCGCGACGCTCGCCACCCTCGGCGACGGATCCGCCGCCTCGTTCGTCCTCGGTCTCGCGGGCGACTCCGCCGTCAGCTGGATCGACCCGTGGACGAGCGTCCAGCCCGGCGGCTGGCAGTACGCCGCGGCCGAGCATCCGGCGGCCGACTGGCACGCGCGCGAGACCCTCGTGCCGCGCACCGCTCTCGCGGGCCTCCCCTCGGCTGCTGCGGCGGCCGGCGTGGTCCTCGCCGGCGCCGACGCGCTCGAGGCGCTCCGCATCGCGGCGTGGCGTCCGCGTCACGCGACCGAGGTCGACGAGCGGTCGATCCCGCACGAGCTCGACCTCCTCCGCTCCTCGGTGCACCTCGCCAAGGGCTGCTACCGCGGCCAGGAGACGGTGGCGAAGGTGCACAACCTCGGCCACCCGCCCCGCCGCCTGGTCCTGCTGCAGCTCGACGGCTCCGATTCCGCGCTGCCGTCGCACGGCGATCCCGTTTTCGCACTGAAGAACGGCGAGAGCGTCGAGGTCGGCGCGGTCACCTCCAGCGCCTGGCACTACGAGGACGGCCCGGTGGCGCTCGCGGTCGTCAAGCGCGCCGTCCCGGTCGATCTCGAGCTCACGGTCCTCGCGGGCGAGGTCCGGGTCGCGGCGGCCCAGGAGGTCGTCGTCCCGCCCGGAGCCGGTGCGGAGGCGGGCGTGCCCCGTCTGCCCCGGCTCGGGGCGAAGACCAGGTAGGCCACACCGTGGTGGCCGCAGGACCCGCACGTCGGGATCGGGCGGCCGAGCGGATCCGAGCCTCGTCCACGGCGATCGTCCGCGACCCTCGCGGGGCGTTGCGCGCGCCGTGGCGTCGGCCCCGGCGGTGGTGCAGATCGTGCTCGCGGCGGTGCTCGCCTACTCCGTCTCGCGCTTCGTGTTCGGGCACCCGGCGCCGGTGCTGTCGCTGACGGTCACCATCTCGAGCCTGGGCATCGCGCGCGACACCCGCCCGAAGCAGGTCGCCGAGACCGCGGTCGGGATGGTCCTCGGCATCGCGCTCAGCGAGGTGCTCCTGCTGCTCTGGGGCACCGGCGTCTGGCAGCTGGCCCTCGTGCTCGCGGTCGTCTTCACGGTGGGACGCGCGCTCTCGCCCTCGCCCGGCTTCGCGGTCGCGGCGGGGACGCAGGCCATGCTCGTGATGGTGCTCCCGGCTCCCGACGGGGGAGTGTTCACGCGCAGCCTCGACGGCCTCGTCGGCGGTCTCGCCGCGCTGCTCTGCACGGCGATCGTGCCCCGTAATCCGCTGCGGGCGGCGCGAGCGGAGGCGCGACGGCTGGTCGCGGCGCTGGCCGGGACGGTCGAGACGCTCGCCGACGCGCTCCGCAGCGGTGACGCCTCCGCGTCGGCCGCCGCCCTCGAGCGCGTCCGCGGGACGCAGCCGGTGATCGACGCGTGGTCGGCGGCACTCGAATCGGCGATCGGGGTCGCGCGCATCTCCCCGTTCGTCCGGAGGCACCGCGGCGAGCTCGAGCGCCAGAGCGCACTGCTCGCCTCGCTGGACCTCGCGACCCGCAACCTCCGCATCGTCGCGCGCCGCACCGATTTCCTGATCGGGGACGGTGTGCCGCGTCCGGAGCTCGCGGAGGCGGTCGCGGCGTTCGGGCCCGGCATCGCCCTGCTGGGCCGGTGCGTCTCCGACGCGTCGATGACGGCTCTCGCCCGCCAGGATCTGGTCCTGCTGGCCACCACCCTCGACCCGCAGCGGATGATCCCGGACGCGCGCCTCGCCGAGAAGACCCTGCTGGTGATCCTCCGTCCGCTCGCGGTCGATCTGCTGACCGCGACCGGGATGGACGCCGCGTCGGCGAGGGCCGCGCTGCCGGAGCTCGGCTGACAGTGCGGCCCCGGCTCAGGCGTTCGTGGCGTCCTGCACCTCTCCGACGAGTTCCTCGATGATGTCCTCGAGGAACAGGACTCCCGTCGTGCGCCCCTCGCGGTCGACGACGCGGGCGATGGCGCTCCGGTGCGCCGCAGGGCGGCCAGGGCGTCCTCGAGCTCGTCGCCGCCCGACACCGCGGCCAGGCGGCGGATGCGCTTCGCGGGCACCGGCGACTCCTGATCCCCGAGGTCGGACACGTCCTTGAGGTGCAGGTAGCCTGCCGGCAGGCCGTCGGCTCCCGCGAGGAGGTAGCGCGAGTACCCGTGCACGGCGACCGCTCGGCGCAGATCCGCGGGAGTCGACTCCCACGCCAGGAGCACCATCTCGTCGAGCGGAACCGCGACGTCCGACACCTGCTTCGTCGTGAACTCGAAGGCGGCGGTGACGGTGCCCGAGGCGTCCACCAGCATTCCCTCCCGAGTGGACTGGCGCACGATCGCTGCGACCTCGTCGAGGGTGAACGCGCTCGTCGCCTCGTCCTTCGGCTCGACGCGGACGAGACGGAGGATCCCGTTGGCCACCGCGTTGAGCGACCAGATCACGGGCTTCACGAGACGCGAGACGAGCACGAGCGGGGAGCGAGCAGCAGGGCCGCCCGCGTCGGCACTGAGAACGCCAGATTCTTCGGCACCATCTCGCCGAACACCACGTGCAGGAACGTGACGAGCAGCAGCGCCGCGACGAACGCGATCACGCCGATCGCCTCGGCGGACAGCGAGGTGAGCCCGAGCGGGATCTCGAGCAGGTGGTGGATCGCCGGCTCCGACACGTTGAGGATCACGAGCGAGCACACGGTGATGCCGAGTTGGCTCGTCGCCAGCATCAGTGTCGCGTGCTCCATGGCGTAGAGGGTCGCCTTCGCGGCGCGGCTCCCGGCGTCGGCCTTCGGCTCGATCTGGGACCGCCTTGCCGAGATCACCGCGAACTCCGCGCCGACGAAGAAGGCGTTGACGAGCAGGAGGACCACCAGCCAGGCGATCCCGGGCAGGTACTCACTCATGAACGGCTCCTTCCGCGCGCAGGGCTGCGACTCCGGTGGCGGTACCGCCCTCCGAGCCGGGGGTGAAGCGGACGCGGTCCACCCGGTTCGCGGCGACGCGGTCGACGCGCAGCACGCCGGCCTCGAGGGCGACCTCGTCGCCGAGCTCGGGCAGTCGGCCCAGGCTCGACGAGAGGAAGCCGGCGACGGTGTCGTAGTCCTCGCCCTCGGGGACGATCACGCCGAGCCGGGCGGCGACCTCGTCGGGGCGCAGCTCACCGCCGAACGTGGCCGAGCGGCCGGAGCGGATGACTCCGGCGCGGGTGCGGTCGTGCTCGTCCTCGAGCTCGCCGACGATCTCCTCGACGAGGTCTTCGAGAGTCACGACGCCGGCGGTGCCTCCGTACTCGTCGACGACCACCGCGATCGCCAGACCGCTGCCGCGCAGCGGAGCCAGCAGAGCGTCGGCGCGAGCGGTCTCGGGATGCGCATCGGAGCCACCATCAGCTCCTCGGCGCTCACCCGCCGCCGCCGCTCGGGTTCGAGGGCGAAGGCGTGCTTGACGTGCAGCACGCCGCGGATGTCGTCGGAGTCGCGGCCGAGCACCGGGAAGCGCGAGAAGCCGGTGCGGTTCGCGAGCTCGACGACGTCCTCCGCGGTGCTGCGCAGGGTGACCGACGACATGCGCACGCGCGGGGTCATCACGTCGGCGACGCTCCGACTCGAGAAGAGCAGGGTGCGGTGCAGCAGGTCGGCGTGATCGCGGTCGAGGGTGCCCTCCAGAGCGGAGCGGCGCACGAGCGAGCCGAGCTCGTCGGCGCTGCGGGCGCCCGACAGCTCCTCCTTGGGCTCGATCCCCATCGCGCGGATGAGGGCGTTCGCCGTGTTGTTGAAGAGGAGGATCACCGGCTTGAACACCGTCGTGAACGCGACCTGGAACGGCACGACCACGCGCGCGGTGGCGAGCGGGAGGGCCAGGGCGAAGTTCTTGGGCACGAGCTCGCCGATGATCATCGAGAAGACCGTGGCGAGCAGCACGCCGATGACGGCGCCGATGCCGGGGACGATCCCCTCGGGGACCCCCACCGAGCGGAGGGCTCCGCGAGCAGCGAGCTGATGGCCGGCTCGAACGTGTAGCCGGTGAGGAGCGTGGTGAGCGTGATGCCCAGCTGCGCGCCCGAGAGGTGGGTCGAGGTGATCCGCAGGGCGGAGATCGTGGGGTCGAGGCGCTTCTCGCCGCGAGCGCGGCGCTCCTCGAGCTCGTTGCGGTCGAGATTGACCAGCGCGAACTCGGAGGCGACGAAGAGGCCGGTGCCGAGGGTGAGGAGGAGGCCGATGACGATGCCGAGCCACTCAGGCACGCGCATCACCGCCGATCAGAGGGGCGGGGTGGCGCGCCGGTTCATGAGCGGGCGCGTCTGAGGGAGGGTCGTCCATGGGAGCAGACGGTACCGGCCGCGGATCTGGAGAATGCTCACAGGAGTGACGGGGCCCGATCCGCGGGCGCGACCGCGTCCCACGCGACGGTCACCTCGCCGAGCCGCCACCGCCGGGGACCGCCGAGGATCGGCCAGTCCGACCGCAGCGACCGCACCGAGGCGATCCAGCGCTGCGTGGGCCGTGGACGGCCAGGGGGGCGTTGATCGTCCACGCCCGCTCGAGGGCGTGCAGGAAGTCGTGGACCCGCTCGCCCGGCACGTTGCGGTGGATCAGGGCCTTGGGCAGTCGCTCCGCCGCGATGAGCGGGGACGGGACCGCTCCGAGTCGGAGCGAGAGCGTCAACGACCGCGGGCCGTCCCGGCCGATCTCGATCCACGTGCAGATGCGGCCGATCTCGTCGCAGGTGCCCTCCACGAGGACCCCGCCCGGCTGGAGCCGCTCGGTCATGATCCGCCAGGCGCCGGCGACCGCGTCCTCGTCGTACTGGCGGAGCACGTTGAACGCGCGGATCACGTCGGCCCGCCGTCCCCGGGGAGCGGGATCTCGAAGCCGCCGCGCTCGAAGCCGACGCGCGCATCCGAGGGGAAGGCGGTGCCGCCGCCCCGGACGACCGCGAGCTGCTCCCGCGCGGTGGTCACCCGGGCGGGCTCGATCTCGAAGCCGACGACCTCGATGCCGGGGACGGTGGCCACGAGCCGGCGATGCAGCTCGAGGGTCGTGACCGCACTCGCCCCGAAGCCCAGGTCGACCACGAGGGGCTGCGGAGAGGAGCGCAGTGCGGGGAGCTCGGCGATCCACCGGTCGACCCGGCGGAGGCGGTTCGTGCCCGTGGTCCCGCGGGTCACGGCTCCGATCGGCATGGGCTCCAGCGTATCCGCGGGCGGAGGCCCCGCCTCTACACTGGGCGCATGTCCGAGACCTACACTCTCATCCTCGTGCGCCACGGCAACAGCGAGTGGAACCAGAAGAACCTGTTCACCGGCTGGGTCGACGTGCGGCTCACCGAGCAGGGCGTCGCGGAGGCCACGCGCGCCGGCGAGCTGCTGACCGAGGCCGGGCTCCACCCCGACGTGGTCTACACGTCGCGGCAGACCCGCGCGATCCAGACCGCGAACATCGCGCTGGAGGTGGCCGACCGCCTGTGGATCGACGTCAAGCGGTCCTGGCGCCTCAACGAGCGCCACTACGGCGCGCTGCAGGGCAAGGACAAGGCGCAGACGCTCGCCGAGTACGGCCCCGAGCAGTTCCAGACCTGGCGCCGCTCCTTCGACGTCCCGCCGCCCCCGCTCGACGACGACGACCAGTACTCGCAGGCGCACGACGAGCGCTACGCGGACCTGGGCGACGCCCTCCGCGCACGGAGTCGCTGAAGCTCGTCATCGAGCGGATGCTGCCGTACTGGGAGTCGGACATCAAGCCGGACCTCGCGTCGGGCAAGACCGTCATGATCACCGCCCACGGCAACTCGCTCCGCGCGCTCGTGAAGACCCTCGACGGCATCTCCGACTCCGACATCGCCGAGCTCAACATCCCGACCGGCATCCCGCTGGTCTACAAGCTCGACGAGAACTTCGCGCCGATCGGCCCCGCCGAGTACCTCGACCCGGAGGCCGCCGCCGCCGGTGCCGCCGCCGTCGCCGCCCAGGGTGCCAAGAAGTAGGTCCCGCCCTCACGGAAGGCCCGCCGGATCCCCGATCCGCGCGGGCCTTCCGCGTTCCCGCCGGTACGTCCGGCTCGCGGAACCCGGTTCGGCTCGCTCGAACTGCGCCGTTCCGCGAACCGACGCGCTCGAGACGCGCCGAAGGTCGACGGAGAGGGTCTGCCCCGCCCCTGCATCGGCGGATCTCTATACGCGCGCTCCACGCGCACTCGATCAGCGGAAACGACGGGAGCGGACGATCGCGTGCTACTCCATCACCGGATGACGGGCGAGAATCCGTCCCCCGAATCGGCTCGGACGGCATCCGAGCTTCGATCGTGCAGGCCGGCCGACCCCCTTAAAGGCGAACGGCCGAATCGCGTGTGAGCGATTCGGCCTAGCCGAACGCGGACGCTCCTCGGAACGAAACCATCCCGGAAAGCCGACCGCGGCGAGGATCGCGCGGAGCGTGATCCTCGCATTCAGGCGCAGGCCGACCGCGGCTGTGATCGCGCAGAGCGCGATCTCAGCACTCAGGCGTAATCGCCCGAGATCAAATACTGCACCTTCTTGGCGATGGAGACCGCGTGGTCGGCGAAGCGCTCGTGGTAGCGGCTGGCGAGGGTGGCGTCGACGGTGTCCGCGGCCTGGCCCTTCCAGGCCTCGCTGAGCACCTTGTCGAAGACGCTGACGTGCAGCTCGTCGATCTTGTCGTCCTCGTCGCGGATCTCCTCGGCGATGCGGCCGTCCTGCGAGCGCAGCAGCTCGGTGAGCTTGTGCGCGACGACGACGTCGAGGCGGCCCATCTCGACGAACGTGGGGCGCAGGCTCTTCGGGACGACCTTGTCGGGGAAGCGGTACCGCGACAGCTGCGCGATGTGCTCCGCGATGTCGCCCATCCGCTCGAGCGAGGCGCTGATGCGCAGGGCCGACACGACGATCCGGAGGTCGCGGGCGACCGGGTTCTGGCGGGCGAGGATGTCGATCGCGAGCTCGTCGAGGCTGATCGCGAGCTCGTCGATCCGGGCGTCGCTGGCGATCACCTCTTCGGCGAGGGTGACATCGGAGTGGTTGAACGCCTGAGTCGCCTTCTCGATCGCGATCTCGACGAGTCCGGAGATCTCGACGAGGCGATCCTGGACCTCGGCCAGCTCCTGCTGGAATACTTCGCGCATCTTGTGATCGACCCTCTCTGCGGCACGCACGGCGAACGGTGCCGGGTTGGCGTCGCGCACCACGCGCGACACAGCACCTGTTCCTTCGCGGCGCAGGCGGAGCAATGATGACGACGGCAGGTTAACGAACGGTGCCGCGGGTTTGAACAGTACTCGACCTGCAGTCCGTCGGCGGGCATCCGGTAGGGAGACGCCCGGTGGATGACTAGCCTGGGTGCGTGGATTCGGGTGTGTTCGTGATTCTGGCGCTCGTCCTCGGGGTGGCGATCGGCGTCCTGCTGACGACCGTCTTCACTCTCGCGGCGAGGCAGGGGCGCATCGCGGCCGAGGTGGTCTCGGCCACGCTTCCCGAGGGGATCGACGCGATCATCGAGGCCGTCGGAGCTCCGCGTTCGTCACCGATCCCTCGCACAACGTGCTGAAGGCGTCGACCCGGGCGATCGCGCTGGGCCTGGTCTCGCAGGACACGCTCCTGCACCCGGATCTCGTCGCGATCGTCGACCGCGTCCGCCGGTTCGGCGACGACATCGAGCAGGACCTGGAGCTCGCGACGAGCCCCTCTCGGAGCAGGCCGTCACCCTCGTCGTCCACGCCACGCGACTCGGATCCCGCTTCGTGCTCGTCCTCGCCGAGGACCACACCGAGGCGCGCCGCCCTCGAGGCCGTGCGCCGCGACTTCGTCGCCAACATCTCGCACGAGCTGAAGACGCCCATCGGAGCGGTGGGCCTGCTCGCCGAAGCGCTCGACTCCGCCGCCGACGACCCGGTGCAGGTCCGCCGCTTCGCGCGCCGGCTGACCCAGGAGTCGCACCGTCTCGCCAAGATCACCCGCGAGATCATCGAGCTCTCGCGTCTGCAGTCCGCCGACGGTCGGGGCCTCGGCCGAGCTGGTCCGCGTCGATGACATCGTCACCGCCGCCCTCGAGACCACCCACGTCCTCGCCGAGTCGCACGACGTGACGCTGGTCAAGGGCGGGATGAAGAAGGCCTACGTCGCCGGCCAGGAGAAGATGCTCGTCTCGGCGCTGCACAACCTGCTCGCCAACGCGATCCAGTACTCGCCGCCCGGCTCCCGCGTCGGCATCGGGGTGCGCTCCACGGGCGGAGTCGTCGAGATCGCGGTCACCGACCAGGGCATCGGGATCCCCGAGGACGACCTCGACCGGGTGTTCGAGCGGTTCTACCGCGTCGACCAGGCCCGCTCGCGTCACACCGGAGGAACAGGACTCGGCCTGAGCATCGTCAAGCACGCCGTGCAGAACCACGGCGGCGACGTCCGCGTCTGGTCCAAGCCCGGACGCGGCTCCACCTTCACCATCCGACTCCCCGAAGCAGACCCGGCGAGGACGCCCTTCGCATCCTCCGCCCCGATAGGAGACACCGCGTGACCAGCATCCTGCTCGTCGAAGACGAGAGCGCCCTCAGCGAGCCGCTGAGCTACCTGCTCGAACGAGAGGGCTACGACGTCACCGTCGCCGAGGACGGACTCCGCGCCGTCACCGCTTTCGACGAGGGCGACTACGACCTGATCCTGCTCGACCTGATGCTGCCCGGCATGCCCGGCACCGAGGTCTGCCGCGAGATCCGCACCCGCTCCCAGATCCCCATCATCATGGTCACCGCGAAGGACTCCGAGGTCGACATCGTCGTCGGTCTCGAACTCGGCGCCGACGACTACGTCACCAAGCCCTACTCGACCCGCGAACTGCTCGCCCGCATCCGCGCCGTCCTCCGCCGCCGCACCGAGGAACCGGAGAGGACCGCATCGTCACCGCCGGCCCCGTCCGCATGGACATCGAGCGCCACACGGTCGAGGTCGACGAGTCGAGACGCCCATGCCCCTCAAGGAGTTCGAACTCCTCCGGATGCTGCTCCGCAACGCCGGACGCGTCCTCACTCGCGGCCAGCTCATCGACCGCGTCTGGGGCAGCGACTACTTCGGCGACACCAAGACCCTCGACGTCCACGTGAAGCGCATCCGCTCCAAGATCGAGAAGACGCCGAAGGAGCCGACGCTGCTCGTCACCGTCCGCGGCCTCGGCTACCGCTTCGACTCGTGACGCGGGCCTGGCGGGGCCATCTGCGGCGTTGTCGTCGGTCGCGATACCGCCGGACGCGGGGCCTGCCGGGGCCATCTGCGGCGTTGTCGTCGGTCGCGATACCGCCGGTATCGCTCCCTCCTCCGCCTTGCAGCTGACCCCACCAGGCCCCGCGGTGGACTCCAGAAGTAGGGCCGTCGCTGTGCGACGAGCCGAGGGTGGGGCTGTCGCTTCGCGACGAGCTGCTCAGGGGGCCGTCGCTGCGCGACGAGCTGCCGCCGAGGGGCCGTCGCTGTGCGACGAGGTGCTCTGGAGGGGCGCACCGCCTGCTGGTCGAGTAGCCGCGGAGCGGCGTATCGAGACCCACCTCTGCCTGAGGGAGTGCGCGCCCTATGGCCTGGGGGTCCGACGCGTGCGCGCGGGGCCGGGCGGAACGACGAAGGACCGCCCACCGGAGTGGGCGGTCCTTCGATCGGAACGCGGGCTACTCGCCGGCGGGGGGCTCGATCGAGTTGCCGGGCTCCGTGGTCGGGGTCGGGATCGCGGTCAGGGCCGGGGTCGGGAGTGGCGGTCTCGGTCGGGGTGGCCGAGGGGGCCGGGGTGAGGGTCGCGTACGACTCCAGGGCGTTGGTCAGGACGGGGACCAGCAGCTCCTTGCCCTCCACGTCGCCGTACTGGAAGTAGACGGGGAACAGGCTGCCGGGAACGGTGTCGAGGCCCGACATCGTCACCGCCTGCTCGGCGGTCGGGCCGATCTCGTTCCGGCCGGGGACGAGCTCGAGCTCGCCGTCCGTCCGGCCCTCGCTCGACTCGTACTGCACCTCGAGCGTCTCGGTGTCGGCGGAGTCGTTCACGATCGTGACCACGAGAGTGCCCTCCTCGCCGTCGTTCGAGACGATGAAGGCGTTGCGGAGGGCGAGATCGCCGATGGTCGCTCCGACTCCGTCGCTCGGGTCGTAGATGTTGCGGGTCGCCTGGGGGGCGACGAGGTTGCAGCCGGCGGTTGCGAGGGCGACGCCGACCGCGAGAACGACGGATGCAGCGATACGCGCCTTCACAGGTTCCTCCAGATCGTCGGCCCTGCTCGCCCCGGACAGGGCGTCTTCACGGTGCACGGGCCGATTCCAGACCAGCGTAGCGACCCCTCCGCGCCGGTCCGACCGAGGGGGTCCTCACCCGCGCAGGCCCCCTGGTACTCTGACCGCCGGCGACCGCCGGTGGAAGGACGTGCACGATGACCCCGCTCTCCGCGGCTGCTCCCACCGTCGCCGTCGTGATCGTGGCGGCGGGCAGCGGCACCCGGCTCGGGCGCGAGCGCCCCAAGGCCTACGTCGACTGCGCGGGGCGCACGATCCTCGAGCGCAGCCTCCGCACGGTCCTCACGCTCTCCGAGCCCGTCGAGATTGTCGTCGTGGCTCCGGCGGAGCTCGTCGACGAGACCGTCGCGCTCTGCCGCACCGCCTCGGGCTCCGACGGCATCGCGGTCACGGCCGGAGGGGCGACCCGCCAGGAGTCGGTGTCCCGCGGCCTCGCGCTGCTCGCGCCCTCGATCGACACGGTGCTCGTGCACGACGCCGCACGCGCACTCACTCCCGTCGCTCAGTTCGAGCGGGTCGTCGCGGCCGTCCGCTCGACCGGGGAGGGGTCGTCCCCGGGCTCCCGGTCACCGACACCATCAAGCGCATCGAGGCCGACGGCGCGATCCTCGAGACGGTCGACCGCTCGCTGCTGGCCGCCGTGCAGACCCCGCAGGGCTTCCCGCGCGCACTGCTCGACGCCGCGTACGCGGCGGCCGGCACGGAGCACACGGACGACGCGGCGCTCCTCGCGGCGCACGGGCACGGATCCGTCGTCGTCGCGGGCGATCCGCTCGCCTTCAAGATCACCACGCCGTGGGACCTCTCGAGGGCGGAGCAGCTCCTCGCCCCACCGGTTCCCGTCGCCCCTCCGCGGGTCGGCATCGGCACCGACGTGCACGCCTTCGACGACGAGTCGCCTCTCTGGCTCGCGGGACTGCACTGGCCCGGCGAGCGGGGCTCTCCGGCCACAGCGACGGGGATCCGGTCGCGCACGCGATCTGCGACGCGCTGCTGGCGGCCGCGGGCCTCGGCGACATCGGCTCCCGCTTCGGCACCTCCGACCCGAGGTTCGCGAACGCGCACGGCGAGGTGTTCCTCGTCGCGACGCGCGACCTCGTCGAGGCGGCGGGGTTCGTCATCGGCAACGTCGCGGTGCAGCTCATCGGCAACCGCCCCAAGTTCTCGCCGCGCCGGGACGAGGCGCAGCGGCTGCTCTCGGGGCTGCTCGGCGCGCCGGTGAGCGTGGCGGCCACCACGTCGGACGCCCTCGGCTTCACCGGCCGGGGCGAGGGAGTGGCGGCGACCGCCACCGCACTCGTGCTCCCCGCCCCGCCAGCGCGCTGATCCGCGGCCCGGCCGGAGGCGCGCCCGGCAAACTCGCCCCGTGACTCTGCGACTGCACGACTCGAAGGCCCAGGCCCTCGTCGATTTCGTCCCCCTCCGTGCGAACGAGGTCGGGATGTACGTCTGCGGACCCACCGTGCAGTCCTCCCCGCACATCGGGCACCTGCGCTCGGCGCTGGTCTACGACCAGCTGCGGCGCTGGCTCCGCTACCGCGGGTTCCACGTCACCCTCGTGCGCAACGTCACCGACATCGACGACAAGATCCTCGCGATCGCCGAGGAGTCGCGCCGCGCCGCCCCCGAGGAGGTGCCGTCCGAGCAGTGGTGGGCCCTGGCCTACCGCGTCGAGCTCGAGTTCACGGCGGCCTACAACGCCCTCGGCATCCTCCCTCCCACCTACGAACCGCGCGCCACGGCGAGCATCGCCGAGATGATCGGGCTCGTGCAGCGCCTCATCGAGCTCGGCCACGCGTACCCCGCGCCCGACGAGTCCGGCGACGTCTACTTCGACACCCGCTCGTGGCCCGACTACGGCGCCCTCACCCACCAGCGCCTCGAGAGCATGGAGGCCGCGACCGACGCGGACCCCCGCGGCAAGCGCGACCCGCACGACTTCGCCCTCTGGAAGGGCATGAAGCCCGACGAGCCCGAGTCGGCGTCCTGGGCCTCTCCGTGGGGCCGCGGCCGCCCGGGCTGGCACATCGAGTGCTCGGCGATGTCGACGAAGTACCTCGGCACGCAGTTCGACATCCACGGCGGCGGCCTCGATCTCCGCTTCCCGCACCACGAGAACGAGCTGGCCCAGTCCAGCGCGGCGGGGCACGCCTTCGCGTCCTACTGGCTGCACAACGGGCTCGTCTCGGTGACCGGGCAGAAGATGAGCAAGTCGCTCGGCAACTCCGTGTTCGCCTCCGAGCTCCTCGGCGCCGCGCGACCGCTGGTCGTCCGCTACTACCTCGGCTCGGCGCACTACCGCTCGACGCTCGAGTTCCACGACGGTGCGCTCGACGAGGCCGAGGCCGCCCTCGAGCGGATCGAGGGCTTCCTCGACAGGTCGCGCCGACGCCTGGAGGGCACCCGCTTCGCCACCCTCGGCGAGCCGCTCGTGCCCGAGGAGTTCGCCGAGGCGATGGACGACGACCTGTCGGTCCCGCAGGCGGTCGGCGTCCTGCACGAGACCGTCCGGGCCGGCAACGCCGCCCTCGACGCCGAGGATCTGGGCACCGTCGCGGCGCTGCGCACGCAGGTCCTCGCCATGGCGTCGGTGCTCGGCATCGACCCGGAGGCGCCCGAGTGGGCGCGCTCCGACGACGAGCCCTCCTACCGGGCTCTGAGCGTCCTCGTCGACCGTCTGGTCCTCGAGCGCCAGTCCGCGCGGGAGCAGCGCGACTGGGCGGCCGCCGACCGCATCCGAACCGATCTCGCTGCGGCGGGAATCACGATCGAAGACACCCAGACGGGTGCGCATTGGAGTCTCGATGGCGAATAAGCCCGGCCGCCCAGGAGCGGTCCGAAAGAAGAGCAAGGGCAAGGCCGTCGGTTCCGGCGGTCAGGGCCGTCAGGCCCTCGAGGGCAAGAAGCCCACGCCGAAGGCGGAGGACCGCCCGTACCACCCCGCGGGCAAGGCGAAGGCGGCGCGCGAGCGCTTCGTCGCCGCCGGCGGCAAGGGGCGTCCCGGCAGCACGCTGTCGGCGGCCGCGAGAGGGGAGCGGGCCGCCCGCTCCGTCGCGCAGGCCCAAGAGCGTGGACGAGTCCGAGATGGTCACGGGGCGCAACTCCGTCCTCGAGGCGCTGCGGGCGAAGATCCCCGCGACGACGCTCTACGTGGCGACCCGCATCGAGATGGACGACCGGGTCAAGGAGGCGCTCAAGCTCGCCACCGCGCGCGGCCTGCCCGTCCTCGAGGTCATGCGCCCCGAGCTCGACCGGCTCGCCGGCCCCGACTCGGTGCACCAGGGCCTCGTCCTCAAGGTGCCGCCCTACGAGTACGCCCACCCGAGCGATCTGCTGCAGCGCAGCATCTCCCGCGCGCAGGTCCCCCTGTTCGTCGCGCTCGACGGCATCACGGATCCCCGCAATCTCGGCGCGATCATCCGCTCGGTCGCCGCGTTCGGCGGTCAGGGCGTCATCGTGCCCCAGCGCCGTTCCGTGGGTCTGAACTCTGCCGCGTGGAAGACCTCGGCCGGAGCCGCGGCCCGCGTGCCCGTCGCCATGGCGTCGAACCTGACGGCCATGATCAAGGACTTCAAGCGCGACGGCGTCTTCGTCATCGGCCTCGACGGCGGTGGCGACACGATGCTTCCGGGTCTCCGAGCTGGCCGACCGGCCCCTGCTCGTGCTCGTCGGCAGCGAGGGCAAGGGTCTGTCCCGCCTCGTCACCGAGCAGTGCGACGCGATCGTCTCGATCCCGATCAGCTCGGCGGCGGAGTCGCTGAACGCGGGCATCGCCGCGTCCGTCGCGCTCTACGAGATCTCGAAGCTCCGCGCCTCTCAGGAGTAGCGAGGGGCCCGGCACGGCGATCTGCGGCGTTGTCGTCGGGCGCGATACCTCCGGTATCGCTTCCTCCTCCGCCTTGCAGCTCACCGCGAGGGGCCCGGCACGGCGATCTGCGGCGTTGTCGTCGGGCGCGATACCTCGGTATCGCTTCCTCCTCCGCCTTGCAGCTCACCGCGAGGGGCCCGGCACGGCGATCTGCGGCGTTGTCGTCGGGCGCGATACCTCGGTATCGCTTCCTCCTCCGCCTTGCAGCTCACCGCGCCGGACCCCTCGCGGGGTCGGCACCAATGACGAAGGGCCCGGGCGGATCGCTCCGCACGGGCCCTTCGGTGTTCCGGGTCAGACGTTCTTGGTCCAGTCGACCTCGGCGTCCTCGTCGGTCAGCTCGGCGTCGCCCGCCTCGTCGATCACGAGGTTGGGCAGCGTCAGGGCTTCGGTCGGCGGTGCGATGATCGTCGCCTCGTCGCGGCGGTGGCGCAGGATGTCGTTCACGTAGGCGGTGACCGCCTCGGCGAGCGGCACATCGCGGGCCTGCTGCTGCGACATGAACCAGCGGTGCTCGAGCAGCTGGTGGAACATCTCCGCCGGCTCCAGACGCCCCTTCAGATCGCGCGGGATCGAGCGGATCACCGGCTCGAAGACCTGAGCCAGCCACTCGTGAGCGACCATCTCCTCGTCCAGACCCTGCTTGCCGTAGGTCGCGGTGTACGAGTCGAGGTCGTTCAGGAGCCGTCGTGCCTGGTTCTCCTGGGCGTCGAGCCCGGTCAGGCGGAGCAGACGGCGCTGGTGGTGCCCGGCGTCGACGACCTTCGGCTGGATCCGCACCGTCGATCCGGCGTCGTCCGTCTTGATCGCCAGCTCCTCGATGTCGAAGCCGAGGTCGTTCAGGCGGTTCACGCGGTCGTTGATGCGCCAGCGCTCGGAGGTGGCGAACGACTCGACGCCCGTCAGCTCCTTCCAGAGGCTGCGGTACGCCGCGACGATCCCGTCCGAGACGGTGATGGGGTCGAGGTCCTCGTCCACGCGGCCGCCGGCCTCGAGGTCGAGGAGCTCGCCCGCGATGTTCACGCGGGCGATCTCGAGGTCGTTCTCGCGCTGGCCGTTCGAGAGCCCGCCCGAGTAGAGCTGTCCCGTCTCGGCGTCGACCAGGTAGGCGGCGAACGCACCGGCGTCACGGCGGAACAGCGTGTTCGAGAGCGACACGTCGCCCCAGAAGAAGCCGATCACGTGCAGGCGGACGAGCAGGAGGGCGAGGGCGTCGACGAGGCGGGTCGCCGTGTCCGGCCGCAGCGTCTGGGAGAAGAGCGCCCGGTAGGGGAGCGAGAACTTGAGGTGGCGCGTCACCAGCACGGCGGGCAGCTCACCGCCCTCGTCGTCGGTGCGGTTCGCGATGACGGCGCCGGGCACCACGCACGGCACGTCGAGGCGCTGGAGGGTCTTCAGCATCTCGTACTCGCGACGAGCCATCTCGGCGGTCGTCTCCTTCACGGCGACGACGTGCCCCGAGAGGTGGGCGAAGCGCACCGTGTGCCGCGAGATGCCCTTGGGCAGAGCGGCGATGTAGGCGTCGGGCCAGTCGTCGAGGCGCAGGTTCCACGGGAGGTCCAGGAGGGCGGGGTCGACGGTGGCGGAGGTGATGTTCAGGGATCCGGACATGGAGCGCCGTTCGTGTCGGAAGTCGGGCGGTGGAGGAGCGGTAGCGAACGCTGCCGCCGTCCCGGAGGAGACGGCGGCAGCGTGTGCGCGGGAGCGGAGCCTTAGGAGAGGCGCTCGCCCGACTCCGCGTCGAAGATGTGCACGCGGTGGTTCGCGGTCACGTAGACGCGGTCGCCCGCGGTGGGGTGCACGCGGCCGTCGACGCGCGCGACGATGTCGGTGCGGCGTCCCTCGACCTCGGTGTGGCCGTAGAGGTAGCCGTCCGAGCCGAGCTCCTCGATGAGGTCGACCTCGATGGGGAGGCCGCCGGGCTGCGTCGAGACGGTGACGTCCTCGGGGCGGACGCCGAGCCGTGACGACCTTCTGGCTCGTCTTCGCGAGCGCCTCGCGGGCGATCGGGAGGACGGTGTCGCCGAACTTGACTCCGCCGTCGGTGACGTCGGCGTGGAACAGGTTCATCGCGGGCGAGCCGATGAAGCCGGCCACGAAGACGTTGTTCGGGTTCTCGTACAGGTCGCGCGGGCTGCCGACCTGCTGGAGGAGGCCGTCCTTGAGGACCGCGATGCGGTCGCCCATGGTGAGCGCCTCGGTCTGGTCGTGGGTGACGTAGACCGTGGTGATGCCCAGGCGGCGCTGGAGGGTGCCGATCTGAGTGCGGGTCTGGACGCGGAGCTTGGCGTCGAGGTTCGACAGCGGCTCGTCCATGAGGAACACCTGCGGCTTGCGGACGATGGCGCGGCCCATCGCGACGCGCTGACGCTGACCACCGGAGAGGGCCTTCGGCTTGCGGTTGAGGTAGGGCTCGAGGTCGAGCATCTTCGCGGCCTCGAGGACCCGCGCGGCGCGCTCGTCCTTGTTGATGCCTGCGATCTTGAGCGCGAAGCCCATGTTCTCGGCGACCGACATGTGCGGGTACAGCGCGTAGTTCTGGAACACCATCGCGATGTCGCGGTCCTTCGGCGGAACGTCCGTGACGTTGCGGTCGCCGATGAGGATGCGTCCCTCGTTGACCTCTTCGAGGCCGGCGAGCATGCGCAGGGAGGTGGACTTGCCGCAGCCGGAGGGCCCGACGAGGACGAGGAACTCGCCGTCGCCGACCTCGAGGTTCAGCTTGTCGACGGAGGCACGCGTGGCCCCGGGGTAGACGCGGGACGCGTGGTCATAGAGTTACGGACGCCATTGTTCTTGCTCCTTCACCGGCAGGTACGTGCCGGACGATCCGAGTGAATGGAATTGATGATGGTCATCGTCGTGTGGACGACGGCGGCCAACCGTCACAGTATGCCACGCACCATCGCCGCGCCACCGCGTCGGCTCGTCTCTCCTCCCGCTCGCGGCGCCTACCCGCCGTTTGGGGTATTCCCAGGGCTCGCGCGTAGGATTCCGGCGTCGCGACCCGGCGACGTCTTCCCCCTCTCTTTCTCGGAGTGTCCTTGTCATGACCAACGGCGGAGCCAACGACCGTCTCTCGAAGAACCAGCGTCGAGAGGCAGCGAGGGAGAAGGCCCGACGACTCCGCGAGCAGCAGAAGCGCCGCGATCGCGCCGGCCGTCTCCTCCTGCAGGGCGGGCTCGCCGTCGCCGTCATCGCCGTCGTGGCGATCGTCGCCCTCGTGCTCGTGCCGAACCTCCGCCCGGCCGAGGTGGGCCCCGGTCCGGCGAACATGGCCAGCGACGGCCTCGTCGTGGGCGAGGGCCTGGTCGCGCAAGACCTCCGCCCCGATCCCCGCGAGCGGCACCCCCAGCCCGAGCGAGCTCGACACCTCGACCGGCACCGTCGACATCCGCGTCTACGTCGACTACCTGTGCCCCTACTGCGGCCAGTTCGAGACGACCAACGGCGAGCAGATCCAGGAGTGGGTCGAGAGCGGGGCCGCGACCGTCGAGATCCACCTGATCGCGATCCTGACCACGCGCTCCAACGGCACGAAGTACTCCGAGCGCGCCGCGAACGCCGCCGCCTGCGTCGCCGACAGCTCTCCCGACTCCTTCTTCGACTTCAACGCGCTGCTCTTCGAGAACCAGCCCGCCGAGGGGACCGACGGCCTGTCCGACAAGCAGCTCAAGGGCTACGCGGCCGACGCCGGAGTCGAGGACACGGCGGCCGTCGACTCCTGCATCGACGACGGCTCCTTCACGAGCTGGGTGCAGGCCGCGACCGAGCGGGCGACCGCGGGGCCGCTGCCGGGCACCGAGGTCGAGAAGGTCTCCGGCACCCCGACCGTCCCGGTGAACGGCGAGGCCTACACCGGCTCCCTCACCGACCCGGAGGCGTTCAGCTCGTTCGTGCTCGCTTCGGCGGCCGACACGTACTCCTCGGCGTCGCCCACCCCGACGCCCGCGAGCTGACGTTCGACGAGCACTGACGAAGGGGCGCGTCCGGAGGATCCGGGCGCGCCCCTTCGTCGTCGTTCGGCGGGCGCGGCGCGAGGAGGCGCGTCGGTCGCACGGTGAGCACCCGTGAGGATGCGGCCCGCCGACCGCCCGGCCTTCCGAGCGGCGGGACGATCGGACCGCGGCCGTGTGGAGTACGGCTCCGCTCAGGCGCGGGGACTTCGGAGCCGACGACGGGACTCGAACCCGTAACCGCCCGTTCCCATCTGCCCTCGTGCATTGGAATCACTGGCGATCACTGGCCGTCAAAGAACCCTGCAACGAAGCGGATTTCGCAGAGGCGCAGGTTCACCTGCCATCACTTGTGATCGGCCTAAAACACCGTGTGATCATGACTGGATCATGACTGGATCGTGACTGCGGAAGTTGGTTCACGGGTCTAGCGTCCTACGCGCTTTCGCCCGCGCGACTGCGCTGACTGCTTCAAGGGTCCTTCGGCCGGCTCAGGTACTCCCTGACCTCAGATGGCCAGAACCGGTGACGGTTCCCGACCTTGAACGACGGAAACAGTGGGTCGTTGCCGAGCAGGTAGGCCTTGTCTGTCGAGACTCCGAGCATCTGCGCGAGCCCCTTCACGTCGATCGCGCGCTCGCCCTCGTATTCGCCAGGTTCTTCTTCGTCGCTCATGCGGCCAGTGTGGCTCGTGTCGGTCGATGCCTGCCGATGTGGTGAAGCTCGGGCATGTCCGCCACTGGGTGTCTTTACACGGCGGCAGCTAGCCTTGACTGGTGAAGTGGGAGCCCCTGGTCGATGCCGCGCTTCCGTACCTGGGACCGTTCGCAGTCGTCCTGTCGTGGCTGATCCTCGTGCGCGCGATCGTGCAGATGGATGTGGGCAACGGCTACGTCGCTGGCATCATCTTCCTGCTCGGTCTCCTCCTGGTCGGTCTGAGGCACATCCTCGACGCAGGGTTTGAGCAGTTCGGACCTCAAGCCAGGGGCAGGGACGCTGACAGCTCTCGAGGTCAGCGCTAGCTGCGGCGCCACGCGAGGAACGCCTCTGCAGCGTCTCGGAGTGAATCTCCACACCCGACGACCCACTCGTCGCGCGTGACGCACACGAAGGTCGGCCGGCCCTGGTACTCGACGAGGCGAATCCACCCAAGCTCCTCGCGCTTGTCGCCCATTCGCCACCTCGTGGGGGCGGACGGAGCGGGTGACCATCGAGAGCGGCGTCCAGTGATGCGACATGCGGTGATCGTCGCCATGACCACCGACAAGACACACGGGTCCACTCGAGCTAGCTCCGATGTCGGTGGCGGGTGCGAGCATGTGCGCATGACTTTTCGGGAGTGGATGGGCAACAGCGCTGAGATGCAGAAGATCCGAGTGCACTTCCTACGCGATCGCCTGTCGCTTGCTGGCAGGCAGCGCTACCGCAAGGGCTTCGAGGATGGTTACGCCGCGGGCCGCGAGGATGAGAGTCTTCAGCTCCCGGACCGAGTCGCCCCCTACCGACACAACCCGCATCCCCAAGTTGATGCGCACGGGATCGAGGTGGACGAGCTGATGGCACCGCTACTCACTGCCCTTTGGCGCCTTGGTCTGGACACGCAATTCTCGTGCCAAGATGACCCGGACAAATTCATTCCGAATACCGAGATCGGCGGGGCACACCGCTCACAGATCGTCTTCAGCGACATAAAGCAAGCGCAGAAGTTCCTCGACAAGTCCATCGAGCTGCTACAGGGTCGCGTTTACGCCGACGGTGGCTTCGCGCTATGCCCAATGCTTCCAGTAGATGGCGAGACGTGGCGTGGCGAAGTGGTATTCCCGCCTGCCGTTCTCCCCGAGGTCACCGCTGCATGGGTCGCTTTCGAGGAAACCGTCCCGCAAACCATCAAGAGCCCTTAGACCGGGTGGGGCTTGCCCGCGGATGGCTGGCGCCGCCCACCTCGCCCGCGCCGGTCACTTCCGTACAGGTTCGGCACCTCGCTCGCGTACATGTACCGCCTGGATTGCGGGTTGATCATGAACGCGCCATCCTTCCACGCGAGCAGCCACGGCGCCTCGTCGCCGAGGTCGCCGTACGCCTGCTCGTACACGGTGACGTCTCGAGGACGGGCCGGGTGGTTCGGGTCCAAGCGGGATTCCATGCCCAAAGAGCGCAGGCGATCATCGACCTCGCCCCCACGACCCGCGCGTCGAGATCTCATTGTCGCGAGTGCGCGTAGGACACTCGTTCCATGATTGCTCTGCCTCAGGACCTCATCGTGAAGATGGAGCGCGCCGAAATGCTGGTTCGGGAACTGGACAACGAGACGCGCCGCTACACCGAGGGGCGGCCGATGAAGCTCATGCCGGAGCGAGGCACAGAGGGAGCAGACCCGGACGGTGACCCCTTCGTTGTGTGGGGTCTCGAGAGGCGAACTGACTGTCCCGGTACCGGCCTACCTAGCCGCCATTGCGGGAGACGCAGTACAGAATATCCGCGCATGCCTTGATTACTTGGCGAGGGCGCTTGTGCTTAGTCACGGACGTACGCCGAAGGACAACGCGGGCGGAGGGTCTACTGCCTTCCCGATTAGGACGCAGAAGATTCCCGGCATGATTATTGGAGGAGTTGACCCGCTGGCGATGCAGGCCATTATCGACATTCAGCCGTTGCCTGGTGCCAGCGATCCTTCCGCTCCGATACTCGAGCGGCTGGCCGATCTGTCGAATGACGACAAGCACCGCAACCTCACTCTTGTGGTCGCTGGCACGGGACTGCATGCCGAATTTGCCATTGGTGCGAAAAATCGCGTTCCGCCCCTGTTCTTCGTCGCGCCACTCATGCGCTCCCTCCGCTCCGGTGACACGGCGATGATGCCAAGCCTTCCTTTTGCACTGGGTGATAACGTGACGGTTCCGGTCAGCACCTTAGAGACAGTAGTGTCGCTGCCTGAAAGTAGTAGCCCCGGGCTTCCTCTACAGCATGAAGTTGACCTGATATTGCGCACGGTGCGCGACGACATAATCCCCCGATTCAGGCCCTTCTTTAGTGAGCCGTGGCCCGACATATTCGAGGGTGCCGAAGTCCTGGTGCCAAACTTCAACATTCTGGAAAATTTAGAGGGCGTGCAATACACGGCTTCTTCGGTCACTAGCATCACGAACTGGCTGAGGAGCGAACACGGATCTGACACGATGATCGTTGTCGTCGGAATTGCTTCTGGCTATAACGTTGACCCGGTGCTGCTCGGGGAATGAGTCGCTCGAGCAGCGGGGTGAGCAAAACGTCAGCCGCCTGGCTAACGCAAGGTCTGGCTTCAACTCTCGCTGCAGGTCAGTCAGGCCGGCAGCTCGGAAATTCGCCTCTCACACTTGGGGCAAACTTCGAGGCCCTCATGGTCGCGCGTCGGTATGAACCAGTACCCGCAAAGCCCGGGAACGGGCAGGCCGTCAACCGTGGCCTCCGTCAGTGCCTCGCGGCGCGAATAATGTGCGAAAGTACCCACTCGCAAACCAAGTTCGTTAGCCTCCAGAGCGGTAGGGGCCCCGATGAGGGACTCGTGAGCCTCGTCTTCAACAAGCGTGGAGTAGTACGTAATCGCAGAAGAAGCGCCGACAGTGAGCGTCCATGTCTCCGCAAGACGACCGAGCGCGCTTCGAGCGATTTGGCTAAGCAAAAGCGTTTGGTCAAGCAGATCCCATCGGAGAGAACTGACCGTCAGAGTCGCTTCGCGAATAGTTTCGCCCTGCTCTTTAATTTCATCTAAGGACAGAGATAACTCAGCGAGAACGACAGTTTCGCTCGTCCGAAGCTCTGGATCTGATTCGTAGACCTCGCCGTCAACAAGAGCCCACGGCTCGATTTTCACCGGGCCAGCTTCACCCGAATGCTGAGCAGCCTCTGAGTAGAGCGCTCGAGCGGCGAGCCCAACTTGGATCTGCCATGCATCGAATTTCGCACACTTCTCATCCACCTTTTGTAACCGATAGTCGGCCTTTGAGGGCAGAAAGTAAGCCGGGTTGGTACCTGCGCGGGCCATGAAAGCTTTGTAAAAGTCTTTCTTCTCTCCCTCATAGCGAAGTCCAGCGGCGCACAACCACGCTACTCCTTTGCTTTCGAGCATCGCGTGATTTGTAGCAGCCCCCCGCCAGCGGCCCGTCTTCTGCTTCCACCAGTGCGGGTTAGCAAGCCCACTTATGCTCTCTCGCGCCTCGTCACCCTCGGTCGAGAAGGATGAATCGAAGTAGCGAATAATCGGGTGACCGAGCCTATTGATCACAGGCAACTTACGCAGTGCCCGCATGATGGCCGCATCGTCGCTCGAATCTGCGACGTTTGCCTCGACAACTTGCGCCAGATCCGCCACCAGTCGAGCGTGTTCTGCGTCCTCCCAGTCGTCGGCGAGATCGTCAGTGAGGCAGCGCAGGGTCACTCGGCGGGCATCGTTCATGCGCTCAGCATATGTGGGCGCTACTTCGTCGCGTTGAAGACTCTCGCCTCGAGGTCGTCGCTGAACGCAACCGCGCGAGCGTCCGCGGCCCTGGCCACCATCGTCTGAGCGTGGTAGCTGTCGAAGTCACGAACAGCGATCCGTCGATCCCGCTCGCCGACGGTACGGAACGGCAGCGCTCCCGAGTCGAGGATCTTATAGACCAGTCCCCGGCTGACCCCCAACGCTTTCGCCACCTGCGAAGGTGTCCAGCTCATCCTGGGCTGCAGCAATCGTGACGGGGTCGCCAGCGCGCAGGTCGTGCAAAATCATCCCGATCGTCGACGCGAGTGCCGAATCGGCCGGCATGGCGTCGTGTGCGCGTTCGAGAATCGCAAGTTCACCTTCGGGTACGGCGGACGGTTGGAGAGTGGTAGCCATTTGGTCAGCTGCCTTCATGAGGGGTTTCGGCGCGTTGGACGCGAGTACTGGGCGCGTACGGGCGAGCGTGATTCGCTCGACTCCTCGCCGCGGTTCATCTGTAGGTGTCACAAGTGTCACATCGGGCCGCGAAATCGTCAACCTGGGGTTGACGTCTGCAAGAACGTGCAGTGAGCGGTTCATGTTGTGTGCGAACCCGCCGTATGAAGTTGCTGAGATTGACGAACGCGTTGCACGGCAACGGTCCCGCGGACTGAACCGAGCGACGGCCTCCATGCCGCTGACCGGTTCCCGTTTCTGAAAGGGCGCTAAACACCCCGCGTGTGACAACAGCCTGACCCGGAGGTCTGGGGCGGGTGCCCGAGGGTGGACCCGCCCCAGATGGGTCAGTTGTCGTAGAGCGCGAGCGCCTGCGACTGCGTGCGGACGATGTCCTTCGCCATGCGGGTCGGGTCGTAGCTGTAGGAGGTGTGGCTCGGGTTGATGGCGAGCGTGATGGTCCTGCTGTTGTCGACGAGAGCCATGGTCGTCGTCGGCGAAGGCGTCGACACAGTTCTACAGTCACGTCATGACCCCTACCGAAGTCTCGAACCTCGTCCAGGTGATCGCCGTCGTCGTGGCCGTAGCCGCATCCCTCGTCGCCCTCTACATCTCAGCCGCTGACCGGAAGAACGCGCGCGAGATCGCCGCCCAGGACCGGGCCGCGGCGGCACGGCAAGCCCGTCTCCGAGGTCGAGCTATCGGCAGCTACTCGTTTGCTCGAGAACATGAACCGCGGAGGTTCGACGGATCGGCAAGAGTCGAGCCGGATGGGCGCCGAAGCTCTCACGCTGATCGGCATGTTGGGCAAGGACCGCGTGCCGGATCTCTGGGCTGACCGTGTGTCGATGGACGATGACGGGCTGCGGGCTCTCGCGGCGGAGGAGGACACCGAGAAGTGGCAGGCGCACGCGATCGAAGCGCAACTCGCGGTCAACGCGATCCTGCGGGACATGGACAGAGGAACAAGCGCCGCGAAGTAGCCAGCTCAAGGACGGCGCCTAAGCCCGCTGGTGATGGCTGCGACCCCTCCCCGCGCTGAGCGGAGCTGGCGCGTCCTGTGTGTGAAAAGTGACCAGTAGTCTCGCCAGTGTGACGTGAGGATGTTCCCGCGCTCAGTGGTTGAGGAGACGGTTATGACGGCAACATTTCGAGTGGACGATCAAACGATCGTCGTCGAGGACGACGAGTCCGCTGTGGTGCTTCGGAAGCTTCTCGGACGAATCATCGCGGCGGGCGCCTTCGAGTGGGTTCCGATGCCGGGCAAGTCCGAGGGGGACGATGTCACAATCGCGGTGCACGTGACGCCGACAACCAAGCTGAGCGTGTTGTTCGAGCCGGCGGTCCCTGGAACGGACCAGATGCGTTCGCTCCTCGAGAGTTATCTCCCCGAGGAGCTCGAGCGAGATGCGTGCAGAGATGAAAGCTGAGGCCGCAGCGGAGAACCCCGGCGTGTAGAGCTAGCGGAGTCCTGACATCATCAGGGCGGCGCGAGCTGGGCGCTCGACTTTCTGCACGATCCGGAAGTCGATGAGGTCCGTAAGGCTGCCGCCGGTCTTGTCGACGACTTCGATCGCCCAGCCGGACGGGTCGCCGCTCGCGTTGCTGCCGACGTCCACGCGGGGCGCAGGCGAGATAGCGACGCGTCCGCTGATGTTCGGGAGCATCGCGTTCGTCGCGGCTCCTACGACGCCCTGAGAGTCGGCGAGACCGGAGGCGAACTTGTTGACGATGGCGACGCCTGCGCCCTCGACGGCGTTCCAGCCGACGCCGGAGAAGATGCCGCGCTCTGCGGGGCTGTGGGGGAAGAACCCAGCAGCGAAGTCCATGACTCCGCCGACCGCGTCGCCCACGGCGCCGATCATGCCGGAGATGCCGTCGATGAACCCCTGGATGAGCGCCTGGCCGGAGTCGACGAGGAGTCCGCCGAGGTTGCCGAGGACGGCGAGGGCGCGGCCAGGGAGCTCGGAGACGAACTCGATGACGTTGTTGACGCCGGTCGAGACTGCGGTCTTTGCGAGGTTCCACATAAGGTTGAACGCGGCGACGACGCGGGAGCCGAAGTCGGTGACCATGCCGACCGTGTTGGAGATGAAGTCGACGAACATGCCGACCGTGTTCGAGAAGAACGTCGAGAACATCTGGCCGACGCCGTTCCAGATGGCGGCGAGCTGCGAGCCGGCCTGGCCGGAGCCGGTGACGAGGTTCACGATCCACTTGATCGCGACCGACAGTGCGGTGACGAGCACGGTCAGGACGTCGGCGACGAACTGCACGGCAGGTACGAGCAGCCCGACGAGCGCGGACACGAGCGTCGTGATCGGGGCGATGATCACGCCGAGGAGGTTGATGAGGGGCGTCAGCGCCGCCCCGATGAGCTGCAGCAGCGGGGCGACGAGCATCAGCACGGCACCGATGAGGGGCACGAGGATGCCGAACAGGGGCGCCAGGGCGACGAGGAGATCGCCGACGAACGTGGCGAGCTGCGTGATGATCGGCAGCAGCGCGTTGATGGCAGTGCCGAGTACCGTGCCGAGCGTCGTCGCGATCTGAGTGATGATCGGCAGCACGAGGGTCAGCGTCGAGCCGAGACGTTCCGCGAGAAGAGTGACGAGCTGGGCGATGACGGGCAGCAGCGTCGCGATGACGGCTCCGAGGCCGGTGGAGAGGGCTGCGGCGACGGGCTGGACTGCGGCAACGATGCCGGTGAGTACGGGCAGGAGAGCGGCGCCGATGGTCGAGCCGAGCTGCACGAACGTCGCCCCGAGCTGAGGGAGCAGCGGCGCGATGGCCTGAAAGATGATGTTCAGCGGGGAGAACGCCTGCCACAGTCCGAGCGCCGCGGATGCAAGCGGGGCGAGGCTCGAGACGAGAGCTCCGAAGTCGAGGGCGGCGAACGCGGAGCCGATCGAGTCCACGACGGTTCGCAGGTACGCGCCGAACGTCGTCAGGGGCTCCGTCCACGCGCCCATCGCGACGGTCGGCGGCTGCCCCTGGAAGGCGTTGCGCACGGTCCCCACGGCATCGACGACGCGGGCGAGTCCGGGTACGACGGCCGTGTTCAGGAAGCCGACGACGCCGAGCATTGCGGGGAGCAGCAGGGCGCCGAACGACGTCGACAGATTCTCGATACCGGCGGAGAGGATGCGCTGCTGGTTCGCCAGGCCACCCGACGTACGGGCGAAATCGCCTTGCTGGGTGTTCGTCTGCGCGAGGATCTCCGCCTGCGCGGCGAGGACCTTCTGCTGCTGCGTCAGCGCTCCCGTGCCGGAGTAGATGCCGAGCTCGGTAGCGCGTGCCTTGAGCGCCGCGTCGTCGAGGAGGACGCCGTACTGACGCAGTGGCTCCGACTCGCCGCGGAAGTCCAGCGCCGAGGGCTTCGATGGCCTGCTCGGGAGAAGTGTTGTTGAAGGAGGCCAGGTCGGCAGCGAGCCCCACAAAGTCGGTGGAGAAGCCCGCGAGGCTCCTGACCGGAGAGGCCAGCGGCCTTGCCGAATACCCCGAAGGTACGGGCGGCGTCGAGGGCCTGATTCGTCGACTGGCCGAGAGACTGGGCGGCACCCGCGGCGAACTTCTGAATCGTGACATCCGCGTCACCGAAAACCGCGGTGATCGCGGTGCCCGCCTCCTGGAAGTCGGAAGCGTTGTTGATCGAGTCGGAGAACGCCTTGCCGATACCGAGACCAGCGACCGCGGCGACGAGAGGGCCGGCGAGAGACTTGAAGCCGCCGAGGATGCCGGAATTGATTCCGCTGCTCGCAGACTTGCCCGCGCTGATTCCTGCAGGGCTGACCTGCTTGTCGAGCGCGGAGCCGAAGCCCTTAGCCGAAGGCACGACGTCCACGAACGCCTGGTAGAAAGTTCCCGCCACGATTCTCCCGATAATCGGGTCACGCGGGAGAACATGACTATTGCAGCCGGAGCGTTCCGGCACTTCTATCTTAATCGACGGGAAAAGGCCAGGGACACAAGAAAGGCGCCCATATGACCAATCGGGATGGTCATATGGGCGCCCTATGCAGCAGCACTCTTAGGATAGCGGATTGCCGTTATGAACGGTATCGCTTGCCCTATTCGACCGCTCCCAGGGCACAGGTCGTGGGCGCTCTCGACGTGAAATTTCCCGTGTGTGAAAAAGCGCTATGCCGCCGGAGCGCCGCGCATGGGGGAGGGAGGGGTTGCCTCCCCCCGTCCCGCTGCAGGAGCTACGGCGTCCACTCCGCAGGCTTGTCGAGGCTGTAGTTCATCGACTCTTCGAGCGCCGCACGCATGTCGCTTGAGGCACGCCCTCCCGTCGGTGCGGTGAGCTCCCACAGTTCATCGACCTCCGCTTCGTAGAAGGGATGGTTGGCGCTGTACGTGTTCGCCACGTCGACCCACCGCTCCTTGTAGGCACGACCGAGGACAGCCTTCTCGAGGGGAACGTCCTTGCTGTCGACGGCTTGGAGGAGGAGCGTGACCGCCTCTTCCTGGTCCTTCAGCCGTGCAGCGCGCTCGTGCGCATCTCGATAGGAGATGCTGAGGCTGGGGTCCTGCCCTTCGAAAACGGATCTCGCGAGAAGCCGACTGGTGAGGTCGGTGCGACGCGCCGCGGTAGCTGCCTGGTCGCTGTCCCGGAGCCGGTCGAGCTCGAGGCGTGTCTGTCTGTAGCTGTCGTTGATCAGTTCTCGCTTCCCCTCCTCGCTGAGCTTCGGGTTGTCGCGGATGCTGAGGAGGCTTGCGCGGTAGCTCGCCTTGATCGAGTCCGCCTGATCAGTGGTGAGGCTCATCCTGTTGTCCTTTCGTCAGGCCGCTCGTGCGGCTCTCGCGTGTTCGATGTCGTGCCGGGCGATACGCCACCGTCCGTTGACGTTCTCGGCCGGCAGGCGGTGTTCCGCGATCGCTAGCCGCACACCCCTCGGCGTGATGCCGAGAAGCGTTGCGGCTTGCGTCGTGCTCACCCAGGGAGATCGTGTCCCGGCTTCCGGAGCAGGGGCGGTCGGGCTTCCGGTCGCGGCAGTCATCCACGCGAGACCAGCGAGGCGCAGAGCGAGGAGGACGTTGTCGATCTCCGCGTCGATCCCTCGATGGTCGACTCGCGCGCGCTGCAGGTCAGTGCGCTGCTCGAGCCACGCGGCGACGCGCCCTGGGACGATCACGACGGGGCCGGCGACACCATGGACGTACGCGGTGGGTGGACGTGGTGCGCTACCCGTCTGCTGGCTTCCGGTCATCTCTGGTCGTCTCGCCGCTCGAGATCCTCCTCGATGCCCAGACGCCGAATGAGGTCGAGCTCTTCGATCTGACGGTCGAGTATCGCCTCCCACTCGGGGTTGAGCTTCACGAGGGGGACGACGATTGCTGCGAGTGCCGTGAGGACATCGATGGGGTCGACGCCGGATTTCACCAACTCTGCGTAGTTCGCCTGGTACGGCTTCTCGTCGTTCGCCGTTGCTGCCTTGATCCATCGGAGCGCCCACCAGTTCAGGGTGTCGAGCTCGTTCACGGACTGGTCGTTGTTCTTGCTCATCATTCGCTTCTTCCTGACTGGGGCTTCTTGAACGCCGACGACGTGTCGGCCTTGGAGTGGACGAGCTGCAGGAACCTGGCGCGCGCAGGGTGCACGGCCAGGACCATGTCGAACGCTTCAGCGGATCTCGCCGAGGAGCGCACCCATGAACCGCTCCCGCTCCACCTCCGGGACAGCGGCGAACGCGGACGTCGCGATCTCAGCCCGCGAATGCCGATCAGCCGAGGCCGCGAGCAACTGGTACCCGCAGTGAGTTGCACGTGCTCGTTGAAGAGATCCGGGACACTCACGACGCCGACCTCCTGTTCTCCTCGTCATGCCACCGCGGCGATCCTTCGCCTGTTGCCGCAACAACGTGTTCTCCTGAATGAGCCGCGCATTCTCAATCTCGAGATGCTGGACGAGTGCAGTAAGGGGATTCATACGGACTCCTTCTTGTAGTTCACAAACTCGATATCGCATGTTGGGCAAGTGGTATTGCCTGGTACTTCTGCTGCGGGGTGGATAGGGAAGCCGCAGACGGTGCAAGTTGTCCACGGGGCACCCTCGAAATTGAGCGCCACGCGCCACGCGTACACGCACCCCCTGACAGACGCCCAGACCATCGGTCCTTCGCGGCGGGTCGGGCACGTCGGGGCCGGCCGCTCAGTGTCGAGATCCAGCAGCCACCGGCACGCGACGCCCTGGCTCTTGGTCGGCCACCACGTCACGTTGTCGACGGTCACGACGCCTCCTTCGGGAGGTAGAACGTCTGAGCCCCGATCTGCCGAGGAACGCCAGGCAGGACGTCGACCATCTCGCCCGTCCGAGGGTCGAGAACCTGCCGGTACTCGGACTGCTCAGCCGAGGGGCTTCCGGGCTGCCGAGGTGTGGAATCTGCTGCTGATTTCGTTTCAGCAACACTTCCTCGGTCTTTGCCTCTGCCTTCGCCTTTGCCTTTGCCTACGTGCGCCCGCACGTCACTCGTCACGTCACCAGTCACGTCACGCGTGACGCTCTCCTCCTCGGTGAACCCGACGGCCTTCGCGAGTGCCTGCCGCTGCTTCTCGCGGTAACGTCGGGATCTCCGTGGCGGCGTTGGCCTTGTAGAGCTTCATCTCTTCCGCGGTGGACTGACCAAGGCCGTTCGTCTCGGCCCAGCCGGGCATCTGGTACCCCATCGCGCCGCTCGAGTCGTTGCCTGGGACGATGAGGCTCGCCGCGACAAGCTCGGCCTCAGCAGCGCGTATGACGCCGCTGTCGTAGCTCGGGTGCATCCGCACTTGGTAGCGACCCGGAATCCATCCATCAGTGCCGTTAGCGTTGGACCACATCAGAGCGTTCGTGAAGACGCGCCACGCAGCATCCGACAGTCCATCCATGTCCATTCGTCCGTGCCAGGCGCAATTCAAACGTGCATCCAATTGGTCCTCCTTTCGTCTCAGGGGAGATAAGATGAAAGGGCGCGGGCAGTTCCACGTCGTTGCTGCCCGCGCCCCTCAGATTCAGATGTTCTGTTGTCTCCGGTGCGCTTAGTTGCGCCGCAACAATTGACCGGAGTGCGTGTCTCGCTTAGTCATTCACCTATCCAGTCATCGGGCTTGGGGTGTTCGGCGCGGTGCGCGGCGGCGATCAGCTCGACCGAGAGACGCACGGCCTCATCCGGCGCGAGCGGCACCGTCGAGCCCGGGAACGTCGACCCGAACCACCATCTGCTCGAGGAACTCGTCGGGCTCGACCTTGATCGGTCCGCCCGCGAAGCGCGCATCGACGAATGCGGCGGTCATCGTGCGCCGCCGTTCTTCATTGCCTGGGCGTAGAGGGTCGAGAGCGCGAACACTTCGCTGATGGTGAGCATCCGGCAGTCACCGTCCTCGGCCCTGTGGAGCGAGGGGACGCACACGCCGACCGAGTGGGCCGCGTCGGAGAGCGCGACTCCCGCGAGCTTGCGCAGCTTGCGGAGCGAGCGGCCGGGGCCATCCGGGGCGCCGACCACTTCCGCGGGACTCACGACCGAGCCTTGCGGGCGAGGTTGCGGACGCGCTTGCTGAGGCGCTCGAGGTCGTCAGCCAACAACAAGAGACCGGCCCGGTCGAGCGAGTAGTCGATCGACTGCGGAGTGAAGATCGCTGTCTGGTCCTTGGTCGTGTCGTCGACGTCCTCGTAGACCACGCGGTAGGCGGTGACGTCGCAACCGTTGATCACGCCGACCGTCTCGCGCGAGGCCTCGTGCCACCCGGGCTCGAGCAGGTCGGCGTTGTCGTCGAGCTCGTGGCCCCGGCACCAGTCGAAGTCGACGCACGGGACGGGCGACAGCAGTCGCAGATTCGCCATGCCGCGCTTGTAGCCGTCGAGCTCATAGGCGCCGAGGAAGGTCCAGGGCGCGCCGTACTGGTCTGTGAAGGGCGTGCCGGCGGGGGTCGAGAACAACAGCCCTTCCGGGAGGTGCGAGCCGTAGCAGATCAAGCCATGCGCGTCTGCGGTGACGTAGACCTCCGCCCCGCAGCTGCGAGAGCGGGGAGCGCGATCGGGTGCACCAGGCGGTGCCGTTCGGGCTCGATGTCGGTGGTGAATGCTAGAGTCACGGGAATAGCTCCTTCGTTTCGTGTGGTAACGGTTCGGGTGGGGTCTCTGGCCTCCGGCGGTGCAAACGCCGGGGGCCTTCTTCTTTGCGGTCACGAGGCCGCGCGCTCGTCCGTCCGGATGTATCGGTTCGCGGCGATGTACTCGGCGATCGCAGACCGCTCGTAGCGAATCGATCGACCGACTCGCACGAACGGAAGACCCGTCCCGGTGTAGGCGATCGTTCGCGAGAGCGCCGACGGTCCTGCCGAGAAACGCGGCAGTCTCCTGCGGGTTGTTCAGCGGCTTGAGATCCGCCGTCAGTGAATCCATGAGCTCCTCTATTCGTTCAGCGAACGCGGGCGCGCTCGACTGTGGGTGCTGCGTCGACCGCATCGAAGCGGACCCGGCAGCGCAGTTTGACCATTCCCGCGTCGCATCCCGGCGTCCGTCTTCGCGACGGTCCAGCGGGCGGGGCAAGTCCTCTATTCACCGGTCCGGTTGAGCGGCAGGGTCGCCGTGCGGTTGGCTCGGTGCAACCGCGCGGCTTGCCGACCCCACGGGAGAGAGGGATAACCGGCGGCTATGAAATTTTCTTCACGTTCTGGGCCGAAAGTTGCCACTGTGCGAATCAGGACCGATCCATTGCGCTGCTTCTCGCCCTGAGGAGAAACTAACACATCATTCCCGCTGTGCGCACTAGCGCTACGATCACGCACGCTCGATCCTCCTGGTGAGAATCTGGAAGACTCGACGCATGACAGATCGACCGAAGCGCGTACGAGAAGACTGGGCTTGGCCTGCGGGTCGCGAAGTACCGGAAGATGGCAGGCTTCCGGGATGCCCAGGCCCTCGCTGACGCAGTGCCGAGCGAGGCTGTGACGCGGTCGACGATCGTCAACATCGAGCTGGGCCGAAAGAGTGATCCGTCGGTCGGAGAGTTGCTGGCGATCGCGGAGACGCTGAACCGGTCGCCGCTCGAACTGCTCCTAGATCTCGAGGACCCGCTCGCCGTCGCGGAGCTGCCGACGATGGCTAGGACGCTCACGAACCTCGAGGCGGAACGTTGGTTCCGACTTCGGTTCGAGCTCTCGCACCTGCCGGACTCGCACAACCGCGCGCGACGGGTGCTGGATCTTCTGAACGATATCGAGGAGGCCTCAAGCTGGATCTATGCGGCAAACTCAGCGGCGACGCTTCAGCCCCTGTCCGGCGAATCGCGGCAGGCCATCGCTAGCTACCGGCGCATCATCGAAGGCGATGCTCGAGAACTACGAGACAACTATGGGGTTGAGGTCCCCGAGGCGCGGCTGCGCGCCACCTCGATGGGCAGAGCATGACTACGCAGCTCTAATGGCTCGCGCCTGGGTCAGCGATCGGTGGGTTCGCGATCATCAAGTTCGTGACGAAGCTGGCACGGTCGTCGAGCGACGCGCTCCCACGTCCCGGCAGTTGCAGGCCATCAAACGGCTCCCCGAGGAGTTCCGCACTCCGACCTTTGGCCGTGGGATGCGCTGGCGTGTCGACTGGTACGAGACGCAACCGGACGGACGCCAGAAGCAGCGGTCGAAGTCGTTCGCGGAGAAGGCGTCTGCCGAGGAGTTCGCGACCCGCGTCGACCATCAGACACGGGAGGGCTCCTACAAGCCGGCGGCGCTGGGGAGCAGCTGTTCGCGACCGTTTCACAGAAGTGGATCGACTCTAAGCGGAAGATCAAGACGAGCAGTCGTCACGCCTACGAACGAGATCTCCGCACCTACGTCCTGCCGCAGTGGGGTGGTCGACGGATCGCGTCGATCAAGCGGCACGAGGTAGAGGACTGGGTCACATGCCTCGAGCGCGGAGAAGCCCCCGCTGCCTTTCTCGATGAGCGCGACCGCTCGGTACTTGCGGCCGCTTCTGTTCGGCGCCTGCACACCATCTTCTCGGCTGTGTGCGGATTCGCTGTCGATCAAGCTCTGGATTCAGGCGAATCCTGCCCGGGGAATCGAGCTCGCGCGCGCCTCGTCGCACGCTGACGAACTCCGTGTTTCTCGACTTCGAGGAGGTTGAGGCTCTCGCGGTCGCGGCGGAGGGGGCGACCGGTCGAGCGACTGATCGCGTTTTGGTTCTCACGCTGGCCTACGTGGGGCTCCGGATCAACGAGGCGCTCGCGCTGCGCGTTGGTGACTTCTCCCGCTCGGAGAAACGACTCCGGGTGGATCGCACTTGGACGAAGGGAGCGCAGGGGGAGCGGGTACTCAGGGCTGCCGAAGACTTCCGAGCGTCGGGTGGTGCCGGTGCCGGTGTTCCTCTGTGACGAGCTTGCGGCTCTCATCGGTGAGCGGAAGCCAGGTGATTGGCTGTTCGCGACCCCGACTGGCACATCGATCCACGATGCGAACTGGCGCAATCGCGTCTGGGTGAAGGCGATGCTCGGATCAGGTCTGGACGTCCCCGGGCTGACGCCTCACAAGCTGCGGCACACTGCTGCGAGCATGGCGATTGCGGCCGGCGCTGACCCGCTCTTGATCGCCAGCATGCTCGGGCACGAGGACGTTCGCGAGACGTTCGCGACCTACACGCATCTCTGGCCGAATCGCTCGACGAGGTCACTAAGGCAGTCGAGCAAGCCCGCAGAAAGGCGTTGTCCTTGAGGCAATCATGACCAGATCGTGACTGCAGCAAGTTCAGCGCTCGGTCGGCCCCGCCGAAACGGGGCCTGACCGGCATATTTTGAGCCGACGACGAGACTTGAACTCGTAACCGCCCGATTACAAGTCGGGTGCGCTACCAATTGCGCCACGTCGGCAGGTGCCCGGAGGCACCCGGACACACTATCGCGGGCGCCGCGCCGGAGTGGCGGGGCGCCCGCGGGCGTCAGGGCGCGAGGACGCTGAGGTGCTTCTCGGCCGGCGTCGGCCGCTTGGGCCCGCCGATCTTGCCGCCGGGGCGCCCGACGTACAGCCAGCCCAGGAGCTCCTCGCCCTTCTCCGAGACGGTGCGCCTTGCGGACCGCCTTGGCGCGCGTGTACGAGCCGGTGCGCCAGAACACGCCCCAGCCCGCCTCGTCGAGCAGCAGGCTCAGGAGGTGCGCGACGCCCGAGGCGACGGCCTCCTGCTCCCAGTCCGGCACGCTGGACTTCTTCGTGCTCACCACGACGGCGAGCAGGAGCGAGGCGCGGTGCGTCTTCTCGATGTACTTGCGCGGGTCCTTCTTCGACCCGGACGCCGCCGCGAAGGCGCGGCCGATGCGGTCGCGCGCTGCTCCGCGGATCTCGATGACCCGCCAGGGGCGCAGCGAGCTGTGGTCGGCGAGGCGCGACGCCGCCTGGACGTACGTCGCGATCTCGTCGTGCCCCGGCGCCTCCGCCGTCACCTTCGACCGCGAGCGTCTCGCGAGGACGGCGTCGAGCACCGGGAGCGGGCACCGTCACTCGCTCTCGGCCTGGAACTCGAGTGCGATCGAGTTCATGCAGTAGCGGTCGCCGGTCGGAGTGCCGAAGCCGTCCGGGAACACGTGGCCGAGGTGCGAGCCGCAGTTGGCGCAGCGCACCTCGGTGCGCACCATGCCGAGGGTGCTGTCCTCGATCAGCTGGACCGCGTCCGGGTTCACGGACTCGTAGAAGCTGGGCCAGCCGCAGCCGGAGTCGAACTTGGTGCCGCTCTGGAAGAGCTCCGCGTGGCAGGCGGCACAGGTGTACAGGCCGGAGCGGTGCTCGTCGAGCAGCTCGCCCGTCCACGGACGCTCGGTGGCGGCTTCGCGCAGGACCGCGTACTGCTCGCGGTCGAGCTCCTCGCGCCACTGGGCGTCGGTCTTGTTCACGGAATACGACGACATGGGTCTCCCTAGGATTCCTCGCCAGTTTACGGGGGAGGGGTGCTCCCCTCCTCTCTCGTAAACTCCCAGCCGTGCAGGCGAATTCCGTGATCTCGAAGGCGTGGAGCGAACTCACGATCGAGGAGGTCCACTCGTTCGCGAGGGTGCGGACCGACGTGTTCCTCCGGGAGCAGAAAGTGGACGACGAGGAGCTCGACGCGCGTGATCTCGAGCCGACCACGCGCCACTGGTGGATCGCGGACGAGCGCGGGGCCGCGGCGTACCTGCGCACCCTCCGCGACGACGAGCCGGAGCACGCCGATGCGCACCGCATCATCGGACGCGTCGTGACGCGCGCGGACCGGCGCGGTCATGGACTCGCCCACGCCCTGGTGCGGGCGGTGATCGAGCGCTACGGGCAGGAGGCGATGCTCCTGCACGCGCAGTCGTACGTCGCGGGGCTCTACGCGCGCTCGGGGTTCGCGGCGTTCGGCGACGAGTGCCGGGAGGCGGGCATCGCCCACGTGAGCATGTACCGGAGCGCCTCCCCGGCGCGGGCGGACGGCGTGCCTACGCTGGAGCGATGAGCGGGACGACGGGAACGACGCGGGGCGCGGGCGCGACCCTCTCGGACCGGGACCGCGAGGTCCTCGCCTTCGAGCGCGAGTGGACCTCGCGCTCGGGCGACAAGGAGGACGCGATCCGGTCCAGGTTCGGCCTCTCGGTCGCCCGCTACTATCAGGTCCTCGGCGCGGTCCTCGCCTCTCCGGCGGCCCTCGCTCACGACCCGATGCTCGTCAACCGCCTCCTGCGCATCCGCGACGGACGCTCCGGTGCCCGCGCGGCACGACGCCTCGGGCGCCCCGAGTAGACCGCTGCTCGAGCACACCGCAACGGAAGGCCGGCCCGACCCGATGTCGAACACGCACCCCAAGGACCGCTTCGACGAGATCCCGGCGACGGAGGGGCGCGTCGGAGCCACCGTCGGCCTCCTGCCCCGCACGCGCGCCTCGTGGCCTTCGCCTGGGCGGCGCTGGCCACGGGCGTCATCGTGCTGCTGGGATTCATCGGCCTCCTCGTGATCGACAACCGCGTCCAGTTCAACGACGTCTTCACCGCCCCCACGGGCATCGCGGACGCGTCGGCGTCGCCCTCCGCGACGCCGACCCTCGATCCGGCGCTGCAGATCGCCGTGCTGAACGGACGGCGACCGCGGGGCTCGCCGCGAGTGCGGGCGATCAGCTGACGACGGCCGGCTGGACGGTGCCGACGGTCGCGAACGCGAACTCCGAGGATCAGGCCGTGACGACCGTCTACTACAGCGACGCCGCCCTCGAGGGTGCGGCACCTGGGCCTCGTCGAGTCGCTCGGCGCCGGTGAGATCGTGCAGGGCGACGAGTTCGTCGAGACCGGCGATCTGGTCGTCGTCCTCGGTGCGGACTACCCGGTCGACTGAGGCCTCCGGAGCCCGGGAGCCGATTCATCCTCGCGTTGGAGGGGGTGTTCTGTTTCCGGCACGTTTAATCCGTGTTGAATCGCGGACAACTCTTTCCCGAACGCCCGTTCCGCCGTTTCCGGCGTCATTCGCGGATTAGTATCTCGACTCGGAGGCACTAGCGCATCGCTGGTGTCGAGGGCAGCACAGCACTTTGGGAGTGGAAATGGCGAACGGAACCGTCAAGTGGTTCAACGCTGAGAAGGGCTACGGCTTCATCACGGTCGACGAGGGCGGACAGGACGTGTTCGTCCACTACTCCGCGATCGACATGTCGGGCTACAAGGTCCTCGAGGAGGCCAGCACGTCGCCTTCGAGGTCGGCAGCGGATCGAGCGGACCCCAGGCGGAATCGGTGCGCGTGGTCTGATCCGCGCGCCTGTCGCAGGAGCCGTCGCCCGCCTCGAGCGGACGGCGGCTCCTGTCGTTCCGCCCAATCAGCGTCGCTTGCACTCGTCACCCGTGAGTGCCAGAATCGCTCTTGGCACTCGGTTGATCCGAGTGCCAGGAATGAACTTTCTTGACGTCCGGGAGGGACGAAAACACACATGGCCAAGATCATTAGCTGACGAAGAAGCCCGCCGCGGCCTCGAGCGTGGACTCAACACTCTGGCCGACGCGGTCAAGGTGACCCTCGGCCCGCGCGGCCGCAACGTCGTGCTCGAGAAGAAGTGGGGCGCCCCCACCATCACGAACGACGGCGTCTCGATCGCCAAGGAGATCGAGCTCGACGAGCCGTACGAGAAGATCGGCGCCGAGCTCGTCAAGGAGGTCGCCAAGAAGACCGACGACGTCGCCGGCGACGGAACCACCACCGCGACCGTGCTCGCTCAGGCGCTCGTGCGCGAAGGCCTGCGCAACGTCGCGGCCGGTGCCGACCCGATCACCCTGAAGAAGGGCATCGAGAAGGCCGTCAAGGCCGTCACCGCCGAGCTCATCGCCGGCGCGAAGGCCATCGAGACCAAGGACGAGATCGCGGCGACCGCGTCCATCTCGGCTGCGGACCCCGAGATCGGCGCGATCATCGCCGAGGCGATCGACAAGGTCGGCAAGGAGGGCGTCGTCACCGTCGAGGAGTCGAACACCTTCGGCACCGAGCCCGAGCTGACCGAGGGCATGCGCTTCGACAAGGGCTACCTGTCGCAGTACTTCGTGACGGACCCCGACCGCCAGGAGGCGGTGTTCGAGGACCCCTACATCCTCATCGTCAACTCCAAGGTCTCGAACATCAAGGACCTCCTGCCCGTCGTCGACAAGGTGATCCAGGCCGGCAAGCAGCTCCTGATCATCGCCGAGGACGTCGACGAGAGGCGCTGGCGACCCTGGTCGTCAACAAGATCCGCGGCATCTTCAAGTCCGTCGCCGTCAAGGCCCCGGGCTTCGGAGACCCGTCGCAAGGCGCAGCTCCAGGACATCGCGATCCTCACGGGCGGCCAGGTCATCTCCGAGGAGGTCGGCCTCAAGCTCGGAGAACGTCACCCTCGACCTGCTCGGCTCGGCCCGCAAGGTCGTCATCACCAAGGACGAGACCACCATCGTCGAGGGCTCCGGCGACGCCGAGGCCATCGCCGGTCGTGTCGCGCAGATCCGCGCCGAGATCGAGAACACCGACAGCGACTACGACCGCGAGAAGCCCCAGGAGCGCCTCGCGAAGCTCGCCGGCGGTGTCGCGGTCATCAAGGCCGGAGCGGCGACCGAGGTCGAGCTCAAGGAGCGCAAGCACCGCATCGAGGACGCCGTCCGCAACGCGAAGGCCGCCGTCGAGGAGGGCATCGTCGCCGGTGGTGGCGTCGCCCTCATCCAGGCCGGCAAGCTCGCCTTCGACAAGCTCGAGCTCACCGGAGACGAGGCGACCGGCGCGAACATCGTCAAGGTCGCCATCGAGGCCCTGCTCAAGCAGATCGCGCTGAACGCCGGTCTCGAGCCCGGTGTCGTCGCCGCCAAGGTCCGCGAGCTGCCCACCGGACACGGCCTCAACGCCGCGACCGGCGAGTACGTCGACCTGATCGCCGCCGGCATCATCGACCCGGTCAAGGTCACCCGCTCCGCTCTGCAGAACGCGGCGTCCATCGCCGGCCTCTTCCTCACCACCGAGGTCGTCGTCGCCGACAAGCCCGAGAAGAACCCGGTCCCGGCCGGCGACCCCACGGGCGGCATGGACTTCTAGTCCGACCAGCACCACGCGCTGAAGGCGGCCCTTCTCCGGGGGAGCCGCCTTCTCCGCGTTCCGGCCCGGTGCCGAACGCAGGTGCCCACCGGCCGGAGGGGCGCTCCGCTCACGCAGAACGGTGCGACCCTCCGGCGCCGCGCTCACGAGCCGAAGAGCCGCGCGTTCGCCTGCTCGGTGTCCTCGTACTGCTGCGCGGCGGTGCCGAGGGCGAGGGTGATGGTCGAGAGCCCCTCGTCGACCTGGGCCTGCGTCGCCTGCCAGACGCCGACCACCCCTGGAACGCGCTCGACGCCCGGCCCTGCCACGAGGCCTCCAGGCCGGTCAGCTGGGCGAGCAGTCCCGAGACCTCCGTCTGGATGCGGTCCATGTAGCCGTGTGCGGTGCCGGTCAGCGGTGGTCAGCGCGTCGATGTCGGTCTGGTAGCGGGTCATGGGGGAGTCCTCTCGTTCCGGTCGGCGCCGGTCGGCGCGTGCGAGAACGGTAGGTCCGAGGGCGGGGACCGCGGAGGCGGTCAGACCGAGGCTGGGGAGGATTCGCCGTTCGGGCCGACGGTGAGGAGAGGCAGGGCGACGCGAACGTCGCGCCGCCGCCCGGCGTCTCGACGACGTCGACGCGGCCCTTGTGGGCGCTGACGATGGAGGACACGATCGCGAGGCCCAGCCCGCTGCCTCCGGTCTCACGGGTGCGCGACGTGTCGGCGCGCCAGAAGCGCTGGAAGATCTTCTCGCGGATCTGCGGCGGGATGCCCTCGCCGTGGTCGATGACCTCGAGGAACACCACGCGGCGGGAGCGGTCGACGGCGACGCCGATCTCGATCGGAGTGTCGTCGGGCGTGTACCGCACCGCGTTGCCGATGAGGTTGGTGAGCACCTGGCGGATCTTGTTCTCCTCCGCCATCACGAGCGCGGGGACGCCCGCCTCCTCGGGGCGGTCTCGGCGGTGCCCGCTGCGATCTCCTCCGCCTTGACGACACGGCGGGGGCGGCGTCGCAGACGAGCGAGCCGTGCGCTCGCGGCCGCGATCGGACCGGTGAGGCCCGCTGCAGCGGTCTGCATCGGCTGGGTCGCCCCGTCGGCGGGCTCGTCCTCGTCGAGGGCGGGGGTCTCGATCGGAGTGTCGTCCCGGGTCTCGACGCCGAAGTCGCGATCGGGCCACGAGGCCATGGCGTCCATGGCGGCGTCGCGGGCGAGCGGCATGAGGTCGACGGGCGCGCAGGGCGAGCGGCTTGGTCTCGTCCAGACGGGCGAGCTCGGGAGGTCCTCCACGAGTCCGCCCATGCGGATCGCCTCCTTCTCGATGCGCTCCATGGCCTGGCCGACGGCCTCGGGCGTCTGCAGTGCGCCCATCCGGTACAGCTCGGCGTAGCCGCGGACCGAGACGAGGGAGGCGCAGCTCATGGCTCGCGTCGCCGACGAAGCGCCGCATCTGGTCGATGGTGCGCGCCCGATCGCGGAACGCGGTGTCGATGCGCCCGAGCATCGCGTTGAGGAGCGGTTCCAGCGCCCGACCTCGGTGTTCGGGGTGGTGCCGTCCAGGCGCTGGCTGAAGTCGCCGTCGGCGATCGCCGCGGCGGTGCGCTCGACCTCGCGCAGCGGGGCGAAGGTGGTGGTCACGAGCAGGCGCGTGAGCAGCGCCCCGATGACGACGATCGCGACTCCGAAGCCGAGGAAGATCGTCAGGTACAGCGTCATGATGTAGTCGACGTTCCGCGTGGACGTCGCCAGGAGCAGCGTCTCGATCTGGTTGCCCTGCGAGTACGTCGTCGCGACGAAGTGGTACTCGATCTTGCCGTTCTCGCTCAGGACGTGCTGGACCTTGTCCGTCATCTTGAGCGCCCTGCTCGATGGTGAACGTCTCGGGGAAGACGGGGTCGGTCGGACCGGCGGCCGTCGTGCCCCTCGCGGTTGCCGAGCGCGTCGTAGACGGCGCCGACGTAGTCCGCGTCGTCGTCGTCGAGGTCCCGCCTCGCCGATCGCGCTCAGCGAGTCGGCGACGGCCTGCGCCTTGAGAGTCGAGATTGCGGTCGAGCTGCGAGATGAGCTGCGGCTTGAGCATCGTCATGGTGCCGATGCCCGAGACCAGGAGTCCGAGGGTCAGCAGCAGCACGGTCACCGCGGTGATCTTCGTGCGCAGCGAATGGAGTTCCACCGCTCGGCCAGGGTCTGGTGCATGGCGGTGGGACTCCTCGATGGCGGAACGGCGGCTGCCCCTCGAAGGACGGCCGCCGGGCTGCGGAGCCTCGGGCTCCGCGACGTGGATCGGACGGGAGGCTAGGCCTTCGCGACCTTCAGCATGTATCCGAATCCTCGCTTGGTCTGGATGAGCGATTCCTCGGAATGCGTGTCGAGCTTACGTCGGAGGTACGAGATGTAGGACTCGACGATGCCCGCATCGCCGTTGAAGTCGTACTCCCAGACATGGTCCAGGATCTGCGCCTTGCTGAGCACCCGGTTGGGGTTGAGCATCAGGTAGCGCAGGAGCTTGAACTCGGTCGGGCTGAGCTCGACGGGCTCGTCGCCGACGAGGACCTCGTGGGTGTCCTGGTCCATGGTGAGCTCGCCGGCGCGGATGACGGCGTCCTCCTCCGCGTGCATCGTGCGGCGGAGGATCGCCTTGATGCGAGCGACGATCTCGTCGAGGCTGAACGGCTTGGTGACGTAGTCGTCGCCGCCGACGGTGAGGCCGGTGATCTTGTCCTCGGTGTCGTCCTTCGCCGTGAGGAAGAGGATGGGTGAGGTGTAGCCGGCGGAGCGCAGTCGCTTCGTGACGCCGAACCCGTTCATGTCCGGGAGCATGACGTCGAGGATGATCAGATCGGGCTCCTCCTCGAGGACGGCCGAGATGGCCTGAGCGCCGTTCCCCACCGCGCGCACGGCGAAGCCGGCGAAGCGGAGGCTCGTGGTGAGCAGGTCTCTGATGTTGGGCTCGTCGTCGACGATGAGAATTCGGGGTCCGTCCATGAACACATCTTCTGCGCGTTGGCTGAACGGAGTCTGGGAGCGAAGTGGTGGATCGCTCGGCGTCGTCCTCGCGCCCGCGCGCTCCAGAGGCGCGGCGGCGCCGCACTCCGACGACGAGCATCGCGATCATCACGAGGAACGCGATCGGCAGGCCCACGAGGGGGATCGCGAAGACGAACTGCCACAGCGGGCCCTCGTACTCGCGCAGCCCTGTAGCGGGCGCGATCAGGATGGCGAGGAACGCCAGCACGGTCACGACGATGATCGCGATGAACATGTAGGCGAGGGTGCGCTCGGCGCGTCCGATGCCCGCGGGCGGCTGTGGCTTCACGCGTCAAGGATAGAAGGCCGAGCCGGGGAGCCTCTAAACTGGTGGCTGCTTCGATTCCAGGAGGGGTTCTGCATGCCTACCGGCAAGGTCAAGTTCTACGACGAGGAGAAGGGCTTCGGCTTCATCAGCACTGATGACGGCCAGGAGGTCTTTCTGCACGCGTCCGCGCTGCCCTCGGGGACCGCGGTGAAGCCCGGCACGCGACTCGAGTTCGGCATCGCCGACGGCAAGCGCGGAGCGCAGGCCCTGTCGGCCCGCATCCTCGAAGCCCCCGTCAGCATGGTCAAGATGAACCGCAAGTCGGCGGACGACATGTCGGTGATCGTCGAGGACACCGTCAAGCTGCTCGACGGGATCGGCACGGGCCTCAAGCGCGGTCGCTACCCCGACAAGGCGCACGGACGCAAGATCGCGGCCCTGCTGCGCAAGGTCGCGGACGAGCTGGATGCCTGACGCCGACGAGACGACCGGCGACCTCGCGCCGCAGGAGGGGCAGGAGTCCCTCCTCCTTCCTGTGGGCTCCGATTCGGACCCGGCAGGGGTGCCCGCGTCGGAAGATGGTGAAGGCGAGGGTCTCGAGGGCTCCGTCGACACTGCCGCTCCGGCTGCGGAGCGGACCGAGGTGCCGGTGGACGACGCCGGCTCGGAGAACGGTCCCGCGGAGGCGCCCCAGGAGGTCGTGGCACTGGAGTCGGATGAGGTGTCTCAGCAGACCGAGGCACCGGAGTCGGAGGAGACCGAGCTGACCGCGACGGCCGGCGAGGAGGACGCCTCCGAGGAGCCGGAGCCGGACGCCTCGGCGGACGAGGCCGCGGACGACCTCGCCCCCGAGCCCGTGTACGAGCTCGATCCGGTGCTCGCGGCGTCGGAGGACCGGGCCCGCGAGGCGCTCGCCGACATCACTCCCGCGGACACGATCGGGCCGCTGGTGGCGACGCTCGCTCAGGGCGAGCACGTCGTCTCGCTCCAGTTCGCCAACCTCATGCGCGGTTATCCCGGATGGCTTTGGACCGCGACGCTCTCGCGCATCGACGAGACCGAGGACGTCAACGTGCTCGAGGTCGAGCTGCTGCCCGGTGAGGGCGCCGTCCTGGCTCCCGACTGGGTGCCGTGGACCGACCGCCTCGCCGATTACCGCGCTGCGCAGGACACCGCCGGCGAGGAGCTCGAGGACGCGGAGGACGAGGACGCGGACGACGAGGACTCGGACGAGGAGGACGCCGATTCCGAGGACGAGTTCGACGACCAGGTCGTGCTCGACGACGACGAGGACGACTCGGACGATGATGACGATGACGACTCCGAAGACGACGACTCGGACGATGATGACGACGACGACTCCGAAGGCGACGAGTCCGAGGACGAGGACTCCGAAGACGACGATGACGACGACCGGGACGACGACGACCGCTGAGTCGGCGTCTCGGCCGCGCGCCGCGAGGGAGGGGCCGGCGTGATCAACTCCGACACGCTCGTCTCCTACCCCGACGGAGCCACCGCCTCCGAGGGGGCGATCCTGCACCTGGAGGTGCGCGAGGACGGCCGCTGGGTCGTCGTCCTCGACGAGACGGCCGCGCATCCGGTCGATCCCACCTGGCCGGACCAGGGTGCCGATGTCGGCGCCCTCGTGGCGGAGGGCCTGCGCTACCGGCTCCTCGACTGCCGGATCGCGGCGTGGGACGGCAGTGCGCTGCACCTCGGCGACCGCCTTCCCGTGCGCCTCGGGACCGAGGGCTGGAGCTTCGTCGTCGCGCACCTCGTCGCCGACGCGTCGGCGCTCGCCGAGGGTCAGCGGGTCCGCGTCGAGATCGACCCCGCCGAGCGGCGCTCGCTGTCGCGGGGTCACACCGCGTGCCACCTGGCGTCTCTCGCGCTCAACGCCGCCCTCGCCGGCTTCTGGAGCAAGCCGGTCCGCACCGACTCGCTCGGCAGCCCCGACTTCGATCAGGCGGCGATCACGACGTCCCTCATCCGGCCGGCCGGATCGACGGACGTCTACCGGCTGGGCAAGTCGCTGCGGCGCAGCGGCTTCGACACCGCCCGACTCCAGGAGGCGCTGCCCGAGCTGACGGAGCGGGTCGACGAGCTGCTCGCCGAGTGGATCGGCAGCGACGCGGACGTGCGGATCGAGAGGGACGACGCGAGCCTGAGCGCACGGCGCACCTGGCGGTGCGATCTGCCCGCCGGTGAGGCGTCGATCCCGTGCGGCGGCGGACGCACGTGGCCCGGCTGTCGGAACTCGGGAGCGTCACCGTGGAGCTCGCGATCGATCCGATCGAGGCGACGCTCACGATGGAGACGGACGCCGCCTGACCCGTCAGCGGCGGTTGCGGCTGTAGAAGAGGCCGATCGTGCCGAGCACGAAGCCGATGACGACGGTCGACAGCACCAGGGGAGGGACGTCTCCTCCGATCGCGGACGCCACGAGCACGCCGATCAGCGCCGCCAGCCAGATCAGGCAGCCGACGAGCAGCGCCCGGGCGACGTCGCTCGGGTAGGGCGGAGGACTCGGTCGGCGCTCCTCCTCGCGGAGCCACAGCCTCATCCTCCGCACCCGCTCAGTCGGCCAGGCGCTCGATGACGTGGTCGATGCAGTTCAGCAGCGACCGGACGTCGTCCGGCTCGATGGCGGTGAAGGTCGCGATGCGGAGCTGGTTGCGCCCGAGCTTGCGGTAGGGCTCCGTGTCGACGATGCCGTTCGCCCGGAGGATCTTCGCGATGAGCGCCGCGTCGATCGAGGCGTCGAAGTCGATGGTGGCGACGACCTGCGAGCGGTGCTCGGGGACCTCGACGAACGGGGTCGCGACCGACGAGGCCGCGGCCCAGTCGTAGATGGCGGAGGAGGACTCGGCGGTGCGCGCCGAGGCCCAGGCGAGGCCGCCGTTGCCGTTCATCCAGTCGAGCTGCGACTCCATCAGCAGGAGGGTCGCGAGGGCCGGCGTGTTCAGCGTCTGGTTCAGGCGCGAGTTGTCGACCGCGTTCTTCAGGCTCAGGAACTCGGGGATGTAGCGGCCGCTCGCGGCGATGCGCTCGACGCGCTCGATGGCGGCGGGAGAGAAGAGGCCGAACCAGAGGCCCCCGTCGCTCGCGAAGTTCTTCTGCGGGGCGAAGTAGTACACGTCGGCCTGCGAGGCGTCGAAGTCGATGCCTCCGGCGGCGCTCGTCGCGTCGATGACGGTCAGCGCGCCCTCGTCGCCGTGGACCCGCGTCACGGGCGCCATGACTCCGGTCGAGGTCTCGTTGTGGGGCCAGGCGTAGACGTCGACGCCCTCCAGCACCTCGACCTCGCTGCGCGAGCCGGCGGGCGCCGAGATCACGTGCGCGGGCTTCGAGGAACGGCGCGGAGGCGGCCTTCGCGAACTTCTGGCCGAACTCGCCGAAGGTGAGGTTCTCGGCGCGGCGCTCGATGAGCGAGAAGGCGGCCGAGTCCCAGAAGGCGGTCGAGCCGCCGTTGCCGAGGAGGACCTCGTAGCCCTCGGGCACGCGGAACAGCGTCGAGAGGTGCTCGCGCACCCGGCCCACGAGGTTCTTGACCGGGGCCTGCCGGTGGGACGTGCCGAGGAGGTGCGCGCCCTCGGTCGCGAGATGCGCGAGCTGGTCGTGCCGCACCTTGGACGGGCCGCAGCCGAATCGTCCGTCGTGGGGGAGGAGCTCGCGAGGAATGGTGACGTCCGGCATGCGTTAATACTAGGGTTCCCGGCTCGCCCCTCCTCTCGAGTGACGAAGGCCCGGTGCCGTACGCCTCGCGGATGTTGCGACACGGTGCCCAGTAAGGTTGAGCGCGCCGAGACGGGAAGGCTGAGATGACGGATCTGATCGACACGACCGAGATGTACCTGCGGACTATTCTGGAGCTGGAGGAGGAGAACATCATCCCCCTCCGTGCTCGCATCTCGGAGCGTCTGAGCCATCTCGGGACCGACCGTCTCGCAGACCGTCGGGCGCATGGAGCGCGACGGCCTCGTCGTCGTCTCGGGCGACCGCCACCTCGAGCTCACCACCGACGGCCGCCGCAAGGCGATCCACGTCATGCGCAAGCACCGCCTCGCCGAGCGCCTCCTCCACGACGTCATCAAGCTCGACTGGGAGTTCGTGCACGAGGAGGCCTGCCGCTGGGAGCACGTCATGAGCGAGCAGGTCGAGCGCCGTCTCCTCGAGATGCTCGACCACCCGGACGGAGTCGCTCCTACGGCAACCCGATCCCCGGCCTCGACGAGCTGGGCGACAGCCCCGCCTCGCGCTTCGCGGACGGCGTGATCAGCCTGCCGCGCTTCGTCGCGGGCCCGCCGAGCCTGGCGCGAGTCGTCCGACGCCTCGGCGAGCCGGCGCAGGTCGACCCGGAGCTGCTGCTGCAGCTCAAGCAGGCGGGCGTGATGCCGGGCGCCGAGGGCGAGTTCTCGGCGCTGAACGGCTACGTCCTGGTGCGCATCGACGGCGCGGAGGCGGGCATCGAACTCCCCACCGAGGTCGCGGCGCACATCTTCCTCGTCGTCTGACCGGTTCCGGATCGCGGGGTTCCTGACCGGACGCTGGACGGACTCTAGCGCATCCCGGGTCCCGCTGTCGGCTGTCCCCAGGATCCGGTGCCGTCGAATGGTGACAAACCGGTAACGGTCGCTTACGCTCTGGGAGCCCTGCATCCGAACCTCGGTTCCAGGGCGCGGAATCCGACGTCCCCCTGCCCGTCTCGGACCACCGTGAACATCGATGCTTCGTGCATGAGACGGGACAGCTGCTCGGGCTGACGGGACGCGGAGGTCCAATCCCTCGGCCGAGAACGACACCCCTGAACCCCGACCGGTACCGCTCCACCCACCCGAACAGCCCCCGCAGCACCGCCACCTTCGAGAACCAGCCGCCCGTCGTGCGCGCTCGATCCACTCCGAGGCGCCGGTCGCCCGTCGTGCCGTCCCGACGCTCCGGCGCGGCAGCGCGACGTGACCGACTTCGCGCCGTCGCCGGCCGGCACCCCGCGCAAGCACCGGGCCGGAAGCTCGGCAAGGTCGCGATCGTCGGCTTCGCCGGCGCGCTGGTCGCCACCATGGCCCTGCTCGCCTACGCCTTCTCGCCGGGCACCGAGACCGACAGCCCCTTCGCCGCCTCGCAGGCCGACCTCCTCCGACAGGGCGACGCGCAGACCGTCGCGGTCGCCGGCAGCGTCGTGCAGAACGCGATCGCACGCGACGCGTTCTCGGCCGAGGCCGCTCCTCCGCCCTCGCCGCCCCCCGAGCCGGAGCCCGTGGTCGAGCCCGTCGTGGAGACGGACGACGTCGAGGAGGCCCGCGCCGAGACGGCGGAGGAGTTCAACTCCTACGACGGCGCCTTCCGCCGCGGAGCTCGCCGCGTCGGCTCCGACCACCGGGTACAGCCTGTCGGCCGTGTTCAACACCGCGATGCAGTACCAGGGCGTGCCCTACGTCTTCGGCGGCGCGGACCCGAGCGGCTTCGACTGCTCCGGTCTGGTCATGTACGTGTTCGCGCAGTACGGCATCTCGATGCCGCACTCGGCCGCAGGCCAGGCCGCGATGGGCACCCGCATCCCGGAGTCCGAGGCGCAGCCCGGCGACCTGGTGATCATGCCCGGCCACGACGGCTTCTACGCAGGGAACGGCAACATCCTGCACGCGCCCTACGCCGGTGCGAGCGTCCGGGTGCAAGCCGATCTGGACGTCGGACTACTACATCGTGCGCATCGCCGGCTGACCGCCGGTCGCACTGGACGAGCCCGCCCTCCTCCCGGGGGCGGGCTCGTCCGCGTTCCCGGCGTCATCGATGTGAAATGCGGATGACGAATTCCGGCGAACCTCTGGTGTTTCGCGGGGAAGGAATACTCTGAACCCCACTCCGCTCGAACGGCGGAGCGGTCGTCGTCGAGGGACGGAGTGCCGGGATGGCCGAGCGGAACGGGCACCACGCTGTGGGGCTGCGTTCGCGCGTGCGGCGGACCGACTCGATCCGGGCGGGGATCCTCTCCGCGTCGGTGCACTCCTCCGACACGCGGATACGTCACCACGACTCGACGCGGCGATCTGCCGCGGGCTTCCGAAGGGCGCCGTCATCACCGACGGCGCCCTTCTTCGCGTTCTGGGCGATGCCGCGCGGCGACGACCGAGGCACGGTCGGAGGTCACTGATGCGCACCCTGGTTCTCAACGCCGGCTACGAGCCTCTCGCGGTCGTCTCGTTCAAGCGGGCACTGGTCCTGCTGATGACCGAGAAGGCCACCGTCATCGAGGCCGACGAGGACAATCCGGTGCACGGAGCGACCGGCGACTACGTGCGGCCCTCCGTGATCCTGCTCACGCGCTACGTGCGGATCCCGAGCTCGCGGACGGTGCCCGTGTCGCGCCGTGGCGTGCTGCGCCGGGACAACCACCGCTGCGGCTACTGCGGGACGCACGCGAACACGATCGACCACATCCAGCCGAGTCGCGCGGCGGGCGCGACACGGAGAACCTCGGTCGCCCTGCTGCCACCGCCGCAACAACACCAAGAGCGACCGCACGCCGGCCGAGATGGGCTGGCACCTGCGGACGGCAGCCCCGCGTGCCGCGGGCCGGATCCTGGCTCGTGCGCGGCGGCGGAGCGCATGGAACCCGGAGTGGAACGGCTACCCGGCTCCGGTAGCCCGACGGGGCGAGGGCACTCCGCTCGCGGCGTTGTCGTCGGGCGCGATACCGCCGGCGGTCGCCTTCCTCCTCCGCCTTGCGATCGAAGCACCCTCGCCCCGTCAGAAGAAGGAGGGGACGGCCTCCTATTCGTTGTCGCCTCCCGTCGCGGTGCTGGCGCTTGCCGGAGCGCTCGCCGGACCAGGTCCAGTTCGCGACCTCGGGGAGGTCCTCGCCGAACTCGCGGGTGTAGGCGCGGGCGCGGCGGCGGGCGTCCTGCATCTCCTGGCGGAGGCCGGCGCCGCGGGAGCCGAGGCCGGGGGTGCGGTCGATGACGTCGATAACGAGTGAGTAGCGGTCGAGGTCGTTCAGCATCACCATGTCGGAACGGAGTCGTGGTGGTGCCGTTCTCCTTGTAGCCGCGCACGTGCAGGTTCTGGTGGCCGGTCCGCTTGTAGGTCAGGCGGTGAATCAGCCACGGGTAGCCGTGGTACGCGAAGACGACGGGGCGGTCGGGAGGAAGACCGCGTCGAACTCGCGGTCCGAGAGGCCGTGCGGGTGCTCGGACTCGGACATCAGGCGCATGAGGTCGACGACGCTGACGGCGCGGATCGCGAGGTCCGGCAAGCTTCTCGCGCAGGATGCTCACAGCGGCGAGGGTCTCGGAGGGTCGGGACGTCGCCCGCGCAGGCGAGCACGACATCCGGGGACTCGCCCTGCCGCCCGCCGCTGGCCCACTCGAGGATGCCCAGGCCGCGCGAGCAGTGCGCGACGGCCTCGTCCATCGTGAGGCCACGCGGGGGCGGGCTGCTCGCCCTTGCGCGACGATCGGTCACCGTGTTGACGTAGTCGACGCTGCGGGAGGCAGTGGTCGTAGACCGAGAGCAGCGTGTTGGCGTCGAAGGGGAAGTGGAGAACGCGCACCACTCCTCCGGCTTCGTTGACGACGTGCGTCGATGAAGCCCGGGTCCTCGTGGCTGGAAGCCGTTGTGGTCCTGGCGCCAGACGTGGCTCGAGAGCAGGTAGTTCAGGCTCGCGATGGGGCGGCGCCACTCGATCTCGCGCGTGCCGTTCAGCCACTTCGCGTGCTGGTTGAACATCGAGTCGATGATGTGGATGAAGGCCTCGTAGCAGGTGAAGAGCCCGTGCCGACCGTGAGCAGGGTACTCCTCCAGCCAGCCCTGGCACTGGTGCTCCGAGAGCACCTCCATGACCCGGCCCGCGCGGGCGAGGTGGTCGTCGAGCGGGCTGAGCTCGCCCTCCCACTGCTTGTCGGTGCGGCGTAGACGCTCTGCAGGCGGTTGCTCGCGACCTCGTCGGGTCCGAAGATCCGGAAGTTGGTCGGATTTCGCGGATGACGTCGGCGAGCCACTCGCCGAGCACCTTCGTCGCCTCGGCGACCGTGCCGCCGGGGACTCGACGACGACCTCGTAGCGGCGGAAGTCGGGCAGGTGGAGCGACTGGCGCAGGAGGCCGCCGTTCGCGTGCGGCGTGGCGCTCATCCGCAGCTCGCCCTCGGGAGCGAGCGAGCGCACGCGCTCGGCGATGCCGCCGCTCTCGGTGAAGAGCTCCTCGGGGCGGTAGGAGCGGAGCCAGTCCTCGAGGAGGCGGGTGTGCTCCTCGGTGTCCCGCGCGTTGGCGAGCGGCACCTGGTGGGCGCGATACGTGCCCTCGACCTGGACTCCGTCGATCTCGGCGGGCACGTCCAGCCCTTCGGGGTCTTCAGGACGATCATCGGCCAGGCCGGCCGCGTCAGGTTCCGGCCGCGGCGCGCTCCTTGATGGCGGCGATGCGGTCGAGGACCGTGTCGAGGACCTCGGCGAAGCGCTCGTGCACGCGCATCGGGTCCTCGCCGTCGAAGCCGCCCTCGACGAGGAAGGGCTCGTGCCCGTAGCCGCGGAGCAGGCCTCGAGCTCCTCGTACGGGATGCGGGCGAGGATCGGGGTTCGCGATCTTGTAGCCGTTGAGGTGCAGGATCGGCAGGACCACTCCGTCGGTCGCGGGGTTCACGAACTTGCTGGAGTGCCAGCCGGTGCGAGCGGGCCGGTCTCGGCCTCGCCGTCGCCGACGACCGCGGCGACGAGCAGATCGGGGTTGTCGAAGGCGGCTCCGTAAGCGTGGCTCAGCGCGTAGCCGAGCTCGCCGCCCTCGTGGATGCTGCCCGGGGTCTCGGGAGCGGCGTGGCTGGGGATGCCGCCGGGGAAGCTGAACTGGCGGAAGAGGCGGCGCAGGCCGTCCTCGGTCTCGTCGATGTGCGAGTAGATCTCGCTGTAGGTGCCGTCGAGGTAGGCGTTGGCGACCATGCCCGGGCCGCCGTGGCCGGGTCCGGTGATGTAGAGGGTCGACTGGCGGCGCTCGCGGATCGCGCGGTTGAGGTGCGCGTAGATGAGGTTCAGGCCGGGAGTCGTGCCCCAGTGGCCGAGCAGGCGCGGCTTGATGTGGTCGCGGGTGAGCGGCTCCGTCAGCAGGGGATTCGCGAGCAGGTAGATCTGGCCGACCGCCAAGTAGTTGGCGGCGCGCCACCAGGCGTCGACGGTCTCGAGGGTCCCCAGCGCCAGCGGGGCGTCCGCGTCGCGGGCGGCCCAGGTGTGCTCGGAGGCGGAGGGGAGCGCGGTGATCATGGATGCGGCCGGCGACGCCACGCGCGCATCCGGACCGCCCGGCGCGGCAGGGCCTTGCGGCGCTCGCGCTCGGGGCGGTCGGATGCGGCGCGCCGCCTGCGGGGAGCTCAGCCGCGGGGAGTGGCGCGGCGGAGGATCAGCCAGCCGCTGAGAGCGGCGATCGCGGTGGGGACGAGCAGCAGCGCGAACCCGCCGGTCGGGCCGACCGCTTCGAGGGTGAGCCAGACGGAGTCCTGTCGCGCCCGTGAGGCTGATCAGCGCGACGACGGCGACGGCCACCGCGGCCAGCCCGATCCAGAAGACCGTCATGCCGACCGCCCGCCAGCGGACGTAGACGGAGGCGGTCGCGGCTCCGGACGAAGAAGAAGAACAGGAACAGCACGAAGACGCCGAAGGCCTGCTCGACCCAGGAGATGCCGCCGAAGCCGACGACCCGGAACAGGATGCCACCCATGCCCTCAGCCGCTCGTCGCCGACTTCGATCGCGGCCATGACGGTGTAGAGCACCGTCCAGAGGGCGGAGAGGAGGAGGAAGGTGAGAGCGCTGCCCCAGTAGAAGCCGCGCCGCGTGGAGCCGTAGCCCAGCGCCAGACCGAAGGTGATGTTCACCGCCTGGATCGCGACGACGAGCATGTAGATGAAGATGAACGCGCCGGGTCCGGAGACCTGGACGCCGGACTTCGCCGCCGGCGCTGTCGGCGCCGATCAGTGCGCAGGACGACCCAGAAGATCGCGAGGCTGCCGAGGAAGATCGCGGCGAGGATCCCGAGCGGCGTGTAGAGCAGCGTCGCGGGGTTGGCGAAGTAGCAGGCGGACGATACGGAGCAGTTCGGTCCCAGGTGCCGAGGCTCCGTGCGGGGGCGGTGGTGGTCATGAGCGCGTCCTTCCCGGAGGCGGTGCCCGTGAGCTGCACGACGAGCTGCTGGAGGGAGATCGGGCTCGAGCTCGAGCCCTGCGGCTGCGGCCTGGGCCCGGTCCGCGTGGTCGAGGCGGGGGAGGGTCGCGGAGGCGAGTCCGCCGACGCCGCTGCGCGAGAGCACCTCGCGACCGGATGCGAACGCGCCGACCGCGCTGCGCGTGCCGACCACGGTGGCGGCCGAGCCAGCGCAGCTCCTCCGCATCGCTGCCGACGACGAGGCCGACCCTCGTCGAGGACGAGGCACGCAGCCTCGAGGAGGCTGCCGACCTCGTCGATCAGGTGCGTCGAGAGCACGACGGTGCGGGGGCGCTCGGCGAAGTCGGCGAGCAGGCGGTCGTAGAAGAGCTGGCGGGCGACGGCGTCCAGACCCAGGTACGGCTCGTCGAAGAAGGTGAGCGGGCGCGAGGCGAGGCCGACGATCACCCCGACGGCCGAGAGCTGCCCTCGCGAGAGCTTCTTGACCCGGCGGTTCAGCGGCAGTCGGAAGTCGCTCGCGAGCTCGTGCGCGAAGGCGTCGTCCCAGCCCTCGAAGAACCACTCGGCGCTGCGCAGGGACGTGCTTCACCCGGAAGTCCTCGGGGTACTTCTGGCTCTCCTTGATGAAGCAGGTGCGGGAGAGGACGGCGGCGTTCTCGACGGGCGCCGCCCCGAAGACGCGGATGTCGCCCGTGCTCGCGAACTCCTGACCGGTGAGGGAGGGACATGAGCGTCGTCTTGCCGGCGCCGTTGCGGCCGAGGAGGCCGTGGATCCGGTTCTCGTCGAGCGCGAAGCCCATGTCGCGGATCGCGTGAGTGCTGCCGTAGTGCTTGTTGAGGCCGGAGACCTCGATGACCGCGCTCATCGCGATCCCCCTTCGCTGATCATGGTGGCGAGCTCCTCGCGGGTGAGGCCGAGCTTGGCGGCCTCGGCGAGCAGCGGAGCGACGAACTGGTCGCGGAACTGCGTGCGGCGCTTCTCGACCAGCCGGTCGCGGGCGCCCTCGGCGACGAACATGCCGATCCCCCTCTTCTTGTAGAGGACCCCGTCGTCGACGAGCAGGTTCACGCCCTTCCCGGCGGTGGCCGGGTTGATGCGGTGGAACGCGGCGAACTCGTTGGTGGAGGGGACCTGGGTCTCTTCGGGGAGCGCCCCCGCGATGATGTCGTTCTCGATCTGCTCGGCGATCTGCAGGAAGATCGGCCGTGAGTCGTCCATGGGTGCCCCTTCCTGCTGATCGCTGGTCGTTGGTTGCGTGGTTAGTTGGCGCAGTAACCAACCAAGCAGGTCGCGGCTCCGCTGTCAACCGCGGCTTCGGGGGAAGGGTGGGCGGCGGGTACACTGGCTCGGCCAGCCCTCTGTAGCTCAATGGAAGAGCGACTCCGTCCTAAGGAGCAGGTTGGGGGTTCGAGTCCCTCCAGGGGCACCGAAGTGTCGTCACGACAACCCTTGCCGGAGAAGAACGCCGGGTCGGCGCCGATCCCGGTCTCCAGGAAGCTGGTGAGGTCTCGAGCACCACTCTTCCGAGTGGTGCTTTTTTCGTGTGCTGCGAGCTGGACGGCGGTCGAGGCGATCGCGGCCAACGGCTCCGTTCGACTCGCCGTGATCGTCTCGTCCGCGGAACGGAGAACACGCGCGAGGAAGACTTGCATCGCGGCCCTTCACGTGGTCGGGCGCCCAGCCTGAAGTGCTGGCGCATTCCGCGGTCACATCGAGGGCGAGCCGGATCGCATCATCGACATCGGCAACGTCCTGCGTCGGGCTCGCTTCGTCCCGCTCGTCGATCGCCCGTTCGCCACGGATGCGGTCCTGCTCCTTCTTGAACAGGTCGAGTCGGATCGCGTCTGCGAAGTGAGCCTTGTTCCCCGCCGCACCCCTCGCGTTGGAGGCGAGCATCGACGGCGCCGGTTCACGTCCAGGAACGGTGCCGACTCACTCGGTCGTCGATCGGAGAGACCGGCGCCCTTGCACGATGCCGGCACGGGGACCGCGTCGTCGCTGTCGATGCGGGGCACGGTTCCGGCCCAGTCGTTCATCGCGTCGAGCACGGGCCGCAGACCGTGACCGACCGGAGTCAGCTCGTACTCGACCCGCGGAGGGATCTCCGCGTAGGCGGTGCGCGTGACCAGCCCGTACGTCTCGAAGCGCCGCAACCGGTTGGTCAGGGTGTGCGCGCTCACTCCCGGCAGCGCCTTCATCAGGTCGCCGAACCGCATCGGGCCGTTCAGGAGCTCGCGGACGACGAGCGTCGCCCAGGGGCCGTCCAGGAGGGTGAGGAAGCGCGCTATCCCGCACTCGGGCCACTGATCAGCGGAGAACGACATCGAATCGGCCCTCTCATCATTACTGCAGTTGACGTAACCGGTGCAACGTCCGCAGTAATGCTCTCATGACCTACATCGTTCACGGAGCGACCGGCGCGCAGGGGCGCTCCCGATCGCCGCCGCACTCCTCCGCTCCGGCAAGACCGTCACCGCAGCCGTCCGCACCCCCGGTGCCTTCACTGCTGGACCTGCCGTCGCTGTCGACGCCTCCGGACGTCGACAGCCTCGTCGCGGCCTACAGCGGTGCCGAGGGCGTCTTCATCCATCTGGCTCTGGACCTCCGACGTGCAGCAGCTCGAGCACGCTCGGTCGTGATCGCCGCGGCCGTCGACCGGGCCCGCCCCGCGCGAGTGGTCTTCTCGACCAGCGCGGCTACCCGCTCTGGCGAGACGGACGACAGCCCGCACGGGGTCCCCGCGCGTGGGCTCGCCGCGACGGGCATCCCGACCGCGGTCCTCGCGCCTCGCCTCTACCTGGAGAACCTCCTCCTCCCCGCCGGTGATCGCCTCCTGTCCGTGAGCAGGCCGTCCTCCCGTACCTCGATCCGGGAGGACTTCCGCGTGTCCTGGAGCCCGGCACCTCGACGTCGCCGACGCTGCCGTGCGCCTGTTCGAGCGGACCGACGTGGCCGGCGTCGATCGCCGTCGGCGCCCTGCCCGGACTCCTCGGCGAGGATCTCGCCGCCGGCTTTCACCCGCTACTTCTGGAAGGACGTGACCTTCCACGCGCAGACCCCCGATGAGTTCGGCGCGATGACGATCCCCTTGTTCGGTGAGCAGGGGATGGCTCCCGTGATCGACTCGTACCGCTGGCGCGCCACGCAGACGGACGAACTGGATCGAGGAGGCGCGCAGCGCGCAGGTCCTGCTGGGACTCTCGCCGCGCACGGTGGAGCAGTGGCTGCAGGACATCGACGCCTGAGCAGTTGATCATGCGGTGACGGACGCCGTGGCGTTGCGGGGCGGCGTCGCGACGTCCGGTGAGGCAGGGCCCGTTCACCCGTGTCAGGTGGCATCACTGCGCCAGGACCTGGGGTGGCATCCCGTGACTCCACCACGACGCCGGCGTCGTCGCCCCGCTGCTGGGGAATCGTCGAAGAACGTCCTCGGTGCTCGGCCTGCACCCTCGGTCGATACCGGGGCGGCTGCGCGACGTCGGTCCGCCTTCTGAGGGAGGCCGGCTTCCTCAGCGTAGCAGGCTCCTCCCGATGCGCCCGGTATCAGCGGCGCAATGCCGCATCGAGTGCGTCGCGGATGTCCTCCACACGATGGACGTCGAGCAGCTCGCCGTCGACGAGGATCGACGGCGTGCCCCGTACGCCGAGTTCGCGACTTCGGCGTCGAAGTCGTAGCGGACCCGCTCGAGGGTCGACGGGTCGGGCCACGTCGGCGTCGTACTGATCCAAGTCGAGGCCGATCCCCGGGCGAGCCCGCGGAAGAGCGCGGCCTGCGGTTCGCTGCTGCCGGCCCACTCGGGGTGGGTGTCGAACATCAGCCGGTAGAAGTCCTCGAACCGGTGCTGGCGTGCGGCCGCCTCGACGGCGACCGCGTGGAGGCCTCGCCGCTCGCGTGCGACGGGAGCGGGCAGTAGCGCACGGCGAACGTGACGCGACCCGCGTAGTCCTCCCGGAGCTCCGCGATGCCGGGGTGCAGGGCCGCGCAGGTGACGGTGACTTCCTCGAAGTCGAGGAACTCGACGAGGGTGACCGACCTGCTCCCGGTCGCCGTCATCCAGGACGTGGCTGTTCGGGGCGAGGGCGATCGTCGGTGCCTCGCTCGACGGCGAGAACGGGCGCAGGACTGCGAGTGCGACGACGAGTGCGACGACGGCGAGAAGGGCCGGACGAGGCGGCGAGGACGATCTTCGTACGGGTGCTCATGAGAGAGCCTCTGCTGGTGGGGCGTGCTGATGAGGGGGAGGACGGAGCGCGCAGCCTTCATGGCGCGGACCTCCGGGTCCGTCGGGGACGGTGCGCTGGGCGGTCCGGCGGGAGGCTGCCGGCACGCTCGGCCGCTGCGAGCCCGTGTTCCGTGCCTCCGCGACGCCGAGCTCGGTCTGCTGTACTGCGAGAAGCTCGGCCTCGCCGTCCCGGTCGGCGCGGCGGTCGTAGCGGCGCGCTGCGCGCTCGTCGGAGCGCATCCACTGGGTGAGGACCACGAGGGCGATGAGGACCATCGGCAGCTCGCCGGCGCTCCAGGCGATGCCTCCGCCGACGCCCTGGCCGGCGGAGGAGCGCGGTGGTGCCCAGTGTAGTCCATCGCCGTCCACCAGTCCTCGCCCAGGACCGTGGTCTGGGACATGATCGCCAGGCCGAAGAAGGCGCGGAAGGCGAGCGTGTCGCGAGCATCACCAGGGAGCCGGAGGACGTGGCCCGGCCGCGCGGGCCCGGGGTCGACTCCGATCAGGACCCAGAAGAAGAGGTAGCCGGTGGCCAGGAAGTGCACGGTCAGCGAGCACATGCTGGCCCCGGCGGAAGAACATCGCCCACTCGAACCAGCCCGTGTAGCAGAAGGCCACGAGGCTCCCCGCGAACAGCACAGCGGCGACCGGGGCGGAGGAGAGGACGCGCAGGCAGGTAGCGGGAGTGCACCAGCGCGAGGACCCACTTCCCGCAGCCCTCTGCCACCGTCGCCCCGCACGGGCAGGACGCGCAGCGCCAGGAAGTACCGGTCCGCCGAGGACCAGCAGCGGCGGGACGACCATCATCAGCAGCATGTGCTGGATCGTGAGTGAAGCGGCGCACGAAAACGCGAAAGCGTTTCACGATAAATGCGAAAACGGTTAAACACCTACCTCCGAGGGAACCGAACG